>JAFUPU010000053.1 GCA_017472635.1 Bacteroidaceae bacterium
ATGTCGTCAATGGCATAGTCGGCACCATCAGTACTGGCACAATAGTTATCAATGGAAACAATAAACTGCCTGTATTGGTCGGCTCCCGAATTGTTCTGCAACGTCACCTTGGCATAGACCTGATACCATACTCCGTAATCACTTGCACCTACTGTACTGAAATCGCAAGTAGCAAACGAATGTACCAGCTTGCGTTCCGTCTCATTGCCATCCACATCGGTTTTTATACCATACAATTTAAAAATTAGCTGTGGCTTTTCATTACCACTCGTCATATCTGCCACCATAGCACTGAGCACCAAGGTACTTCCCACACACATCTCTCCCTCAAATGCCACGTTGGCAATAGGGCGTGACTCTTCCGATGCATCCACATAAATGAAATAGCCATTTTGGTCACCAGCAGAATAGCGATAAGTCAAGTCGCGCAATGTTTTGTCGCTTTTCCACCAATATTTCAAATATCCATCTCCTGATTTATCTTCTGAAACACCATCTAAGTTCATACTCTTAATCAAGGTGTAATCACCATGTATCGGAGAAAGTCCGTAATATCTCTGTGCATTACCCACCAAATAGGGATAAAGTCCGGAGTAACAATATCCATAATGCGAACGATTCCACTTGAAAGGCATCGGGTTCATGTTGTCTAATGGAAAGGTAGGAAGTGACAAAGTACCTCCCTCTTCCACATCAAAAGAGATAAGTCCCACGCGACTGTAATGCTGGTCCAGATAATTGACCGTGCGAGTCCTGTATTCGGTATTTGCTACTACGTCATCAGCTGCAATCGGGTAATTCTCGCTGAAGCGGCAATTGAATCGAGCAATGGGACACGAATTTGTACCATCACTGGCATAGGCAAACACATAAAAAGGATCACCGATATTGAACTGAATATCTTTATTCAGCGTATAATCTGTAGGAGCATATTTATAACGATATGTACCATTTATATTAGTCTGGCTCAAGACAAAGAACAAGCCATTATCCAACACCAGATTATTTCCCATATCCATATAATACAGTCCCGAAGCATCATACACCCTCCAAGATACCTTGGTAGCCTGTACGAAATCATCACTCCATGACTCTACACGATTTCCAGAATCATCGAAACTCAACGTATAGGGATAGAAATAATAGTTGTCAACATTGGACAGATTCAAGCGTAAGGATGCCTTACTGTCTTTTCCCGATATACCAATCGTCACATCACCATGATTTTCCAACAGATTGTCGTTCGGGTCATTCACTCCCTCTTTGATGGCATCAGCAATCATCCGTGCCGGACGAATGATGTATTTGTAGCGATAAGAGAGCGTAGGTTCATGCACCAGATAGGTTTCACTCAAGTCCATGCCATCGCCATACTTACTGATGTCGCAAGCAATGACTATCGGTTCATTCCACTCAGCAGACGGTGCGGTGAATGTAACCCCTACATTAACGTTGGTCGGTGCTGTTCCAGTCGTGTTAGATATTGACATCGGAGCCCCTCCTAAACAAATACCGAAGAGTCCACGGTTTTCAGAATAAATGGATGAAAGCAGACTCTCAGACTTCTCACTTACAGTGGATGAACCTTGGTCTGTATTCCAATCATACCAACGGAAATAAGCCTGTGGCTCCATGGGATCGCTATTCAAGATAGGCAATACCAATTCCTTCGATGCTCCCGGCTTGATATAGATTTCATACGTCCACTCATGCGTCTGCTGGCGAATGTCTTTCGATACGGTCTCATATTCACCTGTCTGTGCATTGAATGCCACATTGTTTGTTGTAGGGCTTCCTGCCACAGAGGTAAAGTCAGAGTTGGTATATCCCTTGTAATGTACGAAACGGCTTTGCACTTCGGACACTGTTTGGAAGTCGATGATGTAGCGAAGCTCGAGGTGGTTGGGTTCGTGGACAAGACGCGTTTTTTCGGTACTATTCTCTATATAGGTTTCTGTACGTACACCGTCCGTTTCTTCATTGTCATCGGTCATATAAATAACCAACTTGTAATCATTCCAAGCAGCACCGTCAAGCAACGTATATGTTGCATCAAGCCAAACGGACAAAAGATCGTTATAGAATGTGTTGCTATTCTTATTGGCTTTCGTATTCCAGTAGATGCCATAATCATTTTCATTATAATTATTATTGGTCAGTTGCCCTTGTGTGTAAACTTCATTACCGTCGGTATCCAATAACGCCCAACGGATATGGAAGTTGGTATTCAAATCGGCAATACTACCACCAAAGAAAGAGGCTATTTCTACAATTCTCTTCGACAACGGTACATTCACACTCGTTGCATCATCCGCCACCACCAATGTCTTGTAGATGGTTTTAGCATCTTCTGCTAACTCTCCGGCAAAGGCACGGGTAAATATATAAGTATATCGTGCCTCCCAAGTGGATTCCTTAGTGAACTCTCCATTTTCTATGGTGGCATCAGATACATTGGTGGTCATTACGCAAACTACATTGTAGTCGTAGAGATTGACATTGACATTGGCCGAAGCAGTAGCCGTCACGTTCAACAAATCAGTTGAGAAGGTTCCTTTGCCATCATATCCCGAATACCAGATGTAGCCGTATTCTGTCTGATGGAGTTTGTCATTCTGATGGAGTTTGTCATTCTCCGGCAAAGCCAACGATACGGGTGATGCATCGGGTGACAAGATGTTTCCACTCTTATCCGTCACATACCATCGGAGATAGACGGTTTCTGCCCCAGTGAGTTTTGCTTTATATTCGGCAGACATATCTTCCGACAAGTTCAACTGCGCTGTCTTTTCATATACTCCTTTCTCATCTTCTTCCAACTCACGACGGAACGATTTTTCTATAGCATCCGTGGCAGCAGTTCCCGAAAAGCGGTCAATGCCATCGGTGAAGCTATAAATGACTTTTGCTTTAATTGTTTCCGGGTCTGCCAAATAAGTACCATTTACATACTGCATGCCCTCCAATTCATCCGTTATCAGACAGACAACTTTATACTGTCCCCAATATGCGTCCGTACCTTTGGTATATTTGACATTCAAATGATTTGCATCAAATTCATGAGTAGCTGTTTTACTCATCCATATCAATCCGTCAGCACCTACACTGGTATGAGCAAATTGTCCAGTACTTGCCAAGCCACCAGTTTCCGTAGTAGTCAATTCCTCTATAGGATTTCCCTTGGCATCAGCAATATACCAACGAAAGTAAGCATTAGTAGGTGCTGTTCCTCCAAAGACTTCTTTTTGAATAGTGTTTGTGTACAACGTATATAAAGGAATAGTATAGGCTGTTTCAGAAGAAGAAGCAATTCTCACCAATTCATTATAAGTCTTGGAAGCTGTAGTTGTAGGTGCAAACTCCATTTGAGTTATATCCTCTGCCGTTACCAAATGATAAACGTATTTCAGTTTAATATCGGCAGGTTCATTGTCTAATCTTTGCTGAACATTTCCCCATTCATCTGTAACCTTATTGGCTCCCGTTAAATCATCAGTCAACAAAATAGAAAGATTATAATCTTCATAACTCAAACCTTCAGGCAATGTCAATGTCATTTTCAACTGACCTTGATTCGCTTGATATTGATACTGCGCCCAATAAGAACATCTATACAAAGTAGTGGCGGTAGAAGCATACGGACCATTATTAGAGATCAAAGGAACAATCACTGTGTTATCGATTTCCATCAAATTGCCAGCATCGTCTTCCAATGCCCATCGGAGGTAATAATTGGCTAAGAAATCTTCTATTGTTTTATTAAAATAGGAAGAGACCCCACTGAATTCATCCGTATAAAAGTTAACAGTAGCTTTACGAGTGGTTGGATCGTACAGTATATAGCGATGACGTACCTCGTATTGGGTATCAGTGGTTAAAAATGGATCTTTTGTTGCACTGACAAGCTTATACGTATATACCACCTCCATTTCGCGAGGTTCATAAGTGACAGTTCCATCTGCTTCCACCTGCAGGGGGTCATTACTGCTCATCACCGCCACTACATTGTAATTACGGAGGTCGGTCGTTCCATTAGCATCGGCTACTGTCACTCCCAAATCAGTGACAGCGCCTATACCCGTTGAGGAATACCAATAGTGGCCATAGTCGTTGGAAGTCAATGTGATGTCCTTAGGAGTAATGGTCACTCCATCGGGCAAAGCGATACGATTGCCAGTCTTATCTGTCAAGTAATAGCGGATGTAGAAAGAGGACTCTTCCTTACCCATATAACCTTGCACAGATGACAACGGCAACGAGAGGGTGACACTGCTCATGGCATCATCCGCCAAACGAATGGTTTCACTCAGGGACTGGGCACCAGCCGTGCTTCCCTCAAAGGTGAGCGAAGCAAAGCTATAGGTATATTGCAATGTCCACGTCGGTTCGCTTACCAATTGATTATCAATTACGGTCGCATCATTCAGATTGGCAGACATCACACACACGGCTTTGTATTGCGTGAGGTCAGTCCCCGACGGACATTGTACAACAAGGTTCATCAAATCCTGATTCTCTGAGACTTTGATGGATGTATTCAGCGCACTGTACCAATAATATCCATAATTGTTTTTCATATAAGAGGCTCCGCTATTGGCAGAAGAAAGCGACCAGTCCGTCAGGTCGGTCACACGATTGCTACTTTCGTCAATGATGTACCAGCGGAGGTAGAATCCGGCATCCAAATCCGTAGCATTGCTCTTATAGAAAGTAGAAAGAATGGTCGGAAGATTATCGTCCAGTTCAACTGTTACCGATGCCGTTCCGTTCTTTTGCTCATCTGTAATGTAAATGTTATCTTCCTTTTTAGTTGCATTATAAATGCTGTTGCTCTTTTCAAACGGGACACTTTCAAAGCTGATGATATACTTCGTGTCAATAAGGGGTTCCTTTATCAAATTGGAAGAAGCATCCAATATTGCCCCATCATCTGCCGTCTTGGTTGAAACCAAAGCCACCAGTTTGAGGTTGGTCGATGGCAAAGTCTTGGCATCCGTTCCTGCAGGTGGGGTGATGGTCAATTTGTTCAATTCCTCATTAGCTGTAGTTCCTGCATAATGGTACTTCGTGCCGTTGTAATCAGTGAATGTAACGTCCGCATTGGCAAATGTCCAGTCAGTAGTAGCCACATTATTGCCATCTGATAACCAATACCAACGGACATACGTGGGAGCTTCACCTCCCAAATCAACTGGAATATTCTCGTAAGTCAGTTCATCGTAAATGTTGATGGTCTTGTATTCGGTTGCGGACACAGTGTTTTCGAAAGAAATAACACTAAAGCTGACCGTGTACATACTCTGCAACGTCGGTTCTTTCACCCAATCTGTACCGCTATAGGTTGCCGATTCATCCGAAAAGAGTATCACGAGCTTATAATCAGTTATCACACCAGAAGTGACCGATGCCGTAAAGTTGAGCATATTGGTATCGAATGATGTATCTGTCGGTTTCAGCCAATGCATTCCTGCTAATGAATGTTCAGAGAAAGAGATGTTACCAGCCAATGAACCTACAGTCACGACATTATTATTGCCATCCAGCCAATAATACTTCACATAGGTGACGGTCTCTGCTCCCAAATCGCTCTTGATTTGTTCCCACTGGTCAGAGAGAGAGATTGTGGCAGTTTGGGCATTTGCATCTGTTACTTCTATATCTATAGTATGTTGGTTGCTTGGAAGCGCAGACGCGAAGGTAACGTAATCAAAACTGATTTCGTATTTTGTAGCAATCAATGGTTCTTGCGTCAATGTACCATTTTCATCAGTCGTACCCACTTCATTTGAAAGCAAAGCCACAAGTTTATAGGACGTAAGGTCGCTCCATGACTTTCCGCTTTGAGGAGTGACGGTCATATTCAACAATTCAGCATTGGGTTCGGTGGTTGTTCCTCCGTAATAAATGCTGTTACCTTGTGAGGTATAAGTATATCCTTCATTAGATAGAGTAAAGCCGGGATTGGCTACGGCATTTCCACTTGCATCAGCAAAATACCAACGGATATAGGAAGGGGCGGTTGCATCATTCAAAGTGATTGAAGCGCTTGCAGGGGAAGAAACCTCATAAAAAGTTTCGGTTGGTTTCAATGTTTGAGAAATGGACGATGTGTTCTCAAAAGGGTCATCACCTATATGAAAAACGTATTTGATTTTATAATCAGGCTCCGAAGTTATCGTACTCTCACTTATTCCATCCCCCAAATCATCTGTAATGACACAAACGATAGAATAGCCTAAAAAACTATAAAAGTAAAGAGGATTGTTTCCCCAATTTGTGAATAAGGAAACCCTCGCTGACAAATATGTAGCAATATTTCCATTTGTCCAATTTTGACATCCGCTATAATAATACCACCCTACTGTTTGAGAAAAAATCTGATCACCACCAGTAAAAGAAAGGCTCCAATTATTGGTTGAAGTAAGTTCATAATCATAGGCAGCTATATTTGGATAATAATCCCCATTTGAATCTTGAATATACCACCGAATATAGAATTTTTCAATACCATTCTCTGTGCCATTTATACTTTTCAAATCAGCCTCAACCGATTCTTTATCTATATTCAACGTACAGGAACTTAATTCTTCAATACCCGTTACATAGTTTTCATAAATCTTACCATTAGGAAGTAACACTCCATCAAACGTCTGCCCCACCACCCTATTTCCACAAAGGGTGAGGAGTGCAAGCATCATTACTCGGATATATTTCATGAATGAGAATTTGCAGGTATTCATTGGTCTATTCATAGCTGTGGATTTATTCTTTGATGATATGGAGTTTGTAGGTCAACGTGCGGTAGGCGGCAGTGGTGCCTTTGTTGACTTGGATATTCAGTTCGTGGTAGGCGGTGCCGGTGACATCGTGCTTCAGTTTGCCGAAGAGATAATGATTGGTGGCATCCCACACGGGGGCATAGCCGTTGTCGGAGCCGTCGGTGGTGGGGGCTGTCTCGCCGTCGGGGCAGACTTCATAGATGGTGGCATCGGCATCGGGGGACCAGCTGGAGTATGTCCAGGTGTCAGCTCCTTCGATTGCCGCATCGCTGTAGCCAAGCTCTGCATTGTCGCTCAAGCGGCGCACGGTGGGGACAATGTGAAAATGTCCGCCGGCATGGAAAGTGCAGGTGAACTTTCCGTCCTCCTCCTTCACCGAGGCGGGATAGACTCCGATGGGCGGAAAGTCGTAGGGCATGATGTCGAGCCCATAGTCATCGAAGACGATGGGGACAATGCGGTAATCGTTGCGGGGGATGCCGGTCCATCCGTCGGTGCCACCGTTGTCGAGCAGGGCATAGCGCTGCACTTCTTCGGTGCCGTCGCCCGTGACGGTGGTGACGGTCAGGGCAAAATAGCCGGGAGTGGCATCTGCCACCTGACTCTCGTTGAGGTAAAAGGCGATGGTGGCATCCGGAGCGTCGGTCGTCACATCGGTTGTGCCTTCGGTATAGGAACTTCCGGCTACGGTTGTGGCATCGATAGTGGGCGAAAAGTTAGCCTTCTGTTGCGTGGCTATATTGGGAGTCAAATCGCCTGCTTCCATGCTGTTTTCCGTGCCGGCAGTCTCATATTTGGGGAGGAGGAAGATGTTTTTCTTTTCCCCTTCGCCCGTCAGTACATCGGCATTGGGGGTTATCTCCGAGAGGGTCACCTGCTTGATGGTGATGGGGCTGGCGGTAGCATTCCAGAAGCGCAGCTCCATCTTGGCCAGCATGCGCACCACGATGAGGTCTATCGATGTGGTAGAGGCGGTGATGCCGAACGTCTGTTTGTTACTCATAGGTATGCCGGAGGTGGAGGGGACAAAACCGTTGCCATTGAGGGCAAAGGTTACGGATGAAAGGTCGGGCATAACTCCTGTAGATGAGGCGGAAAGCGAACTGCCGCTGCCAATAGCCGCATTCAACTCGTCAAAAGAGAGGTTGGCAAACGAATAGAAGGTATAGGTGTGTCCGGAAGTTAGTGTAACGGTCTCTTCCATCTCATCCACCTCTTCGTCCACCTCGTCAGTAGCAGAAGGGGTTCCGGTCAACACCTTTACGATGTTTCCTGAGGCATCTGCCACAAAGACCATCCAATTCTTCATCAATTCTGTCTTGTCATCGGCAGGTACGTTTGTATCCTGCCACCGGGTGACAGGTCCGCTCCCTGCCACAGAGAGGCGGAGGGTGACGTTGACAGGCTTTTCCTCTTCGGGGAGGGAGTCGGTTTCCGAGGTACAGGCTGCTACAATAAAGAGCAAGAGAAGCAGTATGGCGAAGTCTTTCAGTGTTTTCATATTCCAATCTTTTTTCTTAATTCTTCATTCCGGTGCCACGTGCATACCGTCCTTACATCCAGACAGGCTCTTTGTAAGCTACCACATTCCACTTTTTCACGCGGATGGTGGGTGTAAGGGTGACGGTGGTCTCCTCACCGGGCGGTTCCATTTGGGTGATTTTTCCAATCTTCACCCGATAGATGGTGTTTCGCACAATGCCGTATTTCATGGGATGGTCGGTAGTGCCGTCGTCATAGTCGTTAGAGTCATCGCAGTGGCGGAGATAGTAGTCGATTGTCAACCCTTCCTGAGTAGGTTCGCCGGCTCCGGCTCTATAGTAATCGTAGTGGAAAATGAGTTTGGTCGCATAGGCTGCCTTCTGACATCCTACCGGCAAGGTATTTTCACGCACATAGGCAAGGGTCAGGTATGTTTCGGTAACCCCATTCAACACGTCTGTCTGCCGGTCAACAGCCAAATCGGCTTCCACAGAAGTGTAATGGGCGGTCAAACCTGTCCCACTCTTCTTCGCTACAAAGAAAGGGTCAATCACCAGGTTGGTTCCTTCTATCTTTCCGGTCGTTGCATGCTGTTGCTTCTCTTCGTCCGCCAGGTAACTGACAGGCAGTTGCGAGATTTCTGTCAACGACTCGGGCAACCGGCTGACATCGCATGCCCGCTTCAACAGATAACATCCATCGGTAGCACCGGGAACCAATACGTTTCCGACAGTTATACCTGTCAGACGGACTCTATCGCCTGTATCATTTCCAACTTCATCCTTCACCGGATATTCATAATAGACCGAGTTGTCTGATGCGACCTTCCGAGTGCCGCCTTCCACATTCAAATCCACACGGGCTGCCACCCGCTCGATGGTGAGCGTTCCCTCGAACGGGTTGTCGTAGGTACCGTCAACCTGTTCGTTTGCCGTGAGTCCTACCACATCATCCTGTTCGGAACTCATCACAAAATTGTTGCACTGATATACGGGGGTAGCCGCCGTCCATAAGTTACCGGTCAATTGCCGGTCGCGCACCTCAGCAAGTGATTCGCCTTTCAAAAAAGTCATGTCTCCGGCATTGGCTATCGTAATGACATGGTAGGTACCTTCGTCGATGGTGCCATAGAGAGGGAATTTGTAAGAGTAAACAAGGTCCACCCTCTCTTCGCCCTCAGTCGAGGAGAGATTGTCGAGACCTGCAAAATAGTAGGCATACTTGATGGGCACACCGGCTGCAGAGGAAGTGTTCAGTCCATCATCGCCCGGTTGATAAAAGAGCAGCGTAAGATTGCTGATGCGGTTTTCGTTGGCAGAGGCATCTACCCGCCCATTGCCATCTTCACCGCCCATAGGTGCACGCGTTTCGCCCGCGCGCGTATAAGAATGATTGCCATGCACAGAAATGGACAATGAAAGATAGATATTATTCAACTGTCCGGGTGAAGGAGATTCCACCTCATCATGATGCGCGCTGCATGAAACCATACAGCCAACCACTCCTACCCAAAGAAGCAACCGCAAAACAACACCATATATCGTACTGCACACATGCATGCAAACCATCTAATTTATTTTTTTACCACCTCCTATTTTCAGCAATAGACAAAAAAGGAAAAAACACAGAGTTAACAGAAAACCACATAAGCAACTCTATTCATAGTTGACCTATTAAAACTTTTTCTCCCTTTTGACTATACGCTAATCGTAGCAAATACAAAGGAAGTACTTTTTATGTGAACAACCTAAAGCTTTCCCCTCTTTTTAAAACAAGCGGGTTGATTTTAATAACTTTTAACGGTATAACAAGGGTAAAAATAGAGTTCTAAGAGATAATCCAATGATGAAACAGACCATACAATCACCCAATCTTGTAACGATTTCAGAATAAATCCCCGGCAATACACCTCGACATACTACGACCTACTGTCTGCATGCAAAAACCAGCAATCCTAACACTGATTGTAGAAATTGTCAATTTTATTGCAGGACTCAATGCCACCGGTCCCAGGACTCAGCACCACCGGTCCCAGGACTCAGCACCTTCATTCCTAGGACTCGGGCAAGCTGTATCCAGGAGATATCACAAAAAACGTAGGAGGCATGTTTGGGTTGAATGCAAAAGTTGCCGACTAATGTGACAATGAAAGAGCGAATGAGATAGAAATAGACGAATAAGCATAAAAGTAATAAAGCAGCAAAACAACAAATCAAAATTGCATAGCGGATAGATGGAAAATGGTAAAAAATGAACCTTACGGTAAATCGTTAACCTCAAACATTCCCTTCATTCACTACTAAAGAGAGAGTTGCATATAAACATTCCGTTCGTTTCATTTCACCCATAACAACCTGTACAACTGATGATTACGGGTGAAACAAGACTCTTTCATCACCCTTTCACCTGTTTCATCCTGCTTCCCTTCACCCTACTCCCTCCCTTCACCCACAACGCACTATCTACCAACCGGATAAGGGTGAAAGGTGACATGCAGAAAACAACATTGTAGAAGTGGTGAAGGGTGAAAGAGGGAGAAAGATTTCTCGCGCGCGTACATTATTTATATATATAAAGGGAAAGTAAGGGAGATTCACTGTTCCCCTCCCCTTTTTCACTCGTCAGAATCCTATAAAGACATGAATAAACCGAGCCAATATTAGAGAAAAGACATTGAAAAGATTAAAAATATAACATTTTGCACTAAAAACGAGAAAAAAAGTTTCTTTTTTATTTTGTATTCCAAAAATTATGCCTACCTTTGCGGGCAAATAAAAGAAAAGACAACAAATATGATTCAGAACATCAACATTTCATTGCTAAGCATTATTATTCTACTAGAGAATCTGGTGGAAAGTGGATGCTGTATGTAATGGTTGAATGTTGCTAAAAACAAGATACTGACAAAAAATAAAGCCTTTCCACTTTCATGTGAGAAAGGCTTTTTTATTGAATACTACAATAACAATAATATAATAGAAAAAACAATGAGCGACAAATTATTCATTTTCGACACCACATTGCGCGACGGCGAACAGGTTCCCGGTTGCCAATTGAACACCATTGAAAAGATCCAAGTGGCAAAGCAGCTGGAGCTGTTGGGTGTGGATGTGATTGAAGCAGGTTTTCCTGTATCAAGTCCGGGCGACTTCAACTCGGTAATTGAAATTTCAAAAGCAGTAACATGGCCCACCATCTGTGCCCTGACCCGTGCTGTCGAGCGCGACATCGACGTAGCAGCCGAAGCACTGAAGTATGCCAAACACAAACGTATCCACACGGGTATCGGCACAAGCAACTCGCACATCAAGTACAAGTTCAATTCAAATCGCGAAGAGATTATCGAACGTGCCGTAGCTGCAGTGAAGTATGCCAAACGCTACGTGGAGGACGTAGAATTTTATGCTGAAGATGCCGGTCGCACCGAGAATGAATACTTGGCACGCGTCATCGAAGCAGTCATCAAGGCTGGTGCCACAGTGGTGAACATACCCGACACGACGGGTTATTGCCTGCCTGCCGAATATGGCGCAAAGATAAAATACCTGATGGAGCATGTAGACGGCATACACAATGCCATCATCTCTACCCATTGCCACAACGACTTGGGTATGGCCACCGCCAACACCATGAGTGGTATCTTGAATGGTGCCCGCCAGGTGGAAGTGACCATCAATGGCATTGGCGAACGCGCCGGAAACACATCGCTCGAAGAGGTGGCAATGATTATCAAATGCCACAAAGACATCGACATCGAGACAAACATCAACACACAGAAGATTTATCCGACCAGCCGCATGGTGAGCAGCTTGATGAACATGCCCGTACAGCCCAACAAGGCTATCGTGGGACGCAACGCCTTTGCCCACTCGAGCGGAATCCACCAGGACGGTGTGTTGAAGAATGTGCAAACTTACGAAATCATCGACCCGAAGGATGTGGGCATCGACGACAACTCCATCGTGCTGACCGCCCGTAGCGGACGTGCTGCACTGAAGAGCCGTCTGCACGCGCTTGGTGTCGAGCTGAATCAGGACAAGTTGGATAAGGTATACGAAGAGTTCCTCAAGTTGGCTGACAAGAAGAAGGATATCAACGACGATGACATCATGTTGCTTGCCGGTGCCGACCGTACACAAAACCACCGCATCAAGCTCGAGTACCTGCAGGTGACCAGCGGTGTGGGCGTACAATCGGTAGCCAGCTTGGGTGTGAGCATCTGTGGCGAGAAGTTCGAAGCGTGTGCCAGCGGAAACGGTCCGGTAGATGCAGCCATCAAAGCGCTGAAGAAAATCATCGACCGTCAGATGGTACTCAAGGAGTTTACCATCCAGGCCATCAGCAAAGGTTCGGACGACATGGGAAAAGTACACATGCAGGTGGAATACGACGGTCACATCTACTACGGCTTCGGTGCCAACACAGACATCATTGCCGCCTCGGTGGAAGCATATATTGATTGTATAAATAAGTTTAAGTAGAAAAGGAAACCAACAGACCCTCCCCCTCACCCCTCCCAAGGGAGGGGAGTAGAATGTTTTGATTATGATGGATTACAAGACGGCTTCGCCGGACAGATACAAATTGCTGAAAGCTTTTGCTTTGGAGAATCGGAAGAACCAAACTCTTGCCGAACATGTATTGTGGAAATCCATCAGGGCTGAACAATTAGGGGTAAAGGTGCTTCGGCAACACATTATTGGCGATTATATTGTCGATTTCCTATTGCCAGCCATAAATCTCGTTATTGAAGTTGATGGTGCTTATCATGCTGAACGCGAACAAGTAGAAAGCGATGAAATTCGTGAATTGACTTTGAATGATATGGGTTACCGGATTATCCGTTTTACGAACGAAGAAGTGTTGTACGACATAGAAAACACATTAGAAACAATTACAAAAGAAATAGAAAGTTATGAATAACCAAAAAACAGATATGGAAAATGTATTTACTCCCCTCTCTTGGGAGGGGCAAGGGGGAGGGTCCAGTAAGTCTCTCTTCGACAAAATTTGGGATGCCCACGTGGTGCAGAAAGTCGAGGACGGCCCTACACAACTTTATATCGACCGGCTCTATTGCCACGAAGTGACAACTCCACAGGCATTTGACACGTTGAGAGACAAAGGAATTGGGGTGTTCCGCCCCCAGCAGGTGGTGGCCATGCCCGACCATAACACACCGAGTGACCAGCAGGAGCGCATCGACGACCCCGTGGGACGCAAGCAGGTGGAGACGCTGGCGAAGAATTGTGCCGAGTTTGGCATCAAGCACTTTGCCATGGGCACGAAGGACAACGGCATCATCCATGTGGTAGGTCCCGAGAAAGCACTCTCATTGCCGGGTATGACCATCGTTTGTGGCGACTCACACACTTCTACACACGGAGCAGTTGGTGCTATCGCCATGGGTATCGGTACCAGTGAGGTGGCACAGGTGTTGGCTTCGCAAACCATCTTGCAGAGCAAACCGAAGACAATGCGCATCAACATCGAAGGCACGTTGGCTGAAGGAGTCACCGCCAAGGATGTGGCGCTCTACATCATGGCACAAATGACCACCTCGGGTGCTACGGGCTATGCGGTAGAGTATGCCGGTTCGACCGTACGCAACATGTCAATGGAAGGACGCCTTACCCTCTCGAACCTCTCTATCGAAATGGGTAGCCGTGCGGGATTGATTGCTCCCGATGAAACAACGTTCGAATACCTGAAAGGACGTGAATATGCCCCCAAGGGCGAGGCTTGGGAGAAGGCTGTAGAGGAATGGAAAAAGCTCTATTCAGACCCCGATGCCGTATTTGACAAAGAGGTGACCTATCGTGCCAAGGACATTGCACCGCGCATCACCTATGGTACCAACCCCGGTGCGGGCATCGCCATCGACGAGTGCATCCCGACATTGGACGAGGTGCCCGAAGCCGACCGCTCGCAATTCCTCGCCATGCTTGACTATATGCAATTCAAGCCCGGACAGAAGCTGGAAGGTACGCCTGTGGATTACTGTTTCCTCGGTGCCTGCACCAACGGACGCATCGAGGACTTCCGCGCCTTTGCCTCTGTAGTAAAGGGGACGAAAAAAGCACCGACCGTGGTGGCTTGGCTGGTGCCCGGCTCATGGCTTGTGCGCCAACAGATTATCGATGACGGTATCGACAAAATACTTGAGGAAGCAGGCTTCGAATTGCGCCTGCCCTCGTGCTCATCATGCTTGGCAATGAATCCCGACAAGGTGCCTGCCGGCAAATTGTCCATCTCGACAAGCAACCGCAACTTTGTAGGTCGCCAAGGTCCTGGTGCACGCACCATTCTGGCAAGTCCGCTTGTGGTGGCGGCAAGTGCGATAACTGGAGTGGTAACGGATCCACGGGGAACCCTCCCCCTTACCCCTCCCAAGGGAGGGGAGTGAAAGGCTTCAACTATCATTATTATATATAACAAAAAAGAGACCCGACACTCCTTTGTATCTACCCCCCTCCCTTGGGAGGGGTAAGGGGGAGGGTTCATTATCATTATGAAACAGAAATTTGACATCATACAATCCACTTGTCTGCCCATCAGGATTGACAACTGTAACACCGACCTTATCATTCCTGCCAGATACCTGGCAAGTACGACACGCGACCCGCAGTTCTTTGGCGAAGCTTTCATGCACGACCTGCGCTTTGACAGCGAAGGAAAGCCGGTAGCTTACTTCGTGATGAATCGTCCCGAATATAGCGAAGCACCGCGCCAAGGTGTACACGAAATCATCATTGGCGGACAAAACTGGGGAAGCGGTTCGAGCCGCGAACATGCCGCATGGGCTATTGCCGGATACGGTGTGCGCGTGGTCATCAGCAGTTCGTTTGCCGATATCCATCGCAACAACCTGCTCAACTGCTTTGTACTCCCCGTCATCGTGAGCAAGGAGTTCCAACAGGAGCTGTTCGACACCGTGGAGGCCAACCCTGCCGCTGAAGTGCGCGTAGATGTACCGAATCAGACAGTGACCAACCTCACCACCGGGCATAGCGAGCAATTCGACATCAACAGCTATAAGAAATATTGCCTGATGAATGCGCTCGACGACATCGACTTCCTGTTGGAGAACCGGGAGAAAATCTCTTCCTACGAAACAGCACGCAGATGACGCAGATTGAGCAGATAACCGCAGATTTTTCATTTAAATGAAAGATATATGGTTGAAGAAAATCTTTATAAAGACGAAACGGACGAGATTATAGCGGCGTTTTACGAAGTATATAACTCGTTGGGATATGGTTTTTTGGAACGGGTGTATCAAAATGCACTCTTTCAAGAGCTCAAGCGACGTGGATTCGATTGCAAGGCACAGCACCAGATAAAGGTCTATTATAAGGGGAAAGAGGTGGGAGAATATTTTGCCGACATCCTTATCAACGACCATATTATTCTGGAACTGAAAGCTGTCGAGAGCCTCTGCCGTGAACACGAGCTGCAACTTATCAATTACCTGAAAGCTACCAATGTAGAAGTCGGTCTTTTGCTGAACTTTGGAGAACATCCTCAAGTACACCGTAAGGTTTTTGGTAATAATGAAAAGAAGAATCTGCGGTCATCTGCTCAATCTGCGTCATCCGCGTGCCATAATTGACTAAGCTATGACAGAAAGAAGAATTGAAATAATGGACACCACCCTGCGCGACGGGGAGCAGACGAGCGGTGTGAGTTTCGTGCCACACGAGAAACTGATGATTGCCCGCCTGTTGTTGGAAGAGGTGAAAGTTGATCGTATTGAGGTTGCTTCTGCACGTGTGTCGGAGGGAGAAATGGAAGCCGTCCGCATGATATGTGACTGGGCAGCCCGGCGTGGCATGATTGACCGCGTGGAGGTGCTGGGATTTGTGGATAACGGCAAGTCGCTCGAATGGATCCGACAAGCGGGCGGACGGGTAGTAAACCTGCTTACCAAAGGTTCGCTCCGCCATTGCCAACACCAATTGAAGAAGTCACCCGAAGAGCATATTGCCGACATCCTCCGTGAAGTAGAGAAAGCCGAGGCTATGGACATCACCGTCAATCTCTACCTGGAAGACTGGAGTAATGGCATGAAAGACTCGCCCGACTACGTCTTCCAACTGATGGATGCACTGAAGGATGCGCCAATCCGCCGGTTCATGTTACCCGATACGCTGGGTGTGCTCAACCCCCTGCAAGTCATCGAGTATATGCGCAAGATGAAGAAGCGCTACCCCACCCTGCATTTCGACTTCCATGCCCACAACGACTACGACCTTGCCATCAGCAACGTACTTGCCGCTGTGCTCAGTGGCAGCCAAAGCATCCACACGAGTGTGAACGGCCTTGGCGAACGGTGCGGCAATGCTCCGCTGGCCAGTGTGCAAGCCATCTTGAAGGACCACTTCAACGCCACCACCTCCATCGACGAAAGCAAGCTGAACGAAGTGAGCCGCATCGTGGAGTCGTACAGTGGAGTGAGAATCCCCACCAACAAGCCCATCGTGGGCGAGAGAGTCTTCACACAAGTGGCAGGCGTACATGCCGACGGAGACAACAATCACAACCTCTACCAGAATGACC
>JAFUPU010000054.1 GCA_017472635.1 Bacteroidaceae bacterium
ACAGGGCTTGCGTACCCAGAAGATGTTGACCCTTGACGAAGTGGGCCGCCGTTTGGCTTTGGGCGACTTCCATGAGTTGAACATCATCGTGAAGGGCGACGTGGACGGTTCTGTCGAGGCATTGAGTGACTCGTTGATAAAACTCTCGACCGAGCAGATTCAAGTGAACGTGCTGCACAAGGGTGTGGGACAGATTTCAGAGTCCGATGTCGTATTGGCTTCCGCTTCGGGTGCCATCATCGTAGGTTTCCAAGTGCGTCCTTCTGCCTCTGCCGCCAAGTTGGCCGAGCAGAATGGTGTCGATATCCGCAAGTACTCTGTCATCTACGACGCCATCGAAGAGGTGAAGGCCGCTATGGTGGGTATGCTTGCCCCGGTGGTGAAGGAGGAGGTTACCTCGACCATCGAGGTGCGCGAAGTGTTCCGCATTACCAAGGTCGGAACTGTGGCAGGTGCTATGGTGAAGGAAGGCAAGGTGAAACGTTCAGACAAGGCACGTCTTATCCGTGACGGTATCGTCATCTTCACCGGCAATATCAATGCCTTGAAGCGCTTTAAGGACGATGTGAAGGAAGTGGGAACCAACTTCGAGTGTGGTATCAGTTTGGTTGGCTACAACGATATTCAGGTAGGCGACATCATCGAGTCCTTCCAAGAGGTTGAGGTGAAACAGACATTGTAAATAAGTAACAGACCCTCCCCTCTGCCCCTCCCAGGGGAGGAGAGTAGATAGTGTAAAACATTTTACTCCCCTCTCTTGTGGAGGGGTAAGGGGGAGGGTCTTTATAATTATGACCGCAATAGACATTGTAATTCTTGTATTTGTCGGCATCGGTACTGTGTGGGGATTGATGCGCGGCTTTGTTCGCCAACTTTCGTCGCTCGTGGGGCTGATTGTCGGTTTGTTGGTTGCCCGTGCGCTGTTTGTCGAGGTGGGCGACTGGGTGGCACCGGCTATAGGTGTTTCGGTCACCATTGGGCGTGTATTGGCATTTTTCATGTTGTGGATAGTCGTGCCGTTGCTCTTCTCGCTCATAGCTTCTTTCCTTAGTAAGGCACTGAGCGTCATTCACCTTGGTTGGCTCAACCGTTTGTTGGGCGGTGGCTTGGGTGCCATCAAGTTTATGCTTTTCGTCGGCATAGCCGCACAGTTGCTCGAGTTTATCGACCCCAAGGGCGAGTTGCTGCCTGCGGCTGTCAAGAGCGAATCGGTCCTCTATCGTCCGATGTACGATCTGGTGGGTATGTTTATTCCTGCCATCAAGGGGGTGGGCGAACAGCTGATTGGGCAATAAAAGTCTGCAAATGTGTGGAAGATATTGCAGGACCCAGGTCGTTCTGTTGCAGGACTCACGCGGATAAGTCCTGCAACCGGTGAAGCTGTGTCCTGGAGATTTTTGAAAATATTAAGGATATAGTCGGTTTTGTCAAGCAATCAATCTCTTTGGTGAGTATTTTCAAAATAGGCGTTTAAGGCATTTTTTCTCCCTTTCCATTACGTTCCAATAACTCTGGACACTTACTGAAAAACTCTGGACACTTACTGAAAAAAGTATCAAGGGGGACTGAAATAAGTGTCCAGCGTAAATCAAAAAACTCTAGACACTTTTTTGACTAACTGTCCAGTGTTTTTTGAATAAGTTTAGAGGGTTAATTTTTAGTTTCTCTAAGATGTAAAACTTTCGGAAACAGGAACGTCTGTGGCAGAATAAACACCTATTCCAAGGCAAGAAATGTCTTTTTCAGTGCAACCTTTTGCCCATGTCGCTGTTTTTTGCTAATATTGCACCTCTTTTGCAGCGGGGGACATCCACAAGGTGCAAAGAATCATCGGTAAATAAGGCGAAAAGTTGTAACATCCCCTTGCGAAATACGATATATGCCTAAAGAAATGGAACAGGAAAAAAAAGATAATAAAGAGAAAAACCAGTACGTGCGCCGGTTGACCGAAGAGAAGTACAAATATGGCTTCACCACCGATGTCGACACGGAAATCATAGAGAAGGGACTCAGCGAAGAGGTGGTGCGCCTCATCTCTGAGAAAAAAGGCGAGCCCGAGTGGTTGCTCGAGTTCCGCCTGAAGGCTTACCGCCACTGGCTGACGATGGAAATGCCCACCTGGGCACACCTTGACATACCCGAGATTGACTACCAGTCCATCTCCTACTATGCCGACCCTACCAAAAAGAAAGAGGGTCCCAAGAGTCTCGATGAGGTAGACCCCGAACTGTTGAAGACTTTCGATAAGTTGGGCATCCCCTTGGAAGAGCGTCTGGCACTGAGCGGCATGGCAGTAGATGCGGTGATGGACTCGGTGAGCGTGAAGACCACCTTCAAAGAGACATTGATGGAGAAGGGCATTATCTTCTGCTCGATGAGCGAGGCAGTACGCGAACACCCTGACTTGGTACAGAAGTACCTTGGTTCGGTAGTACCCCCGCGTGATAATTTTTTTGCTGCACTCAACTCGGCTGTTTTTAGCGACGGGTCGTTCGTTTATATCCCCAAGGGCGTACGCTGCCCCATGGAACTTTCGACCTACTTCCGTATCAACGCAGCCAACACGGGGCAGTTTGAACGCACCCTCATCGTGGCAGATGATGACAGCTACGTTTCGTATCTCGAGGGGTGTACCGCCCCCATGCGCGATGAGAACCAGCTGCATGCAGCCATCGTAGAGATTGTGGTGCATGACCGTGCCGAGGTGAAGTACAGCACCGTGCAAAACTGGTATCCCGGTGATGCTGAGGGTAGGGGAGGCGTATACAATTTTGTCACCAAGCGCGGACACTGCAAGGGTGTGGACAGCAAACTGTCGTGGACACAGGTGGAGACGGGAAGTGCCATCACGTGGAAATACCCCTCGTGCGTCCTCTCGGGCGACAACTCGGTAGCAGAGTTCTATAGTGTGGCAGTAACCAACAACCATCAGCAGGCAGACACAGGCACGAAGATGATTCACCTGGGGCGTAATACCAAGAGTACCATTATCAGCAAAGGCATCTCGGCAGGTCGGAGCCAGAACTCCTATCGCGGTCTGGTTCGTGTGGCTGAGAAGGCAGAGGGAGCACGCAACTACAGCCAGTGCGACTCGCTGCTGTTGGGAGACCAATGTGGAGCCCACACCTTCCCCTACATGGATATTCACAACGAGACGGCGGTGGTGGAGCACGAGGCAACGACTTCGAAAATTAGCGAGGACCAGCTCTTCTACTGCAACCAGCGCGGCATTTCTACCGAAGATGCCATCGGTCTCATCGTCAACGGTTATGCCAAAGAAGTCATTAACAAACTGCCCATGGAGTTCGCTGCCGAGGCACAAAAGCTCCTCAGCGTTTCGCTGGAAGGCAGTGTGGGATAAAAGATAAGGAATATAAGTTTGAGTACTCTGAGTGCTCGAGAACTCCAAGTTCTCTGAGAACTCCGAAAAAACATCAATAAAGAAAATGTTAAAGATTAAAGATTTGCACGCCAGCATCAATGGCAAAGAGATATTGAAAGGCATCAACCTGGAGGTGAAGCCGGGCGAGGTGCATGCCCTGATGGGGCAATATGGTGCGGGCAAGAGTACGCTGAGCAATGTGTTGGTGGGACATCCGGCTTACGAGGTGACTAAGGGTAGTGTGACCTACAATGGTAAAGACCTGCTTGCCATGAGTCCTGAAGACCGTGCCCATGAGGGATTGTTCCTCTCTTTCCAGCATCCCGTGGAGATTCCCGGAGTGTCGATGGTCAACTTCATGCGTGCAGCGGTGAATGAGCACCGCAAGTACAAGGGGCTGTCTGCCCTTACCGCCAGCGAGTTCTTGAAGCTGATGCGTGAAAAGCGTGCCATTGTGGAGTTGGACAACAAGCTGGCAAACCGTAGTGTGAACGAAGGATTCAGCGGGGGTGAGAAGAAGCGCAACGAAATATTCCAGATGGCGATGTTGGAACCCACTTTTGCCATACTTGACGAGACAGACTCGGGGCTCGACGTGGATGCCTTGCGTGTAGTGGCTGAAGGATTCAACAAACTGCGCACACCGGAGACCAGTGCTTTAGTCATCACCCACTACCACCGTCTGCTCGACTACATCAAGCCCGATATCGTACACGTCCTCTATCAGGGACGCATCGTCAAGACCGCCGGTCCTGAACTGGCGCAAGAAATCGAGTCCCGCGGCTTCGACTGGATAAAGCGGGAGGTGGAATAACGGACTCATCCCCAACCCCTCCCTGTATGGAGGGGAGTGAATACTCATTCTATAATTACATTAAAGATTATAATGAACAACAATCATAATAAATCGGGACTATCTACTCCCCTCCATTACAGGGAGGGGCAAGGGGGTGGGGCTGCTACTCAATATATCGACCTCTTTGCCCAGTGTGAAGCTATGATTTGCAAGCATAGTGCTGAGGCATTGAACTCTCTTCGTGCAAAGGCTTTTGAGAATTTTAAGCGCTTGGGATTTCCCACACGGAAGGTGGAGGCTTATAAGTATACCGACGTAAGCAAACTGTTTGCCCCCGACTATGGGCTGAACCTCAACCGGCTGGACATTCCCGTCAACCCCTATGATGCCTTCAAGTGCGATGTGCCCAACATGAGCACGGCACTCTATTTTGTGGTGAACGACCGGTTTTATACAGCTACAAGTGATGAGTTACAAACTACGAATGGAAACAGACCGAATGGTTCACTTGTGGCTCGTAGCTCGTCGTCCATCCCTGATAATATCCTCCTTGGCAGCCTCAAAGAGATGGCAGAACTGCATCCCGACCTCGTAGCCAAATACTACGGCAAACTGGCAGACACAGGCAAAGATGCCGTGGTGGCACTAAACACCATGCTAGTACAAGACGGCTTGTTGCTCTATGTGCCCAAGGGCGTAGTGGTAGAGAAACCCATCCAGTTGGTCAACATCCTGCGGGCAGACGTCAACTTCATGGTCAACCGCCGCGTACTCATCGTAGTAGAAGAGGGTGCGCAAGTGCGCCTCCTGATGTGCGACCATGCCATGGACAAGGTTGATTTCCTTGCAACACAGGTTATTGAAGCCCATGTGGGAGCCGGTGCGACGCTTGACCTCTACGAACTGGAAGAGACCACCACCTCCACTCACCGTTTCAGCCACCTTTATGTACAGCAAGAGGCTGACAGCAACGTGTTGGTAGGCGGCATCACCCTGCATAACGGCCTGACGCGCAACACCACCCATGTCACCCTTGCCGGAAGCGGAGCCTCCATCAACCTCTGTGGCATGGCCATTGCGGACAAAAAGCAGCATGTAGACAACAACACTTTCATTGACCACCGGGTGTCCGACTGCACCAGCCGCGAACTCTACAAATATGTACTTGACGACAGTGCCACCGGGGCATTTGCCGGGAAGGTGCTGGTGCGCGAAGGAGCACAGCACACCTCTTCAGAGCAGACCAACCGTAACCTGTGTGTCACCCGCGAGGCACGTATGTACACCCAACCCCAGTTGGAGATTTATGCCGACGACGTGAAGTGCAGCCATGGAGCTACCGTAGGTCAGCTCGACGAGAATGCCCTCTTCTACATGCGTCAACGCGGTATCAGCGAACGCGAAGCCCGCCTGCTCCTGATGTTTGCCTTCGTGGGTGATGTGGTGGACAGTATCCGCCTTGAAGCTTTGCGCGACCGTCTTCACCTCCTTGTAGAGAAACGTTTCCGTGGAGAGATGGGCAAGTGCCAAGGTTGTGCGATGTGCAAGTAGTCACAAGCACGAAGAACTGTCCTGATGGCTGATTCTTTGCTCCTCAAAAAATGCGTATACGTAAATAATCGAGTTGTGTAAACGTATAATGTTACAAAAGACCTGTCAAGTGCATTTGACAGGTCTTTTGTATACC
Source organism: Bacteroidaceae bacterium (assembly GCA_017472635.1). GTDB lineage: Bacteria > Bacteroidota > Bacteroidia > Bacteroidales > Bacteroidaceae > Phocaeicola_A. Next base: position 5,866 of record JAFUPU010000054.1, read on the forward strand.
TTATTATATAAAAAAGGAGGCGGTTAGTTGCCATCGGGCTTCTCAATCTCGGTGAAGGGGCTGTTGTTCCAATGGAACGCATCGAACGCATCGGGTTGTGCGGGATCGTAACCTGGATAGTCTTCGCGCAAGAATTGGGTCAGTGGCAGGTTTGCCTTCTTTATACCTTCAATGACACATTTGGCAATCTGGTATGCTCCGTAAGGATTGAAGTGAGTATTATCGGCAAAGTCCTTGGTCTGTCCGGGCCATGTGCCAGCAGGATAGTGTACGAGTGCTTTCTTAGAATCTTCCACGCCCAGTGCTTCGTAAAGCACGGTGGTCATCTGTTGTAAGTCGATAAGTGGGGTGCCTGTCTTTTCAGCCAAGAACTTGACTGCTGCAGGAAACTCTCCGTGGGTGTCGACCAGTTTTCCATTCTTGAAGTTACGGCGTTGGGTGGGAGTGACAAGGACGGGGTATGCGCCACGTGCACGTGCCTCGTCGATATATATCTTCAAGTTGTAGATGAAGTGTCCCCATGCTCCGCATCCCGGTTTTTTTTGCTTCTCATCGTTGTGACCGAATTCTACAAAGATGTAGTCACCGGCTTTCATCTGTGAAAGCGCTTTCTTCAAGCGGTTTGCCCCGATGAAAGTGTTAGACGACTCGCCCGATTCGGCATAGTTGGCAAAACATACCTGATCGGTGAAGAAACGGGGAATCATCTGACCCCAGCTTGCCCAAGGCTCATTGTCTTGGTCAACTACGGTAGAGTTTCCACAGAGGAAGATGGTGGGAACGTCTTCTACCCGCTTAATTACGATTTTTGAGCATGCGGGAGCTTCACCGTTGAACTCGAGGGTGAGCTTGTTGTCCCAGTTGAGTTTGCTCTTCTCGCGTGGTTTGATGCGTACCCGCTCTTTCTCGTCGATGACCGGAGTGCGCTTGTTGATGGTGAAGGTGTATTCTTTGAGTTCGCCCTTCTTGGTCGGTTGGTTTTCTATGAACAACCGTCGTGACTCACCGCGTACAGAGGTGTTTCCAGCTTTCTTCTTGCTTCCCAAAGTTACCGTCACATGATAGTTCCCATCGGGTACTTTCACAGAGAAGAAGTAAGGTGCATTGCTCTTTTTAGTGGGAGCGGGTTGCAGGTCATATCCATATCCGATGCTGTCGGTATAAATGGATGTTTCGGTGATGGCTGTATAGCCGTCTGCTACTTTGCGGTTTCCGCTAAGGTCGAAGTGGTACTCTTGTGCGTGCAGGCTTGTTGCTGCAAGCATCAGTGCAAAGATGGTTTTGTTTTTCATATCGCTTTTTTGTTAATAATACATTCGTTTTAAGGATTCTCTTCTTTGGGCATGAGGCGTGAACGGAATAGGGTGGTGGCGATGGCTGCCAGTGCCCCGATAGAATTGGCAATCATGTCTTCCCAGTCTCCACTACGATTGGTGGTGGCATACTCTTGCAACAATTCGATGATGCCACTCAATAGGATGGGGAGCAAAGTGGCTCCGACGAGTGCCTTCTTCCAATTTAGCCGGGTGTGGCTGCGCAGGTACTCTATCCAGATGACCGTGCACAAGCTTCCATACATACAGATGTGTACCAACTTGTCGATGTTGGTCACCTCGTCCAATTCGGTTTTCGGGATAGTGAAAAGTGAAAAGTAAAGGATGATGGCTATGATAAGCCACGAGTATTTGTATTGCTTCAGTGAGGTCATAATCCAAAGTTAATCTTGTTTATTCCAACAGGTGTAAGGATGTCGAGTGAGATGTGAGTTGTAGTATCGTGGGTCACCGGTTACCTCTTCGCCTATGAATGGGGGCAATAGCGGCATTTCATCGACGTGTGCCAACTCAATCTCGGCAATGGTCAGCCCTTGATTGTCTCCATGAAATTCATCCACTTCGATGAGGTGCCCCTTGTAGTGGATGAGGTGTCGGGTCTTGTCGATGATGCCGGGTTGGCACAATAACATCAGTTGCTTGGCTTCATCGACAGGAATCTCTTGTTCCCATTCATAACGGCTCAATCCCTTGTCGGCAGAAGCCCCTTTGATGGTGAGATATCCCTTCCCGTTCCGTATTCTGACGCGAACCGTTCTGCCTGTTTCCCGGCAGATGTATCCTTGTGTTATTCGGTCGGACTGGTGGATGAAAGGGGCGTATTCACCTTTGACAAGGTATTTCCGTTCGATCTCTTGTGGCATGTGTAGGGGAAATGTTATTCGGTTTCTGAGAATTCCATAAGGTATGCTTTGATGAAGTCGTCGATTTTTCCATCCATCACACCGCCCACATCGGAGGTTTGGTAGTTGGTACGATGATCTTTTACGCGGCGATCGTCGAAGACATAGCTGCGTATTTGTGAACCCCACTCAATCTTCATCTTTCCGGCTTCAACCTTTGCTTGCTCTTCCATGCGGTGTTGCATCTCTTTGTTGTAGAGGATAGAGCGGAGTTGGCGCATGGCATTTTCCTTGTTCTTGGGTTGGTCGCGTGTCTCGGTGTTTTCGATGAGGATTTCCTCTTCTTCACCCGTATAAGGGTCTTTGTATTGATAACGTAGACGTACACCTGACTCAACTTTGTTTACATTCTGACCACCGGCACCACCCGAGCGGAAGGTGTCCCATGAGATGCGGGCGGTTTCAACAACCACTTCGATAGAATCGTCAATAAGTGGGGTGACAAATACCGAGGCAAATGAGGTCATGCGCTTTCCTTGTGCGTTGTAGGGGGAGACGCGTACCAACCGGTGTACTCCGTTCTCTCCCTTGAGGTAACCATATGCATAAGGTCCCTGTATCTCCATGGTAACCGTCTTGATACCGGCTTCGTCGCCATCCTGCAGGTTGGAGATGGCAAGCTTATAACCATTCTGTTCAGCCCATCTCATATACATGCGCATGAGCATGCTTGCCCAGTCTTGTGCTTCAGTGCCTCCTGCTCCTGAGTTGATTTTGAGCACGCAGTCCATTTGGTCAGCCTCTTGGCGGAGCATATTCTTCAGTTCCAAGTCTTCTACAGCTTGCAGGGCTTTAGTGTATAATTCTTCAACCTCGGCTTCGGTGACAAGTTCATCTTTATAAAACTCGCATGCCAATTCCAATTCATCGGAGAGTCCTTTGACGTGATTGTATCCAGAAATCCATGCTTGCAGTCCTTTTACCTTCTTCATCTGTGCTTCTGCTTTTTTTGCATCGTTCCAGAAATCAGGGGCTTGGGTGCGCAGTTCCTCTTCTTCCACCTGGATGAGTTTGGCATCGATGTCGAGGTATTTTCTTAAAGCTTCGGTACGGCTTTTTATATCTTTCTGTTGTTCAATGGTTATCATAAACTGATTTTTTTGAATTTTGGGGCAAAGTTACTATTTTTCTTGTGTTTGTACAAGTTTTCAGAACGGGAAGAGCAATGGCAATGCGAATACCATGACTATTCCCATGATGATTTGCAACGGTAGTCCGACTTTGACGTAATCCATGAATGTGTATTGTCCGGCTGGCATGACCAGTGCGTTGGGCGGGGTGGAGAAGGGAGAGGCAAAACACATGCTGGCTCCTAAAGTCACAGCAAAGAGGAAGGGGTAGGGGCTGGCACCTATCTGCATGGCAGACGAGATGGCGATAGGTGCCATCAATACGGCAGTAGCTGTGTTGCTGATAAACATGGTGAGGAGGGAGGTGGTGAAATAAATTCCTGCCAGAAGTGCGATAGGACCATAAGCCCCCAATCCACTGACGAGTGATGACGAGATGTATTCGGACGCACCGGTCTTCTCAAGGGCGAGCGACATGGGCATCATGGCTGCGATGAGTACGATACTCTCCCAGTTGATGGTCTTATAGGCAGCCTCTACGTTGCGGAAACATCCGGTGAGCACCATCAATACACCTGCAATCATAACGGCAGTAACAGGTTTGACAGGGATGAAGTCGAAAACCATCATGGCTATCATCAGTATCATGATGCCAGCAGCGATAGGTGCTTTGTAGTCGAGGGTCACTTTGGCTGCTTCGTCGAGAGGTTGTCCTAATACAACCCAGTCTTCATCTTCATGTGAAAGCGCAGCAATACTCTTCCAAGTGCCTTGTACAAGCAACACATCGCCTGAGTGCATGCGTATGTCTTTGAGACCATGCAGCATGTATTCACCTTTACGGCGGATACCCATCACGTTGATGTTGTATTTCTGGCGGAAACCGGTGTCTTGTAGTGTGTTGTTTATTAACTTAGATGAGGGCATGAGTACGATTTCTGCAATGCCGATGTCGTAGAATTCGAGGGTCTTTTGGCTCTTTTTCCCTTGTAGTTCGTTGTTGCTCATCAACTCTACATGGTAGTCGTTGGCAAAGCGTTCTGCTTTTTCTCTAGCTCCCATAAGAAAAAGAGTGTCACCCTCTTCTAGCGGTGTAGAGGGGTCTGCCAATGATTGACTGACACTTTTCATGAGTTTGGGTCTGCCACTTTGGTTAGTTCGCCTGATTTCGATGATGTTGACCCCATAGTTGCGATGTATGTCCAACTCGGCAGCGGTTTTTCCAATGAGTGTCGAAGAGGCGGTCACCTGTAGACGGCTCAAATTATTGAGCAGTTGGTATTCGTCAACCAACTCGTGGAGTGATTTGCGTGAGGTGGGCGTTTGGTTTTCCTTCTTGTCGTGTTTGCTGAGGAAATACTTGGAGAGAGGCAGTAAAACCAAAGTTCCTACCACCACACAGATAATTCCTACAGGGGTAAACGAGAAGAAAGAGAGCGGTGCATAGCCATTGTTGGTGAGTGTATCTTGTATGACTAAGTTTGGTGGGGTACCGATGAGGGTCATCATACCTCCCATGCTGCTGGCAAAAGCCAATGGCATGAGCAGACGGCTGACACTACTTTTGGCACCGGCTGCCATACTCACGACAATGGGGAGCATCAACGCAACAGTACCGGTATTGCTGACGAAAGCGCCAATAAAAGAAGTGCCTATCATGACAAGTAAGAATAGCCGAAGTTCGCTGTTGCCTGCTAATTTCAACAATTTGCTGCCTATCATTTTTGCAAGTCCGGTCTGAAAGATGGCACCACTGACTACAAAAAGTCCGACCATCATGATGACAACCGAATTAGAGAAACCTGAGAGGGCTTCTTCAGGAGTGAGTATTTGACATACAATTAAAAGGATAAGGGCGCATAGGGCGACTAAGTCGGAACGTATCTTGCCGTTGACAAAGAAAACGGCAGAGAGTCCTAAAATAATGAGTGTTGTTAACATTTGTTTTTAAGGGGTTTAGGTTTTTCTATTTTTCTTGTATGGTTATTCTTTGTACATCTCTTCAATGGCTGTAGCGTAGTTTTGGTTCAGCACCGGACGTTTTATCTTGAGGGTATTGGTGAGCTCTCCGCGTTCCATGCTGAATGGTTCGGGAATAAGTGTAAAGCGTTTTATCTGCTCGTAATGGGCGAACTGCTGTTGCAGGGTGTCGATGCGCTCTTTCATCATGGTAATGATTTGTGGGTGCTGCATCAGTTCGGCACGTGTGTTGCAAGTGATACCCTGTTGCTTGGCATATTCTTCGAGTAATGAATATACGGGTACAATTAATGCCGATACGAATTTGCGTTGGTCGGCTATGATGGCTATCTGGTCGATGTATCGGTCAACTACCAACTTGGTCTCGATAGCTTGTGGAGCAATGTATTTACCGTTTGAGGTTTTGAACAAGTCTTTGATACGTTCGGTGAGGAAAAGCATGCCATCTTTTATATATCCGGCATCTCCGGTGTGGAACCATCCTTCAGCATCGATGGTTTCTCGGGTAATGGCTTCTTTACGGTAATATCCTTTGGTTATGGATTTGCCACGCAAAAGAATTTCGTTGTTTTCTCCGATTTTCACTTCGAGTCCGGGCATGGGTGTGCCGACAGCTCCTAATACGTAGTTGTCTTTCCAGAAGCATGAAACAGTGGCAGTAGATTCGGTAAGTCCGTATCCGGCAATCATGTCAATGCCGACAGAGTGTACAAACTCTTCGACATCGTAAGGAATGGCTGCACCTGCTGTTGGGAAGAAATTACCGTTTTCGAGTCCGATGGTCTTTTTCAGTAATTTATAGATGGTCTTCTCGTAGAAGGCATATTTCATGCGTATACAAAAGGGAGGAGTTTTGCCTTGACGCAGGTATTCAATGTTGTGGATTTTACCGGTGCGTATGGCATCGAGCATCATTTTTCGTTGTATTCCTCCCGATTGGTTAATCTTTTCTTGTACTCCGGCATAGACTTTTTCCCAAAAACGAGGAACGGCACACATCAACGATGGGCGTATCTCTTTTATCGTCATCTGGATATCGGCAGGGCGCAGGTTGACGCATACCGTACATCCCATATAAAGACAGAAGAAAGTCCAGGTTTTTTCGAAAACATGTGTAAGAGGGAGGAAGTTCATCACTACATCTTGGTCGCTCATACTTTTTAGTTTGACCTCGTGTGTGCGGAATTGTTCGATGTAGCATGAGTGATGAAGCATTACCCCTTTGGGTTCTCCGGTTGTTCCCGACGTGTAGAGAATGTTAGCCAGATCGTCTTCAGAAGCATTTGCCCTGCGAGTCTCTACCAACTGGCGTATAGAGTCATCGGTTTGTTGCTGGAGGAAATCTTTGAAGTAGACAGAAATGGTATCTTGTGGGTTCAACTTTACGTGTTCGTCGAAAATAATCAACTTCTCAAGTGTGGGGCAATGGGGGAGGGCACGGAATGCCGTGTCGTATTGGTATTGCTCACCCACAAACAAGTAACGGATGGATGCATCGTTGACAATGTATTGTACTTGCGACTCAGAACTGGTTGCATATAATGGAATACCTACTGCGCGGTTGGCAAATGCACCAAAATCGGCATAAAGGCATTCGGGCTTGTTTTGTGAGAACACACCGATGTTTTCTTCTTCGACTACGCCAGCAGCAGCCATTGCCCATGCTGTATGGTCGATGATGTTGGCAAAATCAGACCATGACACATCGTTCCATTGTGCTGTTTCGTAATCGCGATACCGTAACGCTGTGCGGGTTGTGTACTTTAATGCCTGTTTGCGTATGAGGCGGGATAAATGATAATTGTTCATCGTTTTGTTTGACTTAATACCCCTTTAGGGTGTTTCTTCCTAAAAATTGTTTGCAAAGATATAGTTTTATTTGCAATTAAATTCAAAATTGCTACCTTTGCTGCCTCAAAAACGTGTTTTTTATGGAGGAACTGAATCTTTTGGAAGCAGTTGGTTTACTAAAGCAACTAATATCTACTCCCTCTTTCAGTAGAGAAGAAGGGGCGGCTGCCGATATCATGGAATCGTATATGAAAGCGTGTGGCTTGAAGGTTGGTAGGAATGGGAATAATGTGTGGACGCAAAGTTTGCAGTATGACAAGAGGAAACCAACTATACTCTTAAACTCGCATATCGATACGGTGAAGCCGGTAAGTGGTTGGTCGCGCGACCCTTTTGAAGCACAAGAAGAGCATGGCAAGTTGTATGGATTGGGCAGTAACGATGCCGGAGCCAGTGTAGTCTCTTTGTTGCAGGCTTTTCGTCTTTTATGCCAGAAAGAACAGCCGTATAATTTGGTGTTTTTGGCTTCGTGTGAAGAAGAGGTTTCGGGAAAGAATGGAGTGGAGAGCGTGTTACCACTATTGCCTCCTATAGATTTGGGGGTTGTCGGAGAACCAACCGGCATGCAGCCGGCTATTGCGGAAAAGGGATTGATGGTATTAGATGTTGTGGCTTATGGTAAAGCTGGGCACGCAGCACGTGAAGAGGGAGATAATGCTATTTATAAAGCGTTGAAGGATATCGCTTGGTTTAGAGATTATCGCTTTGAACGTTTTTCTCCGCTTTTGGGAGGAGTGAAGATGACGGTGACTCAGGTGAATGCCGGTACTCAACACAATGTGGTGCCAGATAAATGCAGTTTTGTGGTGGATATACGGAGCAATGAGTTGTATAGCAACGAAGAGTTGTATGAGGAGATTCAACGACATATCGACAGTGAAGCCAAGGCGCGGTCATTTCGTTTGAATTCATCGCGTATTGGAGAGAAGCATCCTTTTGTATGTCGTGCTTTGTCAATGGGACTTGCTCCGTTTGGTTCCCCCACTCTGTCAGACCAAGCTTTGATGCCTTTCCCTACGGTTAAAATAGGTCCGGGCATAAGTGCGCGTTCACATACAGCAGACGAGTTTGTGCTGGTAGAAGAAATTGCTATGGCAATACAAGGCTACGTCCGTCTGTTGGACGGACTCGCTTTGTGATGTGTAAGTATTACTTTTTTGCAATAGGCGAAAGGATGGTGCGGTAACGCAGGGAATCTCCTAATAGAGAAACCGCCTCTTTGATGTCGTTGTCACTGTCGATCTGCTGAATGATGGTGCCCCGTTGGTAGTGGGTGCGTTTGATGATTTCAACCGCAATCAGTGGTTTAATCTCCTCTTTGTATCGGTCGAGATCGTTTGCCAGGTTGTGGTCGAGTTTCTTTTCCAATGCATCGAATTCGGCGGAAGCCTCTTTGAGATATCCTTCGAATTCAGCTACTTCTTTCAACTTTTTCAGAGCCTCTTTGCTTTGTCTGTCATAGCTGAATCCTGAATCCAATACCATTTGTTTGAAGTCAGCGTAGACGGAATCTGTGATTTCCAGTTTTCCGGGTTCGGCAACAATAGGATGTTTTTTCATATATTTGTTTCCGAAATCAAGCAAGACATCGTCGTTGGCAAGGTAAAAGAGTATGGTGCCTTGTTTCTCACTTTTTACTTCGATATCGGGGCGTATGCCACCTCCATCACGCACCTCACGACCTGCTGCTGTGTAGAATACATTGGTCAGACTGTCGGCTATGCGTTCGGCTTTTCCTGTTTCATCGCGGTGTTGATAATCGATAGCCTGTATACAACGTCCGCTGGGGATGTAATATTTTGAGGTCGTTACTTTCAGTTGCCCGTTATACGGTAGGTCTCGGGGAACCTGTACCAATCCTTTTCCAAAGGTGCGTACTCCTATGATTACTGCGCGGTCAAGGTCTTGCAGTGAGCCGGCAACAATTTCAGCAGCCGAAGCCGAGGAACTGTTGACCAATACTGCAAGTGGCAGTTGGGTGTCGAGTGGTTCTTTTGAGGTATTGTAAACGTGGCATGCCTGGCGCAGTTTTCCTTTGGTGGATACAATTTCTAATCCTTTTGGGACAAATAGGTTGACAATTTCCACAGCTTCATTAAGGAGACCTCCCCCATTTCCGCGCAAGTCCAGTATCAAACGGGTGGCTCCCTCTTCTTTCAACTGTATGACGGCACGACGTACGTCACGCGAACATTTGTCGGTGAAACTTTCGAGATAAATGTATCCCGTCTGTCCATCAGCGAGCATGCCGAAATAGGGAACAGCTGGCATTTGGATGTTTTCTCTTGTGATGTTGAATTCCATGGGAAGACTGTCGCGTTCGACTCTCAGTACGAAAGTTGTGCCTGCATCTCCTCGCAGCATATTGCTCACTTTATCTATGGTCATTCCTTCAATGTCTTTTCCGTCGATGCTGAGAATGATATCGCCCACCTTCAGTCCGGCATTAGCCGCAGGTGTATTTTCATAAGGCTCAAAAATTACAGCCCGGTTGCGTGCTTTATAGAGGCGGATGATAGACCCGATACCGGCATATTTTCCCGTGGTCATCTGTCTGAGTTCGTCAAGCTCGTCTTCAGAATAGTAGGTAGTATAAGGGTCAATCTTTTCAAGCATGGCATCAATGCCGGCACGTATCACTTCGCCAGGTTGGATGGTATCTACATAGAATAGGTCTAATTCTTTGAATATAGAATTAAAGACATTCAGATTCTTTGATACTTCGAAGTGGTGTTTGTCGTTTTTAAATGCGATTAAACACATTCCACAAATAAAGACAAAAAGCACCAAGCATATTTTTTTCTTCTTCATTTTATGAACTATTTTGTAAGTGTTGTCAATTGGGTTGCAAAAATAACAGAAAGCTTTATAAAAGGCAAACATTTAACGTTATTTCGTGTATAAAATGATGAGTGTTTGCTTATATTTTGCTTTTTTACAACAAAAAAAAGGCAAAGAGTTTGCATAATTCAAAATAAGCTATTACTTTTGCACCGCATTTCCGGGAAGGATGCCTTGAAAACCTGCTTCAGTAGCTCAGTTGGTTAGAGCACCTGACTGTTAATCAGGGGGTCGTTGGTTCAAGCCCATCCTGAAGCGCA
>JAFUPU010000055.1 GCA_017472635.1 Bacteroidaceae bacterium
TATTAGTTAATAACTGCGTTCACTCAAAATATCGCAACTCATCCAATTGCAATCACTCAAATGGAAATTGTATTTTTCTTCAAGAGTAGAAATGAACTCCTCAAAATCTTCATAGTTTTCTGATTCCGCTTTTTCTTCTGCTGTCAAACGTATCTTGGTTATCTGCCCTCTGCAATAATCAAGTAAAACCAAGTAATTTGCTTCCATATATATAATAAGGTATATTAGATGCGTCCTTCATCGTCATAGCTATAAAATCCTTCACTCGTCAAAATGATGTGGTCATTGACACGATTGAGGGTAAAACGAAGTCGAATGTTGAAACTTCCGGCTTTTCTCGGCTTTTCTTTTGAAAATTCAGCATTGATTGTCAGTATGTTACACTTGCTTTTAGGTTGAAACAAAGTTAAAACAAGCTATCGTTTTCAGCTATTTTTGAGGGCATTTTTGTCAAGATTCCGCAAAACCAAGAAAGCCACATAAAAAGAAAATCCTTAATAACCATCTGATTATCAAGGATTTCTTCGGGGTGACTAGTGGGATTCGAACCCACGACATTCAGAACCACAATCTGACGCTCTAACCGACTGAACTATAGTCACCATGTTAGTGCATTTCTCAAATGCGGTGCAAAGATAGAGGTTATTTCCGATATAGCAAACGTTTTGAGGAATTATTTTCAGGGAAATATTGTTTTTTGTTTCTTTCGACAATACCGACGTTATGCTTACCAAGTAGCGTTCGGGCTTTTTCAGTAAAGATTTTCAAACTGTTACGTGCTACAGAGGAAAGAGAATCAGTAGGGTAATCGACTGGGAGAAGCCGGAAGTTTTTTTCACCGCTTTGCTTCGGACGAAGAGTCCATACAAGGGTATAATAACAGTGGGACACACGGCAACCTGTGGGCAGTACAAGTGCACTATCCAAGGCAAGTGGGCAGGGATTCTTCAGATAGTCCGGATGGACCGGATGTGGTAAGGGATACTTTTCCAATCGGAGAGTAAAAAGCAAACCGCCATCAGTACGGGGTACACTCATGTTGGAAAAACAGTTGCCAAGAGAGTAAACTACTACATTCTGCCGAGTACCAGTTTCGCGTAATTCCATAGGCTGAATGACATGAGGATGTGAGCCGATGACATGCGTCACCCCTTGTGCTAACAGCCAGTCGGCCAATTCCTTCTGTTCGCGATTGGGCAAAGACTGATATTCTGTCCCCCAGTGCATACAAGCAATGATAGCATCGGGGCGCAAAGCGTGAGCAGCCCGAATATCGGCCAGCATTTCCTCTTTATGTATGTAATTCACATGATTAGGAGCAGACACACGAATACCGTTAGTATCGTATGTGTAGGCTAAAAGGGCTATACGAAAGCCATTCTTCTCGATAAGAAGAGGATAACGTTCGGTCCGTTCATCTTTGGTGCGATAAGTACCTGCAGAAGGAATAGCGAGTGAATCAAGTAACAAAAGAGTACGTTCCAACCCTTTTCGACCGCGATCCAGGCAGTGATTGTTGGCAGTAAGAAGAACATCGAAGCCGGCATCGCGAATGGCATAGAGATATTCATCAGGTGCAGAAAAAGCCGGATATCCCCGATAAGGCTTACCCCCAAGAGTCACCTCTAAGTTTCCGATAGCCACATCGGCTGCCTGTATCTGCTCCTTGACGGCAGCGAAACAGGGAGTATAGTCATACCCTCCCAGCGGAGTACGTGCAGCATCTATCTGTGCTTGGTGTTGCATCAGGTCGCCGGCAAAAAGCAGCGTGATATGTTGCTGCCCCATCAAAAGGCAGCTATACAGCAAGGAGAGAACGAAGAGGAGACTTTTCATCATTGGAATCGGAATGAATTATCTTTTAAAACACAGAGACACAGATATACAGAGTTAATTATCTGTGAAGAAAAAGTCTCTGCATCTCCGTGTCTCTATGTTTTTAAAAAGATGTTGTTCTTAATATTCCTTGTATATAGTATATAGGGCTTTTACTTGTAGATGGCCTTTTTCCCTGCCAATAAAGTATTCTTCATCAGCGAAACAATGGTCATAGGTCCTACACCACCGGGCACAGGAGTAATGTAGCTGCACTTTTCGGCTACCTCGTCAAACTTCACGTCACCCGTCAGCTTGAAGCCGCTTTTCTTCGTTGCATCGGGTACTCGCGTAGTACCTACATCAATAATAACCGCTCCCTCTTTTACCATATCAGCTTTTACAAAGTTGGGCTGTCCCAATGCAGCAATAATGATGTCGGCTTCTTGGCACTCCTTTTTCAGGTCGCGACTTCGGCTGTGACATACGGTTACCGTTGCATCACCCGGATAAGCCTTTTGCATCATCAGGCTGGCCATAGGCTTACCCACAATGTTGCTACGACCCAACACCACGCATTTCTTACCTTGTGTCTCGATATTATAACGTTTCAGTAACTCCAAAATACCGTTAGGTGTAGCCGATACATAGCAGGGTAAACCAATACTCATTCTACCCACGTTGATGGGATGGAAACCGTCCACATCCTTGCGATAGTCGATAGTCTCGATAACCTTTTGTTCTGAGATATGCTTAGGCAGAGGCAGTTGTACTATGAAGCCATCCACATCTTCGTCCTCGTTCAGTTGGCAAACCTTGTCCAGTAGTTCCTCCTCGGTCACATCTGCTTCGTAGCGGATAAGAGTTGACTTGAAACCACACACTTCACACGCCTTTACCTTGGCTGCCACGTAAGTCTCACTTCCTCCGTCGTGTCCCACAAGAATGGCTGCCAAATGCGGACGCTTACCGCCTGCTGCTACAATTTCTGCCACTTCGGCTGCAATCTCCTGCTTCACCTGTTCGGAGATGGCTTTTCCGTCGATAATTTGCATAGTTCTATTCTTTTGTTCGATTAAACAACACTTCCGGCTTATCGCTTCATGCCCGGCATGCGGCCCATCATCTTGCCCATTTTGCTACCGGTCACCATCTTCATCATTTTGCGAGTCTGATCAAACTGCTTCAGTAATCTGTTCACCTCCTGAATGTTGGTACCACTACCCTTGGCAATGCGCTGACGACGGCTGCCGTTCAGAATCTCCGGGTTGGTACGTTCTTTGGGCGTCATGGAGTTGATGATAGCCTCAATGCTTTTGAAAGCATCGTCATCTATATCAATGTCCTTGATGGCTTTGCCTACTCCGGGAATCATAGATGCCAAATCCTTCAGATTACCCATCTTCTTGATTTGTTGGATTTGCGCCATGAAGTCGTTGAAGTCAAACTGATTCTTCTGAATCTTACGCTGCAGGCGTTTGGCCTCTTCTTCATCGTACTGCTCTTGCGCACGCTCAACCAAGGAGACAATGTCACCCATACCGAGAATACGGTCTGCCATACGTGAGGGGTGGAACTGGTCGATAGCCTCCAACTTTTCGCCGGTACCCACAAACTTGATAGGCTTATTCACCACCGTACGGATGGAGAGGGCAGCACCACCACGGGTATCACCGTCGAGTTTGGTCAGTACCACGCCGTCAAAGTCCAGACGTTCGTTGAATTCACGGGCAGTATTTACAGCGTCTTGACCGGTCATAGAGTCTACCACGAAGAGAATCTCGTTGGGATTGATTGCCTGCTTGATGGCGGCTATCTCATTCATCATCTCCTCGTCTACTGCCAGACGGCCGGCAGTATCGACAATAACCAAGTCATACCCTTTTGCTTTGGCTTCCTGAATGGCATTTTGTGCTATCTGAACAGGATTCTTGCTTTCCGGTTCGCTATACATGGGCACACCGATTTGCTCGGCCAGTACCCGCAACTGTTCGATGGCGGCAGGACGATAAACGTCGCAGGCCACGAGCAAGGGCTTGCGGTTCTTCTTTGCCTTCAGCATCTTGGCCAATTTTCCGGAGAAAGTTGTCTTACCCGAACCTTGCAAACCCGACATTAAGATGATGGCAGGACGTGAGTCGATGTTTATCTCGGCAGTCTCACCACCCATCAGGGCCGTCAGCTCGTCGTGCACGATTTTAACCATCAACTGGCTGGGCTTCACGGCCGTCAGCACGTTCTGTCCCAATGCCTTTTCCTTCACAGTGTCGGTAAAGTTCTTGGCCACCTTGTAGTTCACGTCGGCATCAAGCAGAGCTTTGCGCACATCTTTCAGTGTCTCAGCCACATTTATCTCGGTGATTTTTCCTTCACCTTTCAGTATCTTAAATGAGCGTTCTAATCTTTCGCTAAGATTGTCAAACATAGTATAGAGTAATTATGAATTATAAATTTTGAATTTTGAATTGCAGACTCATGAATTTCAGATTTTAAACTATGAATAAAACAATTGGGGTATACTCTTATCCATAATTTAAAATTCAAAATTCATAATTAGTTTTTATCCGTTCATACTCATCA
>JAFUPU010000056.1 GCA_017472635.1 Bacteroidaceae bacterium
AAAATACCTCTGGCAAAACGCTGGCTCTTCACGATGTATATGATTCTTTGTCCATCAACGACTATATGGCAACCTATTCTTTCTATACCACAACGATGGAAGATGGTTCCTGTGTTATGATTGACATTCTTCTTTGGGGATATGGTCTGGAAGACATCAACATCTCTGAACCTGCCGAGGTCAAAAGCGTTGAGTTCTCTATTTCCATCAAGGATCAGAACTACAAGGAAATCGACAAAGCCACTATCGCATTTACTATGGAGTGATGCTCTAACAGCACTGCCGATGTCGGTAAGTAGTCTGCTGGCATCGGCAGCCCGGAAGATTCCGCTATTTTGCAAATCCTGTCGAAATGGCACAGGGTATTCTGCACCTACTGTCATTTATCTTTCCTGTGTGCGGCGGTACAATTAGTACATAAAGCAAAACCCCAATCTAAAAAAAGAGAGGTACATATCATGAAGAAGGCAATGAATACCCTGGTAGGACTTTTTGGCGGTGCCCTGGGCTTGGTCGCAGTATTTTATCTGTTGGTGCTTGTGACCGCTTGGATTTAAGGGGGGTACGGCATGGCTAAAGTTTGGAAGGCGATAAGCAGCACACTTGCAGTTTTGCTCACACTTGCTCTTGTTTTCGGTGCCGGCTATTTTGTGGGTAGTTTCCCTGATGAAGAAGCGGAGATAGTCGAACCCATCAATCCCACTGAAGAGAAGTTCGACCTGGAACTCCCGGCGGAGGTTGAGAAGCGAATTGTCACCGTGGAAGAAGTTGAAGTCGTGCTTGTTGATATCAGCCAGTTTTCAACTTACTCCGGTGAATACACAACCACAAAATCGGCAGAGTACACCCGTTACTTCCTCGACAACATCGCAGTCCCCGGCACTACCAATACAATCAATCTTGAATGCAAGGGCATTGTAAAGGTGGGTTATGACGTAGAGGAAATTACGATTGAGGTGGATAACGACAGTCAGAAGATTTACATCTCGCTGCCGGCCCCCAGGGTTCTTGATAACTACGTCATCTGGGATACCGTCAAATGCCAGGAAGAAAACAACATCCTCAATCCCATCGACTTTGAGCAATATCAGACGCTCATCGCTGAAATCGAAGATGATGGCCTGGCACTTGTTGAGGCAGATGGCATCTACGCTGATGCGGAGGAGAACATGATGACTATCATCCGCAACTTCCTCTCTGGCTTTGAAGATTTCGAGATCATTTTCCTGTAAGCACAAGTCATCATTTACATACGAAGGTTATCCACAATGGGAGTGCATCAACACTCCCCACACTTTAGGAGGAACAAAATGGCAAAGTACAAAGTTGAGTTCAAGGCATTCACTTCCGGCGACTGGTATACCAAGACGGACACCGATAGCAGAGCATCCGCGTTCTCCGTCGCAAAAATCGGCAACTACGGAAGAGCCTGCAGATTGACGGATACCGAGTCCGGCGAGACCCTGTTTGAATCACCCGAAGATCCTGACTTCAAGGCCGTAAACGGCGATGTCAGCAAGTTTAGATATTGAGGAGGTACGCACTATGGCTAAGAGAGCAACCGCAACTAATTGGGAAGTTATTACCCGTGATGATGAAGGGGCAATGGTCAACATCGATTTTGACTGCCCCCACTGCGGATACTCCACCGGCGTCTTTATCTCCGTAGGAGCAAGTGGTGTTGGCTGCTTGGATGGCAGCTGGGAGACTGACCAGGTTTGCCCGGTGTGCGACAAGGATGTCATCGTTGAGTGCCACTGATTCTTAGTTGGAGGATGGGCATTGTTTGAGATACTCTGTACGATCCTGTTCGTTTGGCTGTTTATTAAGGTATTCGGTCTGGTGTTTAAGGTGGCGTGGAGTCTGACAAAAGTGTTTGCAACGATTCTTTTCGTAATGGCACTACCCGCACTAATCTTGTGCTTCATTTTTGCGGGAGGACTTCTCTTGCTGATTCCGGTTGGATTGCTGGGACTGGCCTTCGCACTGTTAAGCACATAACGCATTGACAGGACAAGCCCCTCGTTACTTTTTACGGTGACGAGGGGCTATATTTATCGTGGCTTCAGTCGCATTGCTATTTCCGGGATAGTGTGGGTATCGCTGACGTAGTTGGGTGAATTCTCCGCCACATACCGTTTCAAGGTATCGATATACTTATTCATTCCCGGCACCATCTCTCATTACTTCCAGCATCATTCTACCACCCAGGCGGAAACTGTTCTGAAACAGCAAACACTCAGCCATCGCCTGGTGTTCCCGGACGCAGTCTGCATACCGGGAGAACAAATCCTTTTGCTCGTCGGTCATGGTAGCCAGCAGCTTTTCTTCATTCCGGCTGATGAGCCGCACCAGTTCCTTGTATTCCTTGCCGGGGTTGGCATCGTACTCTGCCGGGTCAAGATTGCCGTACCAGAAATCTTCCAAAACATTCATAACATCACCGTCCTAAAAAAGTGTGTGTGATGTTAACTCTGCCGCCCGGGTATTGCAAGTGGCTAAGCTGCACAAACCTTGGCGGCTGTTTTTGTTGCTATCGGCTGTATAACGAATAGCGGTTATTTAACGAAACGAAAGCACAATATATAGTGGTTATAGCTGCAGCACACCTGGTCAAACCACAGCATCATGGAAACAGCATTCAAAAATGCGTTGCATAGTTCAGGAAAACACCCTGTTTTCAGCAAAAAGGGCATAAAAAAGCAGATACCGTAACTGACACGATTGTATCAATTACGGTATCTGTTATGGTGCCCCAAACATTTCCAAATCCGAACCGCTTTCGTTTGCTGCGGCTTCAATGTCTGACAAGGTGATGGTACGGGTGCCATCCTCGAAATTGAAAGTTAAGAGGATTTTATCATCGTGGACAAAGACAGCATTGACAAAGGTGTCAATAAGGGT
>JAFUPU010000057.1 GCA_017472635.1 Bacteroidaceae bacterium
GGTGTGGCGCGCAACCTGAACGTCCGTGCCCACGGACACAACAACGCTGGTATAGACCTGGAGATGAGCCGCAACTTCTTGGTGGAGGATTGTGTATTCGACCAAGGCGATGACGCGGTGGTCATCAAGTCAGGACGCAACCACGATGCATGGCGTTTGAACAGTCCGTGTGAGAACATTGTGGTGCGCAACTGCGTCATCAAGCAAGGACACACGCTATTAGGAATAGGTAGTGAATTGGCAGGCGGCATCCGCAACATCTACATGAAGAACTGCGTGGCTCCGGGCACCGTGCACCGCCTCTTCTTCGTGAAGACCAACCATCGCCGTGGCGCCTTCGTGGAAAATATCTACATGGACAGCATCCAGACGGGTGGTACGCTGCGTGTGGCAGAGATTGACACCGACGTGCTCTACCAATGGCGCAAACTTGTACCTACCTACAAAGACACGCTGACACGCATTCAAGACATCTACCTCACCAACATTCAGGTCGATTCAGCCAAAGCCATTTACGAGTTGCGTGGCGATGAGCACCTGCCCATCCGCAACGTAGTGATGAAAAATATATTAGTAGACTGTGTGGCTGATACAACCAATGGGGTGAAAAACGTAGAAGCCCTCACCGTAGAAGATGTCACCTACAATACAATGGATGTTAACACCCTACCCCAGCTGGACAAATATTTGAGCAATAAATAAAGAATCCGTCTTTTTATTAAAAAGGGGCTGTGCCCCAATATACTTTTCATCCGCAGACAACGCAGATTTTTCTTAATCATTGGTCATGAATTATCTGCATCGTTTGCGGATGAAAAATTTAGAGAGCTACCCGTTCAAGTTCACCTACTTCAAGAATAGCAATAAAAGAAGGGATATGTAAGTACAGAATACTTTTGCGACCACACAGAAGAGACAAAGCCACCAATGGAAACAACAATTACAGTGGTTGGTTAATCAGTAAATGAAACTCCTCTATGTCACTTGTGGTCAATCCGTATCCCACTGCTTGCTCCATCAATTCTTGATATGAAGGAGTCGTGTTCAGAAACTTTCTGTCGAAGTAGTCCTTTTTGATGTAAGCCATAAAATAGTAGAAAACGGGACGCATCTCTATCATTGATGCAGCATTCAGATATTCCTCCATTTTGTCTATCGCCAATCTTGGGGCGAGGAACGCTTTTTTACCCTGCAGCAATGCCACCGCAGCCAAATAAAACGGTTCAGCATTATCAAAATTGTCGGGCATAGATTTTTCAAAGGCAGCAAGAGCCTTATCATACATTTTCAGTTTGAGAAAACATATCCCAATAGCGGTATTGATGGTCTTATTGTTTGGGTTTTGGCTTTCCAATGAGCGGTAACTACCGAGATATTTATTCACCAAAGGCATAGGCATGGCTGCTGTTTGCGACATATGGCGGAAAATTATAGGTTTGTCACAAGCAGGACATTCACTCATTGAAGAATCTACGCCACTATTGCAGTTTGGACATTTTAAAGAAATTACTTCATTCATTTTTTCGGGAATTTATGTTCGGTCATTATCATCTTCGTGCAGTACTTTTTAAGAAATCGATATCTGCAATGGAAGTTTTAACAAAGTTGTCAAGCTTTTCTTCTGCTCTTTTGAATGAATCGTCATTTTCTGCACTATCTAATTTGTCCAATAGTTCATCACAGGTGTCTATCATCAAGTTCAATTGTGTTGCAACAGTTGCATTTTGTAACACGTTAGGAGACAGAAATTTGATTTTTTGAGACAATCGTTCAATCGGATTCTTGATATTGGCCTCTGTTTTGTATCCCATGTTATGCGCTGCATATATCTGCGAACAGCGAGTGGCAAGTTGTGACACTTTTGATGCATTAAGCGTAACGACAAATCTCAATTCGTCCAGTTTTTCTTGTTTGGCAGAAAAACTATTATCATAATGTGCAGCGAGACTACCTAACACATACCAAATCAGGGTCAATGCAAACTGTATACATATATACCATTTGAGTTCAACATGCTCTGTCAATCCAAGAGTGTAAATAAGCATCACAATGAATGAGATGGAGATATAGTATAACGACATTCCTCCCGATACTGCCTTAAAGACAGAAGATACTGCCGATGTATCGGAACGTGACAACGCCATCCAACCGAAGAATATCAACTCCCAAAAGATGCCGAAACCGAAATTTACCCAATACAACGTTGTCGGTTCTTCCGACTTGAGAAGCAAACAGATTACGATTGTTGCGATAATTACTACAATGGGCATAACCAAGCTGGTATTCAACCCTATACCTTTATTTGCCATAATTAAAAAGATTATATGTTATACAATTGGCGGTGGAGGTGGTGTGGATACAAACATTCCTGACAATTCCGCACATGAAGCGGCTGTTTGCCATTCCGTCATCCCTTGTTTCCATACGTATGTCTGTGCATTGAACACTCCTTGCTGCACCAACTGTTGCAGTTGCTGGACACTATATGGCCCTTGTTGCACATTATTCACCAAAATATGATATTGGGACAATATCGGAGGCGGAGGTGGTGTGGGTGCTCCTGTCATTTGTTGTGCCATAGTAGGTTGGGGCATATTGTTTTGTACCATCGGTTGGTTGGGAATTGCCTGTGCATTGGCTACCTCTTGTGCCATGTTGCCGAATTGGGAACCCATGACACCACCGATTCCAAATCCCATACCTATACCCATTCCTGCTCCCATCATTTGACCGGCAGAACCTTCGTTACCTGCTGCTTCTGTCATTACGTCAAATTGACGTTCTTGCTGATAAGTATATCCTTCCCTTGCACGTTGACGAGCCCTTGCCGTTGAGTCCATTTCTGTATCTGCAAATTTGGTTTCGCGCTCCAAGGCTGCTATCGTTTGTGGATCATTACGGTCAAGAACAATTTCTATCAAGTCAAAATTTACAATAGACAAACCATAATTTTCCACCTCCTCAGCCAATGAAACCTTTACATATTCAGATATTTCATCCAGATGTGACCCTAATAGCGTAGTTCGTATCCCTCTGTTTACAGAATCGGTAAGTACTTTGTTCAGTTTACGCTGAATGTGTGCTTTGAACATTTTGTTAATGTCCCGTTCGTCGGTCAGATGTTGTGTCCCCACCACCTCAGTATAAAACATGGTCGTATCACTTATGCGTACGCCAAATTCTCCATTAGCTTTGATTGGTATAGTTGACCCAAAATTAGGATCATGTACCATTAGCGGTGAAGGTGTTCCGAATGGCAAGTTTCTGTGTGGTCGTTTGTCTATATACCATACCTCGGCTGTAAACGGAGTCTTTTTTCCAAACGGGATATTGAAAATCCTCGATAGGATAGGAATATTTTCGGTGGATAGGGTATGTGTTCCCGGTCCGAAAACATCTGCGATTTGTCCTCCTGCAACAAATATTACCTCTTGACTTTGATTGACTATCAAGCGAGCTCCGGTTACAATATTGTTATAGGGGAATTTCCACACATATTCGGTAGCCTCTCCATTGTATTGGATAATATCAATACCGCCTGAACGTACTTCACCCTGACCATCGTGAGTTTCACCTCCAGAAGCTCCGAAAATCTTATTTATAAGTCCCATGGTTTTATTTTACATTTCTTTGGTTATTCTTTTATAAGAAAAACACCCAACGCCATCTTAATATGTGACGATGGGTGTTTTAATTTCATGGAGTTAAAAACAACAATCTTCCACTATTTTTTTGAGATATCAAGCATTCTTCTTCTCACGAAGTTTGTTTTTCAGCCCCTGTATAGCACGTTCGTTTTCAGGGGTCGGTTGCATGGCAGCATAGAAAGAATCTCCAGGAACTACAATCTTGAATTTATTGCTTTCTATATTTTTATGAACTTCTGTACCATCTGTTTTATATTCTTCGATGATTTCCTCTACTTCTGTAGTGGTAGAGAAACTAACCACATCTTTATAGTGGAATTCTTCGGTACTTGTACGCTTCTCTTCACAATCGAAGTTTATAGTCTCTTGATAAAGATACAGCTGATTGGCAGAGAAGAACAACCAAGTTACCTGATATGACGATGAACGCCATTTGCCATCTTTTCCTTTGCGCGCCCATGCTTTCATATAATTATAGTTGTGAAGACAGATAGGCGCAATTTCCTTCAGTTCATCTTCATCAAGTCCGACACGCGACAGAGCTTTTGACCGATGGTCACGGTTAACAAACTCGGCAACCATAGCATCATACTCTTCGTCTTTCATGCGACGCAGATTATGTTCGCCATTCAAGAAATAGCGAATCACCTTTTTCTGTTCTTCTGTACGTTTTTTCTGTTTTAAAACCATTTTAGTTGATGCTGAATCCGCATAGAGGATTTTCCATACAAAATAAGCA
The DNA here is from genome assembly GCA_017472635.1 of Bacteroidaceae bacterium. Classification (GTDB taxonomy): domain Bacteria; phylum Bacteroidota; class Bacteroidia; order Bacteroidales; family Bacteroidaceae; genus Phocaeicola_A. The sequence goes on from JAFUPU010000057.1 coordinate 4,387, forward strand.
ATAACAATTAAAATTATAAGTCCCATAATATTTTCACGACTCTCCTATATTATTATTGTAACTATGTGAGAAGCAAGAGCCTTTTTTATCTCCCCAATAGTCAGAAGTTTTCAAGTGCAAAATTAGTGCAATATATTATATGGACAGACACTGATGCGTGATTAAAAATCACAGATTAGTGGTTGATTTATCACATATCTCTATTTGATATTGTGACAGTTCTCTGAAAAAATCCCGATTGAGTGCTGTGGAAATACGTGATAATAGAGCTGTATCTATACTTTCTCTATCAAATATGCGATATATATTTGTACGGTCACAATTGATTTTCTTTGCCAGCCAAGTAGGAGTACGTTCTTGCCGTTTGAGTTCTGTTTTTATAAGTTGTCCGATGTGTATCATAAAGGGCGGAATTATTTGTTAAAGACCTATCTTTAGCCGAGGCACCGCCAAGTAACCATTGTCACAGATAAGCACAAATAATCCACGCCCAAACAGGACGTGAACCCTACAGCTTATTCTCGTGACTTCAAATTGGCGGTTTTCGGCTAAGAGAATCAAAGCATAAAGTTCAAGTTTCTTTTATATGTTTATGTCTACTACTGTGCTACTTCTTGAAATTCGTTTGTTTTGTTTGGGTACAAAGATAATGTTTTTTTTGCTTAGTGCAAAGTATTAAGGGAAATAGTTACGCATCTCTACAACAAACTCCGTCCGCGTTCCACGTATGTCGGCTTGCGAGCGGAGTTTGTTGTAGAGGCAGAATTACTCAAGGAAATAAAAAGGGGATTATTTATTCAAACTTCAGTTCCAGCTGCCTGTCATCATTCTTTTTACTTTTGGGGACAGGAAGCAACAGACGACGAACCGTGGCAGGGTGCAGTTCGTTGATGCCCCGGGCTTCCAGTTCGCCACAGGTGATGAAATATCGTGCCTTCTTCAACACTACTCCCATCTTTTTCAAATGGTATGAGGTGACACGACCAAAACGACGGGAGTTGACAATGAGGGTGGCTGACTTCACTCCGATGCCCGGTACACGCAGGATGCGCTCGTAGTCATCGCGGTTGATATCTACAGGGAAAGCTTCGGGATGACGCAGTGCCCAAGCCAGTTTGGGGTCAATCTCCAGATCGAGATTTGGAGTTGTCTCGTCGACAATCTCTTCTACACCAAAGTGGTAGAAACGCATCAGCCAGTCGGCTTGATAAAGACGGTTCTCACGCACCAGGGGCGGCTGTTGGGGCACAGGCAGGCGGCTGTCATAGGTGTTGACAGGGATATAACCCGAATAATAGACACGTCGCATAGTGGGACGTCCGTAAAGAGCCGATGAGAGACGCAAGATGTCGCGGTCGGTCTCTGCCGTAGCACCAACAATCATCTGAGTGCTCTGTCCGGCGGGTACGAAACGCGGAGCATGGCGATGTTTCTTCCGTTCTTCCTGACTTTCCAGTACCCCCTGTTGAATGAAACTCATGGGTTGGTATACACTTTGGAAATCCTTTTCGGGAGCAAGGAACTTCAACGACTGCTCGTTGGGTATCTCAATGTTCACACTCATACGGTCGGCATAGAGTCCTGCCTCGTTCACCAGTTCACGACTGGCTCCGGGGATGCTTTTCAGGTGGATGTATCCATTGAAGCGGTGAATGGTGCGCAGGTCTTTGACGATGCGTACAAGCCGCTCCATCGTATAGTCAGGGTTACGCACTACCCCCGAGCTGAGAAAGAGTCCTTCTATATAGTTCCGCCGGTAAAACTCCATCGTCAGTTCCACCAACTCTTTTACCGAGAGGGTGGCACGCGGAATATCGTTCGTCCTACGGTTGATGCAATACGCACAATCGTAGATGCAATAATTGGTCAGCATCACTTTCAACAGCGAGATGCAACGTCCGTCTTCGGCAAAACTATGACAGATACCTATTCCACCTACAGTGTTCCCCACTCCGCAAGCCGCACCGTCAGCCTTTCGGTTGGAGCGTACCGTCCCACTCGACGAGCACGACACATCGTACTTTGCCGATTCGGTGAGTATCCGTAGTTTTTCCAGTGTATTCTCGGTCATGGCAGAAAAGATTTCCTCCGACTATTGCAAAAGCAGACTCTTATGGTGTCTTCAAGAGTCTTTCCGGTTTACAACAAGCTACGCCTGTTTACTCTTTCTCCCTCCAGAATTGTTCCAACCGGTCAGCCTCTTCTTGCGTGATGGAGATGATGGCTCCATGTTTGGGTGAGACACAGTTGGTCAGTTTCATCTTCCCTTCGTTGAAACGCCCCATAGGGGTGAATGTTTGAAAATCGGTAGTTTCTACAAATCCAAAGTTATGCGGGTTCACCCGATAGATGTCATACATCAACATCCATCGGTCTTCGCCATGCCGTTTCCATACATTCGGTGCTTCGCATCCCACTTTCTCTGCATCGACATACCCTTCGGTAGCGGTGTAAGGACCGGTTATCCGCGAAGCTGTTGCATGACGGATTCCTGCCGTATGCTCGTGTGAAACATAAAACATATGGTAGGTATCTCCCACCCTGGTGATGTCTCCGTCGATGACACTGTATTTGCCATTGGGTGCCTGGTATAACAGACGCGGAGGAGTTGTCATCCGGTTAAAATCATCGTTTACATAGAAATAGTAGAGACGATTGGTGCCGGTACCGATACGCATGGTAAAGTGCACCATCAGCTGTTTCTTCTGGTCGTCATAGCAGGTCTCGGGAGCCCATGCACACCCTATTTCTTTAAATATAGGAGCCAACTTGGTGAAATCAATCCGTGCGTGAGTCCAGTTTATCAGGTCGTAACTTTTCATCAACACCAGTCCCCGGTTGTTTCCCCATCCGTATTTGCGTCCGTCGCGTTCCCATTCAGTGTCTCGTATTCCCTCTCTCTGTGCAAAAACATGCAGGTCTGTCATGGCTATGTAGAAAGCCCCGTCAGGTCCACGGAAGATGTGCGGGTCGCGTATACCCCGCTGGTCAGCTATAGAGTCTCCGCCAATGACGGCCTTGTCGTTGTTTACAGCGGTGAAGGTATAACCATCGCGACTGACTGCCATATGCAGGCTGTGGTCTGCATCTTTGTGGTACACCATCAGATAGGCATCTCTCTCGGGTGATGCTGCTTGGATGCCAAGCATACTGAAAAAGGCAAAAGCCATTGATACGATTCTCTTCATGTGGTAATTCTATTGTTAGTTTATCATTCTTCTTTTTGCAGTGTCACGATTACGATTTCGCTTCTGGCACCGGTCCGTATATTCATTCGGGAGGTACCCAATCCATTGGAAGTGATGACGGGGATGCCCGACCGGTTGTAGTTGAGACCTGTCAGAAACCTCTTTCCGTATTTCGAACCCGTCTCGGGAACAATCCAGCCAAACAGGGTCACCTGCCCACCATGCGTATGTCCTGCCAATGTCAAATCGGTATGTGTAATATCAACGTCCTCAGCATAGTCGGGCGTATGGGTGAGCAAAATCACGTAGTCTTCTTCACTGAGACCTTTGGTGGGTGAAGTCCCGTTCCGTTTCAAGTCAAACGGATTTCCCGTCCCACAGATGATTAGCTGTCCATCTCCCCTGTAGAGGGTATCTGCTTTTTGTTCGAGCAACAAGATATTTGCCTCTTTCATTGCCCGCCGGATTTCATCTGTACACCGCTCGTAGTCGTTATTCCCTAATATAGCGTAAGTTCCATAGGGAGGGTCGACCGTAGCCAAGGCTTCGAACAGAGGTGCCACATGTTCACATCCTTCCTGGTAATCACCTCCCAACAACAGCACATCGGGCTGTTCGTCTTTCAGGGCATGTATGGTGTTCTGCAGGTGGCGGTATTTATATTTGCTCTCTAAGTGAAAGTCAGAGGCGAAAGCTATGCGAAAGCCATTGAATGCAGCAGGCAGTTGGCGGCTGGTGATGGTGAAACGGCGGATGCGCCCCACCCCCGGATAACGGGAGAGTGAGGCGCATGAGCTGAATATCAGTAATAAGGCTGACAGAGACAAGAGGCAAACCTTCTCTTTGGTCATCTGACAATCAGTTTGGTTGTCTTTGACTCTTTGCCATTGTCAGCTTTCAGCAGATAGGTTCCTGCAGGCAGGTTGTCGGTATCTTTACCCTCTCTTACCAGCATGCCGCTGATGGAGTAAATCTGGTAGGTCACATTCTCTTCTCCCTCCCAGGTGGGCAAGCCGATGTGTGATGGGTCGTTTGTAATATAGAGGTTGACGGTGCGGGTCATGCTCCCCACGTTGTCTGCGTCGGTGGCGGTTACCTGTAAATCTGCCAATTGATTTTTTTCAGCATCAAGTGGAGTGACGGTCAATACACCTTCCTTCACTTCACATTGTATGCCGGTGTTGGCTGCTTCTACGGTGAATGTCGGTTGGTTGTCAAATCCTGCAAACAAAGCCTTCAGGTCTATACCGGTCGGGATGGTTGAGGGAATGGTGTAGTGGGGCACAGCCAACCAGTTGAGGTAGTCTTCCAGGGCGGTATATCCGTCGCGATCCTCATCTTTGTTGTTGTCGGGGGTGTTGGGGTCGAGTCCCTTAGCCTTTTCCCACCAGTCGGGCATACCGTCCTGATCGGTGTCGAAGTTGGCAGCACGTTCTGATTGGGTGATGTTCAACCCCGCATACCCTTCAGAGTCACTCTCTTTGTCTATGAGACCCGGATAGTTGGTGCGGCTTCCTTTATAAGTATAGGTACCACTCAGCGTCTCTTTGACCATGCGGGTATCGTGGTTGTCGAAGAAGGGCTGGTTGCAACCCACGTCAGACAAGGTGGTCTTGTATGCCAGCTTGGCAGGTTCGATGGTGGCATATGACTCGAAGAAAGGTTTGTCAACAAATACATCCCAGTTTACCGTCTGATTGCCTGAAACTTTCGTACGGTAAGTCACATTCTCTTTGTCTTCGGTGAGTGTGCCGTTTATATTTTCGCGGATGTTACCGTTTACATAGTACGACTGTGAACCCGAACCCGTACCTTCAAGGTCAGCTGTCAGCAGGAAGGTGTTGGTAGTGGCAGGTCCCATCTTGTAGTAGTTGTTTACAAACTGCCCCTGGTGTGTACCTCCGTCGGTGGTGCGGCTCCGCCAGTTGTAGCATACATTATTGAACATGTCGTGATGTCCGGCATAGGCTCCGCCTCCATCCAATCCGCCCGACATACTCCAGTTGCGTCCCTCGTTGTGTGCCAGCAGGTTGTGGTGGTAACTACCATAGTCTCCTCCGATGGTTGCTGCATAGCCATGTCCCTTTCCGGCTTCATACTTGTTATGTCCGGCTACGTTCAGGGCTTCACTGATGAGTGTGCGTTGCAAGGTCACGTTCTTGGCATTGCGCGAACTGAATGCTTCGTCGATGGTCCAGCCCATCGAACAGTGGTCCATGATGCTGTGGTCGTTTCCTGCCATACCCATACCATCGCTGGTATTGTCGTTACCGCTTACGCCATCCCAAGCGTCACCACCGCCCAGACGGAGGCGCAAGAATCGGGTAATACCCTCGTTAGCCATGCCGAATGCCTTTCCCTTCAGCATGATACCGGTGCCCGGTGCTGTCTGTCCGGCAATGGTCACATAGGGGTCGGAACATACCAGACGGTCTTGCAACGTGATGACACCTGCCACATCAAACACAATGGTGCGCGGACCGCTCACTTTTGTCAGACCATAACGGAGTGTACCGGGTTGAGGATTGCTTGCATCATCGTCTAACGAGGTGACATGATAGACACTTCCTCCTCGTCCGCCTGTGGCAAAGCGTCCATATCCTTCAGCACCGGGGAATGCCAAGTGGCGTGGACGGAACGTCCATACCTCTCCCTGGTAAACGTTGCCTTTGGCATCTTCTTCATCCACCCGCCAATAGTAGGTATTCATTGAATAAACATCCGTCAGGGTATATTTATTGGTGGTACTGACAGCAACCTCTGTCATCGTCTCTAAGGATGTTCCCAGATATACATGGTTTTTCACGGCACTGCTTGCCATCTCCCAAGTGAGTTCGATGGTGCCATTGTCGCCGTCGACATGCAGGTCACCCATTGCCGGATAGGGATTGAGAGCTGTTGTCTTTGGATTGGGTTGGTCAAACACCAACGCATTCAAAAACACACCGCTGGTGGTATAAGTCTGTCCCTCCTCTATCACGGTAGTATAGCTGATGGTCACCGTTTCACCCTCTGTTGCGGTAAACTGGATATATGACTGTCCGGCATCTGACGGAATTTCGGCACGAGATGATTGTTCGACTCCGGTCAATACGGTCTCACCGTTTACACTGACATTGATTTTTGCCGGATTGGTCTGGTTACCGTCAGTCACGTTGTGGTAAGCCAACACCGAATGTTTGCCGGAGGAAAGACCGGTCAACACCATATTCAAAGTGGCAGGTTGGTCAGTCAGGTGCGGAGTATTTCCCTCTGCATCAAATCCATATACCGCTACGCAATCGCCGATGAGTTTTGAATATTTCTTCACTCCGTCTTTCCACCAGTTCGACTTCATGGTCTGACCAGTAGCACCATTCAAATTCAATTCGATGGTCACCCCATTATCAAGTGTAAGCTGGCTGGTTGTTGCCTGTCCCACTACCCAAGCCGTATATCCGGTCTCGTTCACTTCGCTTGCTGAGCGACCGGACATGTCGAAATCTATCTTTTGTGCCACGGCTACTGATGAAGAGAGCAGGCACAACAGAGAACCTAAGAATAATCTTTTTTTCATGATGAATAGTTGTTTTTTTTAATTCTTTTAATGAGCCGCAAAGATAGTAATTTTCTGCATATTACAAGTAATCTCCCTCCTTTTTTCTTCATCCCTCCCGTTTTATTCCTTAATTGGTATGCGTTGTTTGCTTGCTTTTTCTGCAAAGAGAATACCTCCCCCCCCAATCATATCTGTTCCTTTATTCATTCCTTTCGTTTCACCTCTATCCGGTTGTACTTCAGCTTTTTGTGGGTGAAAGGAGTGCGTTTCACCACCTCTTCACCGGAGCTGTTTCTTCACTTTCTCCCTTCACCTGTTTTCTCTTGTCACACAATTGGTTACGGTTGAAGGGAGACTCTTTTTTTTGATTTCTTTCGCCTATCCTTTTGCTCCTTCACCTTTTCCCTTTCTTGTTTCCGAAAGTTTTACATCTTAGAAAAAGCCAAAAATCAACACTGCAGACTTTTCAAAAAACACTGGACAGTTAGCAAGAAAAGTGTCCAGAGTTTTTCGATTTACACTGGACACTTATTTCAGTTCCCCTTGATACTTTTTTCAGTAAGTGTCCAGAGATTTTCAGTAAGTGTCCAGCGTTTTTGGAACTGAAATCAAAAAAGTGAAAACACCTTAAAACGCCTTTTCTGAAAAATCTCACCAATGATGTTTTTTGGGTTGAATGCACTTCGCGCGGTTTTTGGTTGATAGGTTGATAGCGCGGTTGAAAGGTTGATAGTTTGAAAAAAAATCCGCGGTCATCCGCCTAATCCGCGTCATCCGCGTGCCATTAAATCGGTTGAAGGGTTGATGGAAGGCGTGAAAGATGGATGAAACAGCCTCCTTTCACCCGCAACCATCTGTTATATAGCGCGATATAGATGAAATGAAACGAGCGGAATGAAGTGATGTGAATACAAGTATAGGAAGTGGAATGAGACTATCAATTTTGTAACATACGGATATAACAAATGTCTCATTTCACCTCTATCAGGCATGGAATGAGACATTTACAATAGACACAAATTTCAAGTCTGATTGGTTGCTCGATTTTCTCTGTTATATCCTCGATATTCTCAAAAATCTCCAGGACATAGCGTCATCTGTTGCAGGACTCAGCCGCGTGAGTCCTGCAACAGATGAGACTGAGTCCTGCCACTTTTTTCACCCCGTATACACTTCTTAACAGTGTCACTCCGTACCCTCTAAGTTATGGGTTTGTCTCCAGTGCTTTGCGCGCGGTTGTGGGGTTGAAATGAATATAAATCTGCGTCATCCGTGTCATCAGCGTCTAAAAAATAAAAGAATGTCTTACGAATAAAAATGCTACAAGCTACAAGTATCGTCCGAAAGGAGAACTTGTAGCCTGTAGCTGTTCACTCGTAACTCAGATGTAATTCCAATATCACTTCACCATCACCTTTCCGCTCTCGCGGTGTCCGTCGGGATAGGTGACAATATAGAGGTAAGCGGCTGAAGCATGGGGGACCTCCAATACAGCCTCTCCACCGGCAAAGGTTGCTTCACCCACCTTTACGGCATCGGGGGTATAAAGTTCAACCCGGGTGGCGGTAGGGGAGGTGAAGACCAAAGACTGGTCTGCTCTCTTCACTTGAAGAATTCCTCTCTCTACAGATTCTATACCTGAGTCTCTTATGGGGAAGATGTCTTTGAAAGCATCTTTCCAACCTGCAGCATTTCTATAAAGTTCTATACTTTCTTTGGGAACATATAACGTAATTTCTGACTGAAGAAAATCCAAGCTGCTTTCACCAAGAGCTGGTGGAACCAATGCCTTGCATGTCATATTGAGTTGAGAAAAAAGTGGCAATTGATTGTGAAAAGCATAATCACCTATCGAGTCCAAAGATGCGGGCAATGTACATTCAAGAAAATAGCAATCTTCGAAGGCATGTCCAGCAATCACTTTTGTTCCTTCTCGAACGTCATAACATGTCCCCCAGATAGTATGCAGCACTTCACCACTTGACGAATAGAGGGCGCTCACTCTATTAGCATCATCCAATACTATACTGATAGTTTTATTGCAAGAATCTACGTCCCATTGGATGTCATCTGAACGGTCTTCAAGATTTTCACTGCAATATAACGTTGCATGCTTTCCCCGTTCAGGGAATTCACCCGTTATTACCAACGTGATGGTTGGCATCTCAAAATTGATACGTTTTCTGTCTGCAAAAGCGTAATCTCCTATATATTTCAGGCAAAACGGGGCTATGATTTTCATTTTTCCTGTGGGAAGTTCCCAGGCTTGAAAAGCCCTTGCAGGTATCGTATCAATGGATGCATCCCGAAGGTTCAATACTTCAAGACTATTCAAGTTGTTTCCTCGTATGAAAACATAATCCGAATCAGCAAGAACTCCTGTGATATTCAACGTTTTGACAGAGTTCTGTTCTTCAGCACTGAGTAAACTTTCCAATGGTTGTCCCGCTACATGAACACTCAATTCGGTGAAATCACCTGAACCATTTTCCTTTATTTGCTCTCTTGTCAAGACAACTTCGCCTCCCATCTCACATGCTTGGAACGACTCGTTGTTACCGGGTAACGAGGGACCTGAATAAAGTGGTTCGGAGGTTCCACCAAAACCTTGCACCCAAGTAAACTGATAGCTTGATTCTTCACTTTCGTCGTATCTAAGGTGTAGCACACGTAAAGGTGTATCTTTGACCACACACTCCTCCACCATCTCTACCGTGTAAGTTTCATTGTGGATGGCCACTTCCTCTCCCACATTCAATCCGAAGTCGTAGAGCAGGCTGAAAGTGTCAGAACCATTGTAACAAGAATAGACCTTGCTGCCCTCTTCATACAGTGCAGCCTGATAGTTACCCGTTGTGCCCTCCTTGCTGAACGTCAGGTACATCTTTTTGGCTGCCTGCCCGTTTATCAC
>JAFUPU010000058.1 GCA_017472635.1 Bacteroidaceae bacterium
AAAAAAATAATAATCCAACGAAACCCTGTTGAAGCGTGGCACGATGAAGACGGTGTATTAAGAATTGGCCTCATGGATTTCATGTTGAATCCTGATAGTATGGATTGGTAATGTCGTTTTGAAGATGCATTGCAGCATTTTGTGCTCTATCGAAAGTGCCTGTTTCTCTGCCTGGCTAAGATGTTGAAGAAAAAGGTGATTGCTCATTTTCATGCGTTTTCTCCAGAAACAACAATTTTTGGACCGAAGAGAAAGGTGTATCAATACTTGTTCGGTAAGGCGGATGTAGTAATAGTGTTGTCTCACTTCTGGAAAGAGAAGGTGAATGAATGCTTCTGTTTGGGAGAAAAGGTGCAGGTTGTTTATAATCCATGTACGTCGGAGGTGTTTGCTACTGAATATCCAAAGAAGAAACAGATACTTTATACGGGCATCATCAACGCATGCAAGGGGTATGCGGATATGATACGGGCTTTTTCGAATATTGCCTACAAATATCATGTTGGCAAATACGACGTTTGAAATATCGATAATCAATCAGGAAATAGAGGGGATTTATCTTTCTTGTTGATGATATATGAAAAAGGATTAATAAGCATTTTTGTGAACTAAAAATAAAATAACACTTGATTTATGGTTCACGATAGATGAATGTTTTGCAAGAATTTCCGTAGATAATTTGTTTATTTGCAAGGAATGGCCTATTTTTGCAGATAAATAGTGAATGGCATTTTCCACTGTGGGATGGCTTAAGATATAAACAGGTATGAACGAATATAACAAATTCATCAGATTTGATTGGGCTGCCAAGCGTATGCTTCGTGATAAGGCAAACTTCGGGGTGCTCGAAGGATTGCTCACTGTGCTCATTGGCGAAAAGATTACGATAGAACAAATTCTGGAAAGTGAAAGTAATCAGGACTATCGTGAAGATAAGTTCAACCGTGTGGATATAAAGGCCATCAACAGTAAGGGGGAGATTATCATTGTGGAAATCCAGTTAACTCGTGAGCTGTATTATCTTGAGCGGATACTCTACGGAGTGTCCAAGGCTATCACAGAGCATATCACGCTGGGAAGTAAGTATGACAGTGTAAAGAAGGTCTATTCCATCAGCATTCTTTATTTTGATTTAGGTATAGGAACAGACTATCTCTATCATGGAAAGACCACTTTCGTCGGAGTCCATACAGGTGATCTTTTGCAGGTGAATGTCAAAGAGAAAGAGGCCATCAGTATGCATACTCCTGAGCAGATATTTCCTGAGTACTTTATCATCCGAGTGAATGAGTTCAATAAGATTGCTACAACTCCTCTTGAAGAGTGGATTGATTACCTGAAGACGGGAAATATCCAGGAAGGTACTAAGGCTCCAGGTCTTGAAGAAGCCAAGAAAAAACTGCAAGTATTGGCTATGTCGAAAAAGGAACGCTCGGCGTATGAAGAACACCTGAATGCTGTGATGATTCAAAATGATGTGCTTGACACCGCCAAAGAGGAAGGACGTGCAGAAGGACGTGCAGAAGGACGTGCAGAAGGACGTGCAGAAGGACGTGCGGAAGGACGTGCGGAAGGACGTGCGGAACAAACGTATGAAATTGCTAAAAATCTCAAACGGTTGGGTGCTTCATCTGAGATGATAATGAATGCCACCGGACTTTCTACAGGTGAGATAGAAAATCTGTAGAAAGTGAGAATTATACTCTTTTCGCTAACTCACTGATAATAGCCAACCATAAATCTCTGTCCAATTGGAAATAGGGCTGAGGTTCTTGTCCTTTCAGCTTTACAAACAGATGCCGAAGGGTGTCTGCTTCACCGTATTCATAAAATTCTAATGATTCTATAGGATAGCCTTGGGACTGTAGGGCTTTGATTACTCCATCAAGGTGGGAACGAGACAGACTGCGACCTATCTCATATAGGCTGCAAAGTTTTCCGCAGTGCAGATAACGGCGGACATGGATGGAGGGAAAATGGTCTGATTCCTGCATCGAACTATTTTTTAGACTGAATTTCGCACAAAAGTAATTCAAATTAATCGAATGGCAAAATCTTCAGAGAAAGACTTTGCCGAAATACTGTATCTATATGCTTGAACTGAAGAATTTGTCCATCCTGAAGAACAGGGAGGAGGTGGCGGCTTTGCCTGAAGGGAAATTGCTAATAAACACTATCAATGCGCATTCATACAACACGGCAAAGAAGGATGTATTGTTTGCCGAGGCTTTGGCTAAAGGAGATGCGCTGATTCCGGATGGGGCGAGTATTGTGAAAGCCTGCCGATGGATAAAGGCCAAGTCGCAACCTACGGAAAGGATAGCAGGATGGGACTTGTTTGAATTGGAGATGGGACGACTGAATGAGCGAGGAGGCAAGTGCTTCTTCATGGGAAGCAGTGAAAAGGTGCTCTCGCTCATCAAACAGCGTGCACGGGTGGAGTATCCGAACATTGTGGTGGAGACTTATTCGCCTCCTTACAAACCGGAGTTCAGCGAAGAGGACAATCGGGCTATCATCCAGGCTATCAATGAGGCTAATCCGGATTTGTTGTGGATTGGGATGACGGCTCCCAAACAGGAGAAATGGACCTACAGCCATTGGGACAAACTGGATATACATTGCCATGTGGGTACCATCGGGGCGGTATTTGACTTCTTCGCCGGTACGGTGGAACGTGCTCCTGTATGGTGGCAGGAACATTCGTTGGAATGGCTTTATCGGCTGATAAAGGAACCCAAACGTATGTGGAGGAGATATATCATCGGTAATACATTGTTTTTGTGGAATATGTGGAAAGAAAAAATGAGCTAATTAAATCCAAAACATTACCCCGACTGATATGCATACTCCTGAACAGATTTTTCCTGAGTATTTTATCATTCGTGTGAATGAGTTTAACAAGGTGGCTACCACTCCGCTTGAAGAGTGGATAGATTACTTGAAAACCGGACATATTAAAAAGGGTACTAAAGCTCCTGGACTTGAGGAGACCAAGAAGAAACTGCAGGTCTTGACAATGTCGAAGAAGGAGCCTTCGGCATATGAAGAACATCTAATAGAAGATATTGACCGATTGTAAGTATTTGATGGGGTTAGGTTGATTGTAATTACTGATTATATAACAGAAGCAGCATTCTTTGGGGGATGCTGCTTTTTTGTTGCTTAAATGTGTACCGCTATGTTGGGAAGAGGATTGTTGGTATTTTAAGAAAGGAGATGGAATGTTGGTGCTTTATTTGCTAACTTTGTTGCTCGTTTGATGAAAAGATTGTAATTTTGCGAAATGAAATGGAGTGTGACTCCTTTGTTTTTTTCTTTTTCAAAAGTTGTAACCTATGATAGCTAAAAAGAGTAATGACAGGAATGGTGAATTGCTTTCGACTGCATGCTTTGTTGATACATATAAATGTATAAAGGATGGTCGGCGCTGTGTGTTGCGTCGATTGCGGGAGGATGCCAGATTGTTGCCTGGTGTGGTTGAAGCTTTTGAAGCGGAGGTGGTACATGGCATTGAATGGAAGCATGCAGCTGTTCTCACTTATGGTGAGGTGTTTCATGATGAAGAGGGATTGGGAGTGGTGATGGAAGGGTGCAACTGCATCAGTCTGGAACAATATATGAAGGAAAACCCTTCGTTTGTAACTCATGCCGACGAGATTGAACGTATCATTGGTGAGGTGGCAGATGCTCTCTCCTATCTACACCAGCTGGGGAGGGCGCACTTGGACTTGAACCCGAGAAATGTGTTGCTTACAAAAGATAGTCATCAGGTGAAATTGATTAATCCTTTGATGGGCTATCCGATGGAGGGAGCTATTTTGACAGCTGATGAGTTTATTGCACCAGAACTGAAAAGAAAGGAACAAGATGATGTGGATTGGGTGCGTTGCGACATTTATTCGTTAGGCAGATTTGTTGAGTATGTCTATAGCATGGCTGCTGTGCCGATGGCTTATCGGAGGGCGGTGGATAAGGCTTTGGCTGTAGAACCTTCTATGCGACTGGCTTCTATTGAAGAGTTTAAGAAACAGGTGGCTTTAGGACGTTTGTTGAAAAGTGCATGTAAGGTGGCTTTATGGGTGTTGGGACTGTCGATTGTGACATGGGCGGTGTTTGCACTTACCACTTCACCGGGAGAAGAGGATATTCATTTTATCACTCCTACTGCAACGGATGTCTATGTATATGATTCGGTGACAGAAACGGGGACTTACTTGAGTGATTCGATAGTAGAGGCGAACAGTGAAGCTATGGTGAAAGAGCAGATGAAACAACAACAGGAATATGAGAAGAAGGTACATGAAATATTCCGTAAACGGTTCAGTGAACAGGCGGCACCGATAATTGATAAGATTTACTCGGAGCAAAACATGAGTAGTGAGGCGGGACAATTTGTTTCGGTGAGTAGCAGAGCTGCATCGGAGTTGCAAGAGTTGCAAAATGAATTGGCATCGGAATATGAATTGGATCCGATTAATACTACAAAGACTGCTGCTCAAGTGATAGAGGAACTGACGAAAAAGAAACTAAGAGAGATGCATTCGGCTGCAGCAAGTGAATGAGAGAATTTATTTAATAATAAAAATGTAATATATAATAAGGTATAGAAGAATTATGCAACACAATTGGTTTGAATGTAAAATACGCTATGAGAAGATGCATGAAAATGGAGTGCAGAAACCTGTGACTGAACCCTATTTGGTGGATGCCTTGAGCTTTACTGAGGCTGAAGCTCGTTTCTTGGAGGAGATGACTCCTTTTATGAGTGGAGAATTTACGGGTACAGACATCAATCGAGTGAAGTATAGCGAAATTTTCTTCTCGGAAGAGGAGGCTGCTGACCGTTGGTTCAAGTGCAAACTGTTGTTTGTGACTTTGGACGAGAAGAGCGGAAATGAAAAGAAAATCAGTTCGCAAGTGTTGGTGCAAGCTGCTGACTTGCGTGATGCGGTGAAGAAATTGGATGAGGGTATGAAAGGTACAATGGCTGACTATCTGATTTCTGCGGTAGCTGAGACTCCGTTGATGGATGTATTCCCTTATTTGGCAGAACCGAAGGATAAACCTGAGTTCCTGGATGCGTGAAAATAGAGAGACTGTAATGAGTATCAGAAATAATCTTCAGGAGGTATTATCGACTTTGCCTGAGGGAGTGCGCCTCGTTGCTGTATCAAAGTTTCATCCGGTGGAGGCATTGCAGGAGGCTTATGATGCCGGACAACGGATATTTGGCGAAAGCAAAGTGCAGGAACTTTCACAGAAGGAGGCTGTCATGCCCAAGGATGTTGAATGGCATTTCATCGGGCACTTGCAAACCAACAAGGTGAAATACATTGCACCGTATGTGACTTTGATACATGGAGTTGACAGTTTTCGGTTGTTGCAAGAGATTGACCGGCAGGGAAAGCGTGTGGGACGTGTTATTCCTTGTCTGCTGCAGATGCATATCGCACAGGAGGATACAAAGTTCGGATTTGCTTTTGATGAATGCAGGGAAATGCTTGCAAACTGTGAATGGAAAGAGTTGACGCATGTGGCACTGGTCGGACTGATGGGGATGGCATCAAACACTGATGACGAGGAATTGGTAAAAACTGAATTTGCCAGGCTTCACCAGTTCTTTATCGAGGTAAAACATGACTTCTTCATTGAGGATGAGGATTTCAAAGAACTATCTATGGGAATGAGTGATGATTATCCACTTGCTGTAGCTGAAGGGAGTACCTTAGTGCGAGTCGGAAGCCGCATTTTTGGAATCAGAAACTATTGAAAAAGGATGTTATATAACATAAGAAGGCTATTTATGACTGTTTAAAGCATAAATAGTCTTCTTTTTTGTTTGTAATAAGAACGAAAAACCTTATATTTGCACAATCAAAGCAAAAATGTGCAAGGTATGAGTAAGAGTTTTATAGGTCATATTGAAGAGAGCCTAAAGAAAAACTGGGATTTAGATGCCCTGACAGATTATAATGGTGCGACGCTACAATACAAGGATGTGGCACGTAAGATAGAGAAAATGCATATCCTGATGGAGGAAGGCGGAGTGCAGAAAGGTGATAAGATTGCCATCTGTGGTCGTAATTCATCGCATTGGGGCGTAGCTTTTTTTGCAACTATCACGTATGGTGCTGTTGCTGTGCCTATCTTACATGAGTTCAAACCTGAAACGGTACATAACATCGTAAACCATTCAGATGCAAAGTTTATGTTTGTTGGGGATGCTGTGTGGCCTACACTTAATCCGGACGAGATGCCTGGACTGCAGGGTATCATTTTGGTAAATGATTTCTCTTTGTTGGTTAGTCGTTCAGAGAAACTGACTTATGCTCGTGAACACTTGAATGAGATGTTCGGTAGAAAGTATCCAAAGAATTTCCGTATTGAACATATCCACTATGAGCCAGAAGCGTCACCTGAACAGTTGGCTATTATCAACTATACATCGGGTAGTACAGGAAACTCAAAGGGGGTGATGGTGCCTTTTCGTGCCATGTATTCAAACTTGATGTTTGCCTATGAGGTCATCAACTTGAAGCCGGGCAGTAGCATCGTTTCGATGTTACCTATGGCTCATATGTATGGTCTGGCATTTGAGTTTATTTATGAGTTCTGTACTGGATGCCACATCTATTTCTTGACCCGTGTGCCCAGTCCGAAGATTATCTTCCAGGCGTTTGCAGATGTGAAGCCGCATATTGTTATTGCTGTTCCATTGATTATTGAAAAGATAATCAAGAAGGCGGTGTTGCCAAAGTTGCAGACTCCAACGATGAAGATTTTGTTGAAGGTGCCTATTATTAATGACAAGATTAAAGCATCGGTACGCGAGAAGGTTATCAATGCTTTCGGTGGACGTTTTTATGAAGTGATTATTGGTGGGGCTGCTTTCAATCGTGATATTGAAAATTTCCTTCGCATGATTGATTTCCCTTATACTGTAGGATATGGAATGACGGAATGTGCTCCTATCATCAGTTACGAAGATTGGAAGAAATTTAAGACTGGTTCTTGTGGAAAGGCTGCACCACGCATGGAGGTGAAGGTGCTTAGTCCTGACCCGCAGAATATTGTGGGCGAGATTGTTTGCCGGGGTGACAATGTGATGTTGGGCTATTACAAGAATGAAGAGGCTACGCGTGAAGCTATTGATGAGGATGGATGGTTGCACACCGGCGACTTGGGTGTGATTGATGCCGAAGGTAATGTGACTATCAAGGGACGTAGCAAAAATATGCTGCTCAGCGCGTCAGGACAGAACATCTATCCTGAAGAGATTGAGGACAAACTGAATAATTTGACCTTTGTGGCTGAGTCGGTGGTTATCCAAAAAGATGAGAAGCTGGTTGCTTTGATTCATCCCGACTATGATGAGGCAGGAGATATCAGTGAGGATGAGTTGAAGGCTGTAATGCAACAGAATATTCAAGAACTGAATACCATGATGCCTCCTTATTCTCAGGTTAGCCGTTACGTGATAATGAAGGAGGAGTTTGAAAAGACTCCGAAGAAGAGCATCAAGCGTTTCCTTTATCTGAATGCAGCTGACTGATTGCAGCAGAACTTCAGACTGGAGGAGTGATAAATAGAAAATCCGCGTCATGTGCGCTTGGAAGTGTTACTTAAAGTAACTTTCCTTTAGCATACATGACGCGGATTTTTTTGTTTTGTATGAGTGGTTATACCCTACCCGACCTTATCCGGCTGAGTGTTTCGGGAGTCATCTGCAACAGTGAGGCGATGTGTATCAATGGTGCCCGGCGTACGACCTCAGGATGGAGTTCCTTGTAGCGAAAGTATCGGTCGTGTGCGGTTTCAAATCGGAGAAGGTCTGCTTTTTGTTGTGAGATGAGCAGCGAACTTTCAAACACTTTGCGGTATAGCAATTCTATTTCGCGTGATTTTTCGGTAAGCTGGTTGAATGTCTCTTTTTCCACTCTCCAGATTTGTGTTGCTTCCAATGCTTCTGCCATCAGGCGGGTTGGTTCATCGAGCAGGTAACTCTCCAGGCAGATTGCAACTTGACCTTCGTATGAGATATGCTCAGTCAGGTCACGTTTGTTTTTAAAGTAAAACTGGCGTACTATCCCTTTTTCTATATAATGGATGTAGTGTGCCACGTCTCCTTCTTTGATAAAGGTTTCGCCTTTTGCAACTTTCAGCGGCTCCATAATAAACGACAGAACTTTTGCGTCTTCAGGTGAAAGCGGATGGTACCGGTTGCTGAACTGCTTGGCTATTTCATATCGTTTTTCCATTTTTACTATGTATCTTAGTCTAATTTCAGTACGGCAAGGAAAGCTTTCTGTGGAACCTCAACATTGCCGATTTGTTTCATACGTTTTTTTCCTTTCTTTTGTTTTTCCAACAGTTTGCGCTTACGGCTGACATCGCCTCCGTAGCATTTGGCGGTAACGTCTTTACGTAATTGCTTGACTGTTTCGCGAGCTATGATTTTAGCTCCAATGGCTGCCTGGATGGCTATGTCGAACTGTTGGCGTGGTATCAGTTCTTTCAGCTTTTCACACATGCGTCTGCCGAATGTCTCGGCATTGTCTACGTGGGTAAGTGTTGAAAGGGCATCAACGGGTTCACCATTGAGCAGGATATCAAGCTTGATGAGTTTGGACGGACGGTATCCGTTCATGTGATAGTCGAACGAGGCATATCCTTTTGATATACTTTTGAGCTTGTCGTAGAAGTCGATGACGATTTCTCCCAAGGGGATATCGTAGAAAATCTCTACTCGGTTTCCTGATATATATTCTTGTTTGATAAGTTCACCCCGTTTTCCCAGACAGAGGGTCATGATAGGTCCGATAAAGTTGGTGGTGGTAATGATGGATGCCCGGATATAGGGCTCTTCGATGTGGTCGATAAGTGTCACCTCCGGCATACCGCTGGGGTTGTGTACCTCTTTCATCTCTCCATGCTTGTCGTAGATGTTATAAGATACGTTGGGTACGGTGGTGATGACGTTCATATCAAATTCACGGTCGAGTCGTTCTTGTACGATTTCCATGTGTAAGAGTCCCAAGAATCCACATCTGAATCCGAATCCGAGTGCCACAGAAGACTCGGGCATGAAGGTGAGTGAAGCATCGTTGAGTTGCAGTTTCTCGAGTGAAGCACGCAGGTTTTCATAGTCGTCGGCTTCTATCGGGTAGAGTCCGGCAAAAACCATTGGTTTTACCTCTTCAAAACCAGAGATGGCTTTATCACAGGGGCGTGCAATGTGGGTGATGGTATCTCCCACTTTTACCTCTTTCGAAGTCTTGATGCCTGATATGATGTAGCCCACATCTCCGGTGCGCAGTTCGTTTTTAGGAATCATATCCATCTTCAATACACCGATTTCGTCAGCGTCATATTCTTTGCCTGTATTGAAGAATTTCACCTTGTCTCCTTTTCTCAGCACTCCGTTTTCAATCTTGAAATAGGCGATAATTCCCCGGAACGAGTTGAAGACCGAGTCGAAAATCAGTGCCTGCAGTGGTGCGTTTTCGTCTCCTACAGGATGTGGAACGCGTTCGACAACGGCATTCAGTATCTCTTCTACTCCCATACCGGTTTTTCCTGAAGCGCGGATAATCTCTTCGCGTTTGCATCCGAGCAGTTCCACTATTTCGTCTTCCACCTCATCGGGCATGGCGCTGTCCATGTCGCACTTGTTCATCACGGGGATTATCTCGAGGTCGTGTTCGAGCGCCATGTACAGGTTTGAAATGGTTTGTGCCTGTACTCCTTGTGAGGCATCGACTATCAGCAATGCTCCTTCGCAGGCAGCAATTGAACGTGATACCTCATATGAGAAGTCGACGTGTCCCGGGGTGTCTATCAGGTTCAGGATGTATTTCTCGCCCTTGTAGGTATACTCCATTTGGATGGCATGGCTCTTGATGGTGATTCCCCGTTCTTTCTCGAGGTCCATGTTGTCGAGCATCTGCCCGTCTGTTATCTGTATTGTTTTGGTATGCTCAAGCAAGCGGTCGGCAAGTGTTGATTTGCCGTGGTCGATGTGAGCAATGATGCAAAAGTTTCTAATTTTCTCCATTCAAAGTCTTATTGTTCTTATCAGTTTGCAAAGTTACGAAAAAAATATGGTAGTGCAGGTAACAAATAAAAAAAACAGTGCGACAAATTTGCCACACTGTTTTTATCATTCGTTTTTTGTCTTGCTTATTTCAGCTTAACAAACAATTCACTGTCAATTTCAGCTACAGAGACTTTGTCTTCTCTGAGCAACCATCCCATTCCTAAAAAGAAATCTTTGTCTACGAGTTTGGTAGCTTTTTTGATTTGTTTCTGAGTAAGTCCTTCGGTACCATCAAGTGCAGTCCAAATTTTTCCTGCAACTTCACCAGCTTTTCCTTGTAACATAAATAGTGTTTTAGTTAAATTTAAAATGTTATCCGCATGCTGTTTCAAGCATACAATTAATCTTTTCGGGCGCAAAGATACTAATTATATGTTATATAACATGTTTTTTAGACAAAAGTTTTTGCTGAAATTGTTTTTTTATATCAAAAAAATCTTTTTATGTCCTGTTTTTGAGATAATTTGCCCAAATTTTGGCTGCTGTTTCTACCATTTTCACACAAGGACGTTTGGCATAATATTGTTCGGTTCTTGCTTCGGGAGTTGGTGGGGTGGCGTTGTCAGGTGCAAGTCCTAACAATTCGGCACAAATGAGCGAACCGTTTTCGGCTTTAAACTGTGCGGCCAGGTTTTGCACCAATGCATAGTTGGCAGCTTTGCCTGCCTTGTCTGTCGGGTCGGTACTGCCGGTTTCGAGTCCTGCTAAAAGAAAAATGCCACAAGCCGCCCCGCAGGTTTGTCGCATTCTGCCTATGCCGCCTCCGAATGAAGCTGACATGCGGAGGGCTTCTTCGCGACTGTATCCATATAAATCGGCAAAAGCTGCCACCACGGATTGTGAGCAATTGAAGCCCGATTTGAACAGTTCGACGGCAAGTGCCACGCGATCGTCGATATTTTCTAAAAGAGTCTTTTCCATACGTTGTCAATTCTTGATTTCGTGCGACAAAGTTACAAGATTCGGTTGATTTGCAGAAATAAATCGGCAAATTTGTGTAATTGGGAAATAAGAACTAACTTCGTCGCGTCATTTACTTTCAAAAATGTATGTATGAAAAAGATTGGTCTATTTTTTCCGGCATTCCTTTTCTTTATGCTGTTGGGGTGTGTCGAGAGCAAACAAGAGCGTTATCTGCGTGCCGCTCGTGAACTGAATGCCCAGTGCCCTATGCAGTTAGATGCCTATACGGCTTTAGACAGCATGGTGTATACTCCGGCTGTGCATAGCCTTACCTATTATTATAAGGTAAGCAATGTAGCCGACTCGGTTTTGCTGCAACAGCGTGAGCAGTTGGAGGTTGAGTTGTGGAAGGGAATCTTGAATTCTACCGAGATGCTTCCATATATAGAAGACAAGGTTACTTTCTGCTATTGTTATCGTACGGATTCTACAGATTGTCTGCTTGATTTCACTTTTACTCCCGATTATTTTGTTGAGGGGAAAGCGGTGGAGTGAATCGCATTCCTGTCATTGCAGGGTTGGTATGAAAAAAAGAAGCAATAGGATGGAGGAGTATGTCTCTCCCCCATCCTATTTTTTTCAGGTTTCAGTAGCCCATGCTGTGCAATGCCTGACACAATTGGTCGGGACATGAGGTGGGACGGTGGTTGCACTGTATCCCTTCGAGCCGGTTGAGCACCTCTTCAACCTTCATGCCTGTTACCAGTTTGCATATTCCCTGCAGGTTTCCGTTGCATCCGCCATAAAAGCGCACGTTCTTTACCACACCCTCTTCCACTTCCAGGTGTATGTGGCTGCTGCAAGTGCCTTGTGTTTTATATACAGTATTCATATCTTAATGTCATAAAACAAGCGTAAGCTGTCTTTGGTCGTTTGGGTTGACGAAGGGCAACTTACGCTTGGTCATTTATCCTTTGGTCGGTTACTCTTCTTCTGCGGGTTTCATGTTGGTGTACACGGTTTGCACATCGTCAAACTCTTCCAGTCTTTCCACCATCTTGTCGAGGGTTGCACGCTGTTCATCGTTTACATCCTTCAAGTCATTGGGGATATAGGTGAACTCGCCGCCGACGTCTTCGTATCCTCCCTCTTCCAGGTGTTTCTGGATGACTGAGTAGCTCTTCGGGTCTCCGTAGATGGTGATTGTTCCTTCCTCTTCATCCTCTTCGTAATCTTCGTCTACGTCGTAGTCTATCATTTCAAGGATGAACTCTTCCATGTCCATGCCGTCTTTCTTCTTGAAGGTGAAGACGCACTTGTGGTCAAAGAGGAACGCCAACGAACCGGTGGTTCCCAGATTGCCTCCAAACTTGTTGAATACTGAGCGTACATCGGCAACTGTGCGGGTGGTGTTATCGGTGAGTGTGTCTACAAAGACGGCTACTCCGTGAGGTCCGTATCCTTCATAGGTCATGCTCTTGTATTCGCTTTGGTCTTTGCCCATTGCATTTTTGATGGCGCGTTCTATATTGTCTTTCGGCATGTTCTCGCGCTTACAAGTGGCGATGACCGAACGCAGGGTCGGGTTGTTTTCAGGTTCGGGTCCACCTGCCTTTACGGCAATGGCAATTTGCTTACCCAGACGGGTGAATGTTTTTGCCATGTGTCCCCATCTCTTCATTTTGGCAGCTTTTCTGTATTCAAATGCTCTTCCCATTTTGTGATTTATATTTTAAAATTTATGAATTTTCCGGGCTCTTCAGAGAGCCGATAACTTCTCTAATTCCTTTTTACTGTTTCTATTCAGTTTACCGCAATTTTGCCTGCAACTTATTTTCCAGGTTAGCAATGATTTTGCCCATTATCTTATCTATCTGCTTGTCGTTCAGCGTTTGAGTCTCGTCTTGCAGTACAAAACTGACGGCATAACTCTTCTTTCCGGCTTCCAGGTTTTTCCCTTCATACACGTCAAAGAGCGAAACCTCTTTCAACAGTTTCTTTTCAGACTCGTAGGCAATCTTCTCGATGTCGGCAAAAAGCACCTGCTTGTCTATGAGCAATGCCAGGTCGCGCTTTACAGCCGGATATTTTGAGATTTCGCTGTAGCTCACCTTTTGGTTGCGGATGGCTTTCATCAGCTCTTTCCAGTTGAGTTCGGCATAGTATACTTCGTTGTCGATGTCGAAGGCGCGTTGGATTTTCTTGGTGATGATGCCCAGTGTGGCAAGCAGTTTTCCGCCTCGTGTCTGTACGGTCAGGGCGTTGGCGAAGATGTCGTTGCTGAGGGTGCCGAAGACTACGGCTCCCATTTTCAGTCCCAGTCGGGTGAATATGTTGAGCACGTGGGCTTTCAGTTCATAGAACGAGCTGTCTTCATTGGGGTGTGCCCATGAGTTGTTGACACGCTTGCCGGTGATGAAAAGTCCCAGCATGTATTTTTCTGAGTAGGCAGCCAGCACCTTCTCGGGGTTCTTTCTCTCTTCATCGTAGAAGTAGCAGTTTCCGAACTCAAAGAACTTCAGGTCGGCATTCTTCCGGTTGGCATTGTGCATGATGCTTTCCAATCCGCCGAAGAGCAGGCTTTGACGCATGACGTTCAAGTCTCCTGACAGGGGATTCATCAGGCGTACCAGATTCTTTGATTGCCATGTCTGCAGGTTCTCGTAATATGATTCGCTGGTGAGCGAGTTGTTCAATATTTCGTTGAATCCGCATCCTACCAGCTGTTCAGCCACTAGGTTTTGCAGTTTGTGTGACTTGTCATGCTCGCCTTTGGTGGTGAGGCTCGACTTCAAGGTGGTGGGTATCTCTACATTGTTGTATCCATAGATGCGCAAGATATCTTCCACCACGTCGCATGGGCGCTGTACGTCTACGCGGTATGCCGGAACTTGCAGGCTGATTCCCTTGTCGGTCTCGTGGGTGATTTTCATCTCCAGACTCTCTACGATGCTCTTTATCGTCTCTGCGGGAATCTCTTTTCCTATCAGGTCATTGACGTATTGGTAGTCCAGTTCGACGTTGAAGTCGCTGATGGGCTGCGGGTAGATGTCGGTCAGTTCCATAGCGATGGTTCCTCCCGCGAGTTCTTTCACCAGGATGGCTGCTTGTTTCAATGCATAGAGGCATCCGTTGGGGTCGATACCGCGCTCGAATCTGAATGAGGCATCGGTGTTCAATCCATGACGGCGTGCGCTTTTACGAATCCAGGTCGGATTGAAGTAAGCACTTTCCAAGAATACGTTTTGGGTGGTTTCGGTTGTTCCCGATTCCAGTCCTCCGAACACGCCACCGATGCACATAGGCTCTTCGGTGTTGCATATCATCAGGTCTTTTTCTGAAAGTTTCCGTTCCACCTCGTCGAGGGTTACAAAGGGAGTGCCCTCGGGCATAGTCTTCACCACTACGGTGTTTCCTTTAATCTTGTCGGCATCGAAGCAGTGCAACGGTTGTCCGTAGGCATGCAGTATGTAGTTGGTGATGTCGACGATGTTGTTTATGGGGCGCAGTCCTATGATGCGCAACTTGTTTTGCAGCCATTCGGGACTCTCCTTTACGGTCACTCCCTTCACGGTCACTCCGGCATAACGGGGGCAAGCTTCGCTGTTCTCCACGCGTATGCTGATGGGCAGTTCGTTGTTGTCGGTGTTGAATGCCTCACACGAGGGGCGTGTCAGCCGGGTCTCTTTTCCGTTTTGCACCAACCAGGCATAGAGGTCGCGTGCCACACCATAGTGGCTGCATGCGTCTGCACGGTTGGGGGTGATGTCCACTTCGATGACGTAGTCGCTCTTGATGTTGTAGTAGTCTTTGGCAGGTGTGCCGGGTACGGCTTCAGTGGGCAATACGATGATGCCGTCGTGGCTTGTGCCGATTCCTATTTCGTCTTCGGCACAAATCATTCCGTTCGATTCAATGCCGCGCAGTTTTGACTTTTTGATGGTGAAGCATTCGTCACCGTCGTAGAGTTTGGTGCCCAGTGTGGCCACCACCACCTTTTGTCCGGCAGCAACGTTGGGTGCGCCACATACGATTTGCACCGGTTCTCCGCTTCCCAGATTGACGGTGGTCACGTGCATGTGGTCAGAGTTTGGGTGTGCCTCGCAGG
>JAFUPU010000059.1 GCA_017472635.1 Bacteroidaceae bacterium
CAAGAAGTCATTGATTAAGAAATCACCAAGGAAGATACTTTTTATAGAGAGTTTTTTCCCTGTTTGCGCACTGTTTTTTTCTGTGGCATTTTCTGTTGCTGCTGTTATGTTCTTTTCTGTAGCTTCCATATTCTTTCTTTATTGTTTTTCTGCGATTCTCAGTTTGGCACTTCGCGATCGTGGATTGCTTTGCAATTCTTCGTCGCTAGGGATTATGACCTTGTTGCTGATTGGACGTAGGGGCGATTGTGTACGGCCAAAGAAATCTTGTTCGGCTCGTCCTTCTATATTGCCGGTGCGCATGATATTCTTGACCATGCGGTCCTCCAATGAGTGGTAGGTTATGATTACTAGTCGGCCACCAGGTTTTAATACCTCGATAGCAGAAGTCAGCATTTCGCGTAGGGCTTCCATTTCTTGATTGACCTCTATGCGTAGAGCTTGGAAAACCTTGGCCAGTTCTTTCTTCTCACGTTCTCGTCCAAAAAATGGTTTGATGATTTCAAGGAAATCACTGATGGTTTCTATTTTTCTTGTCGCACGTGCTTTGATGATGGCAGAAGCCAACTTGCGGCTGTTCTTGAGTTCTCCATACAGATAGAAGATATCTGCCAATTTCTCTTCGGACAGCGTATTCAGAAGTTCTGCAGCCGTTTGTCCGGCTCGTTTGTTCATGCGCATGTCCAATTTGCCGTCAAAGCGGAAGGAGAATCCACGTTCAGAGTCGTCAAAATGGTGTGAAGATACTCCCAAATCTGCAAGGATGGCATCAACCTTTCCATTTACCCCGTGGTAACGCATGAAATTGGTTAAGTATCTGAAGTTGCTGCGGACAAAAGTAAAACGTTCGTCATTGGGGATGTTTTGTTCGGCATCCTCATCCTGGTCAAAACCGTAAAGGTGTGCTGTTGGGTCCATCTCTGCAAGAATTTGGCGGGAATGTCCTGCTCCTCCCAATGTCAGGTCAACATAAATGCCTCCTGGTTGGATATTCATGCCATTAACCGTTTCGTGCAGCATCACTGGTATGTGATACGCATTGGCTGTCGTGATATGTTTTTTCTCCTTTGTCATAGCGAACGGTCTTTTTCTTATAGAGTAACTTCATTACCTGTTTCCATCAATCGTTCCAATTCATTTCCGAATTCTTCGGGTTGCACGAATGGAGTTTCAACTTTTTCTTTGGCCCAGACTTCAATCGTGTCGTCCATTCCTATGAAACGGACGTCTTGGTTGATTCCTGCCATTTCTCGGTATCGTCGTGACAACAAGATGCGTCCGTTGGCGTCTGTTGTCAGTATTTCTGCGTCAGCGGCAAATTGGCGGAAGATTTGTTGCTCTTGTCTGTTCCATCGGCTGAGTTTTGAGCGCAGTGTGTTCAGTTGCGTTTTCCAGACAGATTCTGGATAGATGACCAAACATTCTTGGAAGATGTCTTTGCGCATGACTAATCCTTCCTCTCCAGCATCTTGCATAACTTTGCGAAAGTTGGCTGGAAGGAACACACGACCCTTTGAATCGGCCTTGGCATCGCTGCTTCCTATGAATTGAACTGTGCTCATTTTAGCTTGGGTATAGAATTCGGCTGTAAAATTACACAATTCCCCACAATTCCCCACACTTTTTCTCTAAAAAGTTTAAAAAAGATTTTGAACACCCTGTTGATAACCCCAAAATATTGATTTTAAGTCTGTGAAAATTGCTTGTTGAAGTGGGGGATTAACCCTAAAATATGCTGATGGAAGAAAAAATAAATGATTGTATTCTGAGTGTACTTTCATTGGCTTTTTCATGTGTTGCAGTGTTTGAAAATAGAATCGGGCACGGATTATACGGATTAGTGGTAGAACTGCAATATAAATCCGTGTAATCCGTGCCTATAAAAAGTGAATGGTGTATATCGGCACGCTTTCTTCGTTTCTTCTTCAGCAACTTCTCTACTTGCGGAAGTTGAGTTATATAAACTCCTCTCCCATTTTTACTTGTGTGTCATTGATGATTTTGCGTAGCATGTTGGTATCCTCTTTAGGACAGATGAGCAAAACCTTCTCAGTGTCGGCCACCAAATAGTTCTCCAATCCCTGCATCACAATTATTTTCCCGTCCTGTCGTGTGCCGGCAAAACAGTTTTTGCAGTCGTATAACATCACCTTTTTCTTTTGGCGTGCATTCCCGTTTTCATCTTTGGGGAGCGAATCATAATAAGTGCTCCATGTTCCTAAGTCGCTCCATCCGAAATCACAAGTCATAATGTAGGCATTCTCTGTTTTTTCGAGAAGGCCATATTCGATGGATTCATTCGGACAAGCAGGGAAATAGCTGTTTATGAGTTCTGCTTCTTTGTCGGCATCGTATAAGCCATTACTGTTAAAAGCTTCAAAACAGTTGGCTAATTCAGGCGCATGTTTGTGGAACGTTTCGATGATGGTGCGTGTTTTTCCCAGAAATATGCCTGCATTCCAATAGAATTCGCCACTTTCCACAAATATTTCGGCCAATTCTGGTTCCGGTTTCTCTGTGAAAGTTTTTACATGGTAAAAATTTTCCTTGTCGCAATCCCCTACTTGGATGTAGCCGTATCGTGTCTCGGGTCGGTGTGGGCGTATTCCGATGCAAAGCAACCGTTCGTAAGTGTCCACGAATTGGAGACCTTTGTTGATGTCCGATACAAACTCATCCTCTTTGACTATCAAGTGATCCGCAGGCGTAAAGATGATACTTGCTTCAGGATTCTTGGCATGGATATGGTAAGTTGCCCAGGCCATACATGGAGCCGTATTTCGGCGGGTGGGCTCCGATAATATCTGTTTAGGCTGAATGTCAGCCAGTTGTTTTTTTACTAAATCAGTGTATTCAATGTTGGTGACAATATAGATGTTCTCCTTATCTACGATTTTCTTATAGCGTTCGTATGTCTGTTGCAGCAAGGAACTTCCTGTGCCATAAAAATCGAGAAATTGTTTGGGGAGTTTTTTTCTACTCAGTGGCCAAAATCGGCTACCGATGCCACCTGCCATGATTACGCAATAAATTTTGTTTTTCATATCTTATATTTAATTACTCCGCTAAGGTACACCATTCTTTTGGATTAGCCAAGGATTCAGTGTTATTTATTGTAAATGCAGGCAAGTTGTAATAAAAACGGTAAAGTCCTCCTCCTTATAGGAACTATAAAAACTATAGTCACTATAAAAAACTATAGCAACTATAAACCCATAAAAAGAGGGAAAATTTCCTTCAAAAGCGAAGTCTTCTCCCTCTTTATTCCTTAATTTCCGTCAGGTTTTTCTATCTCTGTAAAGGGACTGTTGTTCCATTTGAAGGTCTCAAAGGCGTCCGGCTTGGCAGGGTCATATCCCGGATAGTCCTCACGCAAGTAATTGATGAGTGGGTGTTCCAGTTTCTTCAGTCCTTCAATTACACATTTGGCTATTTGATAAGCACCGTAGGGGTTGAAGTGTGTATTGTCGGCAAAGTCTTTGGTCTGTCCGGGCCAGGTTCCTGCCGGGTAGTGCACAAGTGCATTTTTTGAGCCTTCCACTCCTAATGTTTCATATAGAATGGTGGTCATTTGCTGTAGGTCGATGACGGGGGTTCCTGTTTTCTCTGCCAAGAACTTGACAGCTTCAGGAAATTCCCCATGAGTATCTACCAATTTACCATTCTTAAAATTACGGCGTTGGGTCGGTGTCACCAATATCGGATGTGCTCCGCGGGCACGTGCTTCGTCGATATAGATTTTCAGGTTGTAGATGAAATGTCCCCAAGCGCCACATCCGGGTCTTTTTTGTTTTTCATCGTTATGTCCGAACTCCATGAAGATGTAATCCCCTGCTTTCATTTGTGACAATGCTTTTTTCAGTCGGTTGCCACTGATGAAAGTGTTGCTGGATTCACCACTCTCGGCATAGTTGGCAAAGCATACTTTATCCGTGAAAAATCTTGGGATCATCTGCCCCCAGCTGGCCCATGGCTCGTTGTCTTGATCCACTACAGTGGAGTTTCCACACAAGAAGATGGTGGGCACGTCTTCTACTCGTTTGATTTCGATTTTTGCACAAGCCGGAGCATCACCGTTGAACTCCAGTGTCAGTTTGTCGTCCCAGTTCAGTTTGCTCTTTTCGCGTGGCTTGATTTTTACCCGTTCCTTTTCATTGATGACAGGGTTGCGTTTGTTTATAGTGAAGGAGTATTCCTTCATTTCTCCTTTCTTTGTAGATACATTTTCAACGAATAATCGTCTTGATTCTCCTCTCACACAAGTGTTTGCAGTTCGTTTCTTGCTTCCCAAGGTTACGGTTACGTGGTAGTTCCCATCTGGAACTTTCACGGAGAAGAAATACGGGGTGGTACTTTTTTTTGTAGGAGCAGGCTGTAGGTCATATCCGTAGCCCAGTTCATCGTTGTACACACTGGTTTCTGTGATGGCAATACTTCCTTCTGCCACTTTTTTGTTTCCTGTAAGGTCAAAACTGAATTGCTGTGCATGGCACCAAGTGGCTGCCATCAGCATCAGCAGAGTCATTTTTACTTTCATTTTCTTGCTTTTTATAAGTTGTGTTAGGTTAATTCTCGTTTTTCGCTGCTAAGGTACACAGATTTTCTCGAATATCCATAGGTTGAGAAGAAAAAATATGAAAATGCAATTTAGACAAAATACAAATTGTGATAAAATATCCCATAAATGCATGGTAGAATAAATCAAAACTAGTACATTTGCACTGACTAATTAGTACTAATGTTAAAATTAATAAGAAAATGGCTTACGTAATTAATGACGATTGTATCGCTTGCGGTACTTGTATCAGCGAATGTCCTTCTGAAGCTATCAGCGAGGGCGAAAAGTATTCTATTGATCCCGACAAGTGCATCGAATGTGGTGCATGTGCCGATGTTTGTCCTTCTGAAGCTATCAGCTTGGGATAATATTCGATAGAACGGATTAGTTAAGTCTTTAACAGACAAAAAGCAAGGGGATGTGTCATTGGCACATCCCCTTGTCGCTATAATGAGGTTGTCTTTGAAGCGGTTAAAGTTTCAAGTTTCGCAAGCTCAACTTGAATTAAAGTCCTTAGTGTCTTTATCTCTTGATATAGCTTGCCTTGACAGCGTCCTTTTTGGCTGCTGCCGCAAACTCTTGAGGAGTTATTTTGACTGGTTCTACCATGAACTCAGGTACATTGTAGCTGCGCATATAGTGTTGGTAGAACATCGGGTCTTCCTGAGGTACGGCAAAAGCCTTGTGGTCTTTGCCTTGTTCATCCATATAAGCGATATATAGGCGTGTGTAGTTGCTGTCATGTCGTCTGCTGCTGAACAGAATCCATCGTCCGTTGCTTGACCAAGAGTGATAACTTTCAGCTTTCGTGCTGTTGGCTCTTCTCAGTGGACGCGTATTCCCTGTTGTCAGATCCATGAGGTATAAGTCCGCTTCTGGATGCCAAATGTGGAAACATCCGTATGTCCCTTGTGTGAACAACAGGTAGCGGCCGCATGGGCTGATACGGGGTAGGGTGGCACTTTTTCCCATTGCACTTGCATCATACACCAGTTCCGGTTCCGAGAAGGTATAATCTTCCACATGAAATGTGCGGCGATAGATATTGTATTTTATTTCATCGTATCGGGTCACGATGTCGGCATCTTCCGCCACACTGTCATTGTGTACGAAGTGTGCTGAGGCATAGTACAGGGTGCGTCCGTCAGGAGCCCACCAGGGGAATACCTCCATTTCGTTCTCTTCTGCGCTTATGGTACTCACCTGGTTGCGTTCCACATCGTAGAGAATCAGATCACTTCTACTGTCGAACACCTCTATCTTGTTTGCCAGTTTGGTGTGAAACGACTGTCCGGTCAGGTTGGTGGAGTAAGCGATCAGTTTCAGTGTCGGATGCCATGACGGATATACACCTGCGCTGATAGTCTCTGCTGTCTTCAAGTCCACTTTGCGTGGTGTGCCGTCAGAGACAATCATTGTTCCGCCGAAACCTTGTCTCATGTGGAACTGCATATTGTCCGTGCGGTAGTTTTGATAAGAGTGGCAGTTGATGCATTGCCCCACCTCTTCATTACTTACCATCATGTTGTTGTAGATGACATGCTCTTCAAAGTTGCTCAAGCATCGTTGGTTGATACTCAGCATTTCGTAGGCTATGTAGGAGGGGCAAATGACACGGTATGAGATGTATGGGTCTATCTCTTCTTTGGCTACGTTTATGGCAAAACTCTTGTGCCGTTTCCATTCGTTCCCGTTTCGGGTATAGACTTCCACTCCGATGCTTCCCCCTTTTGTCGCTTGCAGCATCTCTTCCCATTCTTTTTGGGGTATTTGCACATTCTTTCCTTTGCCGTATGTTTGGGTATTGCTCCCCCATTTGAATTGTGCCACACATTCTTCTGCATCTTTGACCATGAAGTTCAGTGGAGCGATGTTGTATGGAATGGTCACATTGGTATAGTCCGGATAGATTGCCGGCATATCCTTCGTGTCGCTGTATCTCTCGGGCAGAGTTGGATGACTGTTGCATGATGCCAACGCTATCATCACACCTATATATATATAATAAGGTATAAGCTTATAATTCATAATGTATAATTCATTTGTTCATCAATAACTGCTCACATTGTTACAGAAGAAGTAGAACCACCAGAACGTATCGCCGAAAGTCGGCTTCAGGATTTCAGCAATCTCTTGTTCCTTCAACCCTTTCTTGAGGTTGTACTGTATGGTACTGTTGAACTGTATATATCTGTTTTTTATCTGCTGCTTGTCAAACGGCATTTTGCTGATGTCGAACGGTGGCCTCTCTAGATTCCCGTACAGGTAGGCAGCCTCTTGGTAGTGCAGCGGCATGGCCTCTCCCTGATGCAGGGTGGCATATTGGAAGAATCGTGGCCAGAAGAGTTGGATGTTCTTGCTCACCATGGCATAGTTTAGCGTCACCTCTTGCAGCAGATGGCTGTCTATGTTCATGGTGTTCGAGAAGTTGTGTAGCAGATACATCTCGCAGAGGCCATTGTCACTGTCAAGGTCGTCTGTGATGTGTGCGTGCAGTTCTCGGATGGTTTTGAACTCTTCTTTATCTTTGATCAATTTGGGGTTCTGGCACAGAAGTCTCAGTTCTTCAGCTTCGTCCTTATGGAATGTCGTGAGGCTGAGCAGCTCTACGTACTTCTTTGCCGATTCAATTTCACCACTCAACAATGCACTTCGTGCCAATATTTTCAGGATACTGATGTCAAACCCATGTTCCACACCATTCTCAATAGCCCATCGGGTGGCAAAGTTCAACTTGCCATAGTGGTAGTAGAGGAGTGGCCCTGCAGTGTTTACCAGATGTATCACCAGGTTGTCGCGTTTGTGTGGCAGCATGCCTCCATTGTCGTAGTGGTACATCCGGTTACCTAGCTGTCCCGTGTTCATCAGGGCAATGTTTTTCATGAGCACCATTTGTCGGGTGGGGGCGTTCGGACATTGCTTGGCCTCTTCCAGTACACCTTTCCAGTTGCAACTCTCTGTATGTCGGTACATGCGCATTTCCGCATGGTAGTTATAGTCGTCGAAGTTTGTTGTCCAGATGAGCAGGGCACATCCGGCAAGCACGATGGTCCGGCATCCGGCATGGAGGTAACGGGACTGTTTGTTTGTGCTTGTTTGCAATCTTTGGCTGCTTGCTGCCAGTGCCAGACAAGTTAGCGTCATCAGCAAGAAGGGGATCTCCATTATCCATGATATGGAGTCTTTAGTGGCAAAGAGGGGGAATCCGTATATCCATGCATCCTCTAGGCGGATTTGGTGATAGTGGTAATACCACAGGAGTGGACATACTGCAATCAGAATAGCAGCTGTTGTTAGTGGAATGTATCGCGAGCCGCCTTTGTTCTCTTCTTGCAGATGGTTGATTCCCATCAGTGCTGCACCTAGCAGTGCATACCATCCTAAAATGGGATAGCCCAATGCTGTCCACACTC
>JAFUPU010000060.1 GCA_017472635.1 Bacteroidaceae bacterium
AGAAGTATTGTTAAAAAATCAAAATGGTATAGCGTATGTATAAAAAAGTAGGCAATACTCTCTATTACAAGTGTATTCCACTATAACTATACAGGGAATACACTTGTGCTTTTTTTTCAGATTACGTGCCCTCTCTTTTAGTTGGATGCTTTATAATAAAGCACGTTGGCATTGGCTTTGGTGAAAATGCGTTGTGCTACTTCGCGGAGTTTTTTGGGAGTAACCGCCCGATAGTTTTTCACTTCGTGGTTGATATCTTCGGCACAACCGATGAGTTCGAAATAAGCCAGATTGATGGCGTTGTTCAAGAAGTTGGTATTCTTGAATACCTGTTCCGACTCAAAGCGGTTTTTCACCTTCTCAAGTTCTTTGTCGCTCAATTCCTCATTGGTCAGTGCAGCCAGTTCTTTCCAGATAGCCGCCTCTGCCTCTTCTAACGACGTATGTGGAAGAGGAGTTGCTGAAAGCTGGATGAGACCATTGTCTATGCTCCCGGTTATATAGGCATCAGCAGTAGCTAACAGGGGATGCTCGATAACCAGATGGCGGATTAACCGGCTTGAACGTCCGTTAGCCAGAATGTCGGATAACATGTCAGTTGCATAATAATCGGGGTCCATGCGGTTGCAAGTGTGGAAAGCCATATAGAGTCGGTCTACCGGTACGTTGCGTGTTACTGACATGCGCCGCTCCGCCGTTTGTATGGGCTCGGCTGGTAACCGGCGTAAAGGGGTTTGGCGTGAAGGTATGCTGGAAAACCATTTTTCAGCATACCGTAAGACCTCTTCCCATGCTATGTTTCCCGACACTGATAATATCGCATTGTTGGGGGCATAATACCGGTAAAAGAATGTTTTTACATCCTCTAATGTGGCTTGGGCTATGTGTTCGGGAGTCAACCCGATGGTCGGCCAACGATAGGGATGCACCTTATAAGCCATATCCCGCATCAAGTGGGTGTAGTCGCCATAAGGTTGGTTGAGATAACGTTGTTTGAACTCTTCAATGACGACTTGGCGTTGCACCTCCAGACTTTGGTGGGAGAAGGCGAGTCCTAACATCCGGTCTGACTCCAACCAAAATCCTACTTCTGCATTTTGTGCGGGAAGAACCAGATAGTAATTGGTATAATCGTTGGTGGTCCATCCGTTGTTCTCTCCCCCAGCCTTTTGCACCGGTACATCGTATTCGGGGATATGCAAAGAGCCTCCAAACATCAAGTGTTCGAAAAGGTGTGCAAAGCCGGTCTGGGTTGTCTGCTCATCGCGTGCACCTACATCGTAGAGCACGTTTATGGCTACCATTTGCGTCTCCCTGTCTTCGTTGTGCACTACCCGCAACCCATTGGCAAGTGTATGTCGGTTTATGTGAATCATTCGATGACAGATACGTTGGTGATTGTAATGTCCTCTTCCGGACGGTCGGCACGGTTGGTCTTGGCTTGTTGGATGCTGTCAACAACATCCATTCCGTCAACGACTTCGCCGAATACAGTGTATTGGTTGTCGAGATGAGGAGTGCCTCCTATAGTAGTATATGCTTCGATTTGCTCGGGTGTGAACTTAAAATCCGGTTGTTGGGCAGCCTCTGCTTCAGCTTGTGCTATCAGCTGCTCTTGAAGTTTCTGTAGCCCGGCAATGTCATTAGCCCGTCGCATCATATAAATCTCTTTCATACGACTCTGCGCCAATCGGTCGAATGCACTTTTCAGTTTCATCTGATTCAGTTGGGTCTCCATGTTTGCCACTTGGTTGGCTGTATATGTTTGTCCGGTGACAATATAGAATTGGCAACCCGAAGAAGCGCGCTCAGGATTTACCTCATCGCCTTGTCTTGCAGCTGAAAGTGCTCCACGTTTGTGGAAATATTGCGGGTATACAAATTCGGCAGGAATGGTATATCCAACATCTCCCGAGCCTAACATCTTCCCTGCGGGAGCATTCTTGGACTCGGGGTCCCCTGCCTGAATCATGAAATTCTTGATTACGCGATGAAAGAGGGTTCCTTTATAAAGACCTTCGTTGACCAATTTGATGAAATTGTCGCGATGGTTGGGTGTCTCGTTATAAAGTTTAACAGTGATGTTTCCTTTAGATGTTTCGATTAATACTTTTTTCTCCATGTCTGTATGTTACTTTAAATGAATGTATGCTTATTGTTTGTTATAGTGTGTGTCTGCATAGGTGACTTTCAGGTAGCGTAACAAGGTTGCGCTGGCTCCGATTGAGCCTGTATGTTGTACACCTACTCCTCCATAGTTGTTGGGTGTGATGGTAGCATGCAGATAAACCCGTTCGGTCAGTCCCTCTTTATGGATTGGGGGGAGTGGGTTTGCATTCTCTACTTGTGCTTCCAGCCGGTCTCCCGTACATTTCAGGTTTATGATGCATCCTTTTCTGTAGCAGATGCTTGATATGGCATTGGTTATGGCTTCGACCGCACCATTCTTGTAGCTGACTAACAAGAAGTCGACAGCTTTGTCGTTTTTAGGAGTACGTATGATGCGTAGCGCATATCCGGTCAACGTCTGTGGGTCGAATTTGATGAAGACATCCATGTATTGTCCGGTAGCACTGCCAAACCCTTGACCGGCGCTCTTGCATGGGTCGACGTGCAGGGTCACTTGCATATCGTTGTATTCGCCTTTAAGCGGACTATACATGATGCGTGCGCCACGTACTCCTTGCATCAGTCCTTGTGATTGTGCCGCTCCGTCCACTCCATAGCCATAGACCCATGGTTGTCTTATTGTGTCAAGTTCCCATTCGTACTCCTTTGTGTCGAGGGGCTTGTGGCAATCTACCGTCCAGAATCCCGGTCTTATGGTGGGTTGTCGGTATCCGGGAAAGTCTGTAAAATCAGTCTCGAATGCCGGTTGGATATATGCTTCCTTTCTCCATTTCACAGAATTAGATGTAATGGCAGAAACCGCATTTCCGGCTTGGCTTCGCAAGTGTTTGGGAGCTACGGTGGCTTTGATATAATATCCTTTATCGGCAGCACTTAGCCGGTAACTCTTTTTAGGATTGTTCAAGCGTGATACTGCTACGATTGTACCCTCTTTGTCTGTGGGTGATGTGCATCGGTACCAGGTGATGAGTGAATGGTCTTCTCGTCCTTCCAACTCCAACTGATAATCTACGGTCAACATCGCTCCGTCTTGTCTTATCGTCGGTTTTCGGATAAAAGCGGGTGGAGGCAGTTGGGAAGGCAATACTCTGACTACGCATGCCGCTTGCAATCCGCTGATGCTGTCTTCAGCAATGAGGGTTGCCGTGTGTGCATGCTCTGTCTTGTTTTGCCCGATGGCTCGTACCTCTCCATCTTCATGGGATAACAGCTTGATGTAAGCAGTGTCTTTGCTGCTTATTATCCATCGGATGGGGTTGTTGTCACTCTTGTCAAAGAGCGGATATTCATAGCAGTTCACCTGATTGGCTATCAGGTGCAGGGTGTCGCGTCCGGTCTCTATCACTCTTTTACGTTGGTTGAGTGTCAGTTGGACAGGCATTCTCTTTTGACTTTGACAGGTGTAGGGAATCTCTTGTCCGGTTTCATATCCCAACAAATTGGTCAGGTTGTATACGACCGTATCTCCCACTCCACCGGGGATGAATAGAGATTTGGGCAGGAGTTGGCGGAAGGCTTTCAAGGCTTCTTTGTTACTGAGGTCTACGGTGAGCCAAGGTTTGTCAGCCTGTATGGTCAGCGGTTTCCCGTTGAGGGTCAGGTTGGCTTGATAGCATCGCAAGTCGTCGGTGGGGTCTTGTGTCCATCCGATAAAAAGATTAGGGTCTTGGCTTGTCCATCTGCAATCAATCATAGTCACAGGGCTGCCCACCTTGGTCAGATATTGTCTTCCGTTGGTCAGCGAGTGCAGGTCGCAGTTGAGGAATACGGCTCCGGTACCTTGTGTGTTATAGAAAGGTTTTCCACTGAACAGGGTGAATCGGCACCGGTGGTAGATGCCTGTTCCGCAAAGTGCATCATCAGTGCATTCAAAGTAGCACTTGTCAAACAAGATTCGTTTGGCTCCGGCAAACGGGCATAAGTTCAGCCGGCTGATAAAATGGCAGTTGCGTGCCACATAGTTATCGCCTTTACAGATGATGAGTTGTGCCTGTACGATGGCATCTGCCCGTTTTTTACGGTTTAATGCAGGGTTGCGTGGATAGGTTAAGTCAACATTGCAATAATTCCCGAATGTCAGGTTCTCGGCTTCTATATTGTTGCCTTCAATATACAGCATGGTGAAGTTGCCGTCGGCTCCCTGGGTTTGTCCGCGGTTACATGCTATGATTACATCTTCGGGGTTCTCGCTTATTCCTCTTAATTTTAGATTACTGATTCTCAGTTTCATCCCAAAGGGGATTCCCTCGTTGGGTAAGGGTCTGCTTATTTCGGGGGTATCGGGATTGTCTAACCAATATACCGAGGGAGCGATATAGAGGGTCAGCGTGTCGGGTATATCTTTTGATTGTTGGTACTGTTCGGCTTTTTTCAGCGCCAGCTTCAATGAACGGAAAGTATTTGTCTGGTTCTCTTCGATTGTAGGGTCAACCAGCCAACGGTTCTCTTCAGTATGTAATTTGTTTCCTTTATATATAAAAGGAGTTTGTGCAACCAGTATCATCGAGGAATACCATAGCACAATCCCTATTGCCACTATACGCTTCATAAACTCTATTATGTGATTTGATTCAGTTCATCCCGCATCTTCACCAATTCTTCTCGAATGCTTTTCAGCCGGTCTATCACCTCTGCCGATTGCACCACACCGGTCTTGTTTTTTTGCAAAACGGCTTTTGCACCGGCAAGTGTCATGCCTTTCTCTTTTACCAGGTGATAGATGATGCGTATGTTCTCTATATCTTCTTTCTTGTATTGTCTGATGCCTCTTCCGGCTTTCTTTGGAGAGATGCTCGGGAATACTTTCTCCCAATATCGCAGCAGAGATTCAGGGACATCAAACATTTCGGCTACTTCGCCTATCGAATAAAAGAGCTTCAACTCTTTTTGTGAGTTATATGCCATTTTAAAATCAGAATTAAAACTGTTTCTTAGTCAAATACTTTTCCATGGTTTTCAGCCATTTGCACCATTTTGTCGTAGTCTTCGGCATTCAAGTCCATGAAGTAATAGTTTACCGGATTCACTTTTCGTCCTTTCACCACCACTTCGTAGTGCAGGTGTGGACCGGTGCTTTTCCCGGTGCTTCCTACTCCACCTATGATTTCACCACGTGTCACTTTCTGTCCTTTCTTTACGCCTATACTTTTCAGGTGTGCATAGCGTGTCTGGTAACCGAACCCGTGTTCGATTTCAATGGTCAGTCCGTATCCTGTCTCCCATCCCGCCTTTTTCACAGTGCCGTTTCCTGTTACATAGACCGGTGTGCCGGGGTTTGCCGAAAAGTCCATTCCGCTATGAAACTTGGTGGTCTTATAGATAGGGTCAATTCTTACTCCATATCCCGATGCGGTTTTCTTCAGGTCTTTGTTTGATATCGGCTGGATTGCAGGAATGCATTTTAGCATCTCCTCGTTCTGCTTACACAATTCCACCACTTCGTCAAACGATTTTGATTGGATGTAGAGCTGGCGTTTCAACATGTCCAGTTTTTGTGTGTTGTCAATCACCAGTCCGGCATTTGCCATCTCTTCGAGCTGTTCGTACCGACCGGTCGAACCATATTCTGCCAACCGCACGTTGGTAGGGATGGAGTCGGCTTGCAGAATCACGCGGTAAAGGTTGTCGTCGCGTTGTCTGATGTCTTGCATCACTTCCAGTGCCTCATCCAGTTGGCGCGACAACAGGGTGTATTGTGCCTGTAACTGTGAGTTCTCGATGCTCAACGCTTTTTCTGATGGAGTTCCGAATATCCAGTAGAAGATAAGGAAAAAGATTGCGGCAAATCCCATGTTGACAAAGAAATTGCGCAACAGGCTCAATATCCGTTGTCTGAAAGTGGGATATATGCGGTCGTAAGTTCGCGTCTTCTGATTATATATATAGTATACTTTACGCATAAAAAAGCTTGCTTTCTCTCTTTTTTGGGGTAAACTTACCCCTGTTTAATTAACTTTTGCCTCTAAATGGGGGCAAAAATAATAAAAAGAACGTATCTTTGCAAATCATTTTTAAGATATTAACTTGATAGAGACACATAAATATGTTGACAGCTAAAGAAATCAGAGATTCTTTTAAGAATTTCTTTCAGTCAAAAGAGCACTTGATTGTGCCTTCAGCCCCGATGGTGGTAAAAGATGATCCAACGTTGATGTTTACCAATGCGGGCATGAATCAATTTAAAGACATCATTTTGGGCAATGCTCCAGCTAAGAGTAAACGTGTGGCCGATTCACAAAAATGTCTTCGTGTAAGCGGTAAGCACAACGATTTGGAAGAGGTTGGACACGACACTTATCATCACACCATGTTTGAAATGTTGGGAAACTGGTCTTTTGGAGATTATTTCAAGAAAGAGGCTATCAGTTGGGCATGGGAATACCTGGTTGATGTGTTGAAACTGAATCCTGAAAATCTGTATGCAACCGTATTTGAGGGCAGTAAAGAAGAGGGATTGGGACGCGACGATGAAGCTGCCTCATATTGGGAGCAGTTCTTGCCTAAAGATCACATCATCAACGGAAACAAGAAAGACAATTTTTGGGAAATGGGTGATACCGGACCCTGCGGACCCTGCTCTGAGATACACATTGACCTTCGTCCGGCTGAAGAGCGTGCGCAAGTGAGTGGACGTGAACTGGTAAACAAAGACCATCCGCAGGTGATTGAAATCTGGAACCTCGTATTTATGCAATACAACCGTAAAGCCGATGGTTCGTTAGAGTCGTTGCCGGCAAAGGTGATTGACACAGGTATGGGATTTGAGCGTCTTTGCATGGCTTTGCAGGGAAAAACCTCCAATTACGATACCGATGTGTTCCAACCCATCATCCGCTTTATCGGTCAGTTGGCAGGCATTGAGTATGGTGCTGCCAAAGAGACCGATGTGGCTATGCGAGTGATTGCCGACCATATTCGCACCATTGCATTCTCTATTACCGACGGACAGTTGCCTTCAAATGCAAAGGCAGGTTATGTCATCCGTCGTATTCTTCGCCGTGCCGTACGTTATGGCTATACCTTCCTCGGACAGAAAGATGCATTCATGTATCGCTTGTTGCCGGTGCTTATCGACAACATGGGTGAGGCTTATCCCGAGTTGAAGGCACAGCAGACATTGATAGAGAAGGTTATCAAGGAAGAAGAAGAGGCTTTCTTGCGTACATTGGAGACGGGTATACGTTTGCTCGACAAGGTAATGGCTGAAACCAAAGCAGCCGGAAAAAGTGAAATCAGTGGAGTGAATGCATTTACGCTCTATGACACATATGGATTCCCGCTTGACTTGACCGAATTGATTTGCCGTGAAAACAACATGACGGTAAACATCGACGAGTTTAACACCGAAATGCAGAAACAGAAAGAGCGTGCCCGTAATGCCGCTGCAATTGAAACCGGAGACTGGGTTACGCTGAAAGAGGGTGAGACTGAGTTTGTCGGATATGACTATACCGAATATGAAACCTCTATCTTGCGTTATCGTCAGGTCAAACAAAAGAACAAGACTCTCTATCAATTGGTGCTTTCTACTACTCCGTTTTATGCCGAAAGTGGAGGTCAGGTCGGAGATACCGGTGTGCTGTGCAGCGAGTATGAGACCATCGAAATTATAGATACCAAAAAAGAGAATAACCTCCCCATTCATTTGGTTACTGCCCTTCCCCAACATCCCGAGGCTCCGATGATGGCATGTGTTGATGTGGATAAGCGTAATGCTTGTGCTGCCAACCACTCATGTACCCACTTGTTGGATGAGGCTTTGCGTACGGTGCTGGGTACACATGTCGAGCAAAAGGGTTCGTTGGTGACACCTGACAGCCTGCGTTTCGACTTCTCTCATTTCCAAAAGGTTACAGACGAACAGTTGCGCGAGGTGGAACACCTGGTTAATGCCAAGATACGCGAAAACATTGTGTTGAACGATTATCGCGACCTGCCGATTGAGAAAGCCAAAGAGTTGGGAGCCATTGCACTGTTTGGTGAGAAGTATGGCGACCGTGTGCGTGTCGTACAGTTTGGAAACTCTATTGAGTTTTGTGGAGGTACGCACGTGTCGGCAACCGGAAAGATTGGTATGGTGAAGATTTTGTCAGAGAGTTCGGTCGCTGCCGGTGTACGTCGTATCGAGGCTATTACCGGAGGCAAGGTGGAAGAGATGCTTGATGCCATTCAAGATACAATGAATGAACTGAAAGCCTTGTTCAACAATGCTCCCGACTTGAAGGTGGCTATCCGCAAGTATATCGAAGAGAATGCCGGATTGAAGAAACAAGTCGAAGAGTTTATAAAGGAAAAGGCAAGTGCTGCCAAAGAACGTCTGTTGGAGGGAGCCAAAGAGATAAACGGTGTGAAGGTGATAAAAGCTGTTTTGCCTATGCCGGCAGAGGCTGTCAAAGACATTGCATTCCAGTTGCGCAATGAAGTGGGTGAAAACCTGTTGTTTGCGGTGGGTAGCATTGCTGATGGCAAGCCGTTGTTGACGGTGATGATTAGCGACAATCTGGTGGCTGGCGGATTGAATGCCGGTAAGATGGTGCGTGAAGCAGGCAAACTCATTCAAGGTGGCGGTGGCGGTCAGCCCCATTTTGCTACAGCCGGAGGTAAGAATCCTGATGGACTGCTTTCAGCCGTAGACAAGATTATAGAGCTGGCTGCACTCTGATAGGTTAAAACTGCACTCAGCGATATAATCAGCAAAAATAAAAAGGTGGTTCCTAGACAAAGGAACCACCTTTTTTGTAGGTTTACGCTTTATACTATATGCTCTTCAGAATGTCTGTCAGATGATTCCAGAATCGCTCTACCGAAGGTATGTGCATGCGCTCGTCCGGTGAATGTACTCCCCGTAACGTAGGTCCGAACGAAATCATGTCCAGTCCGGGATATTTCTCAAGGAACAAGCCACACTCCAGTCCGGCGTGAATGGCTTTGACCTTAGGGGCTACACCATAGAGCCGCTTGTATGAATCGACGGCAACTTGCAGCAACGGTGAACCGGGATTAGGTTTCCATCCGGGATATCCGTCTCCTACCTCAACGTTGGCACCACCCAACTCAAATGTAGCTTTCACGCTGTCAGACATGTCGCGGCGCGACGAAAGTGTAGAGCTCCGTTGGCTGCTTCCAATTACGATGCCCTCTTCTTCTACAATCTTCACCGATGCCAGGTTAGAGGATGTTTCCACCAGCCCCGGCATATCTTGGCTCATCATGAATACTCCGTTGGGTACAGCATGTATGGCACGCAACAGGCGGGCTGTCGTATCGCGGTCAATGGCAGGCATGGCATCGGTCGATTGCAGTATGAAGGTCACGTTCGGCTCGGTGACATGGTATTCCGCCTCTATGTCGGCTGCAAAGATGTTGAAGTCGATGCGTATGTTTTCTTTCTCTTTCATGGGGATGGCACAAACGGCACGTGCTTCACGTGGGATTGCATTATGCAGGTTTCCGCCTGCAATGTCACACAGGTAGAGGTCATATTTCTCGGCAGCCATGTAGAGGAAACGGTTCAATACTTTGTTGGCATTGGCACGCCCCTTGTTGATGTCATCTCCCGAGTGTCCGCCGGTCAGTCCGTTCACCTCTACACTGAAGTAGAAATAGCCGGCAGGCACTTCAGTGCGGCGGAAGGGAAATACAGCCGATGTGCGGCAACCTCCGGCACACCCGATGAATATCTCTCCCTCATCTTCCGAATCGAGGTTTAAAAGTACATCTCCGTTCATAAATCCGCTTTTCAGGGCAAAGGCTCCGGTCAGTCCGGTCTCTTCGTCAACGGTGAATAAAGCCTCTAAGGGTCCGTGTTCGATGTCGTCTGATGCCAATACGGCAAGCTGTGCTGCCATTCCTATACCGTTGTCGGCACCCAGTGTGGTACCACGTGCCTTCATCCACTCACCATCTACATAGGTCTCAATCGGGTCGTTCAAGAAATCGTGTTCCACATCTTTGTTCTTTTCGCATACCATGTCGATGTGTGACTGCAACACCACCTTTTTCCGATTTTCACGTCCGGGGGTTGCAGGCTTCTTTATTATCACATTGCCGGCTTCGTCTACCAGTGTTTCCAAGTGGTGGGTTTCACCAAAAGTACGTAAGTAACGGATAATTTTCTCTTCACGCTTTGATGGGCGTGGTACTTGGCAAATTTCCCTGAAATAGTCAAAAACAATTGCAGGTTTCAATTCTGTATTTTCCATTTTTATCTATTATAAGTTAATATTCGCTATACTTTTTTTGTAGTTCAACCGATTTACATTATCTTCGCACCGCAAAAATAGTGGAAATGCTCGAAACAATTGCAATAACAATGTTAATAGTTGCTATTTGTGTGGCATTATTAGCAATAAAAATCATTCTTGAGAAGAATGGTAAATTTCCGAATACCCACGTAAGTGGAAGCAAAGCCATGCGCGAGAGAGGCATCGGGTGTGTGCAGTCGCAAGACAGGGAGGCACGCAAAAAACGCCCCTTGGCTGTAGAAGAAAAGGGAAAGAGACATTAAGTAAGAATATAACGTAAAATAATAAAAAACAGTTTATGAAAACAAAAAACTATGTTTTAAACGGATGTGCCGCATTGGCGATTGGATGGATGGTTGCTGGATGCAATGGCAAACAAGAGAACACTGTCGCAGCAGGCAATGCACCGGCAGGCACCCAACAGGAGGTTGCCGACGGATTGAAGATTGCCTATGTCGAGGTTGACTCACTTCTTTCAAAGTATAACTTCTGCATCGAGATGAACGAAGAGATGGTGAAGAAAGAAGAGAATGTGCGTGCAACGCTCAACGACAAGAGAAAGCAACTCGAAAACGAGCAGAAGGATTTCCAATATAAGTATGAAAACAACGCTTTCACGCAGAACCGGGCACAAGAGGAGTACAACCGACTGATGAAGAAAGCACAAGAGTTGGATGTGCTGCAGGCAAGACTGGCTGAAGAGTTGGCGGTAGAGTCACAGAAAAACACCTTGCAGTTGCGCGATTCTATCAAAAACTTCCTTGAGATTTACAACAAAGACAAAAAATACAGTTTCATCCTCAGCAACACAGGATTTGACAACCTGCTCTATGCCGACCAGGCATATAACATCACCGACGAGATTGTTGAAGGTTTGAACAAACGCTACACTAAAAAGAAATAAACCCTCCACTGACAAAATCTTTGTCGTCGGGCGCGGATATGCTGAAGAGGAAATGAGACAAGTTGTGGACTCTTGGCAATTCCGCGCCCGAAATATATATAAAACGAGAGAAGAAAACTACGGGCATTGAACAAACCCACCTCTCTCTTGTTTGTAATCATGAATGAAAGATAACCAAATCCTAACACACAATTATGGAAAGTTTTGAAAGCTTGATAGCCTCTCAGGTGCCGGTGCTCGTCGACTTTTATGCCGAGTGGTGTGGACCTTGTCGGGT
Organism: Bacteroidaceae bacterium; assembly: GCA_017472635.1. GTDB lineage: Bacteria > Bacteroidota > Bacteroidia > Bacteroidales > Bacteroidaceae > Phocaeicola_A. Next base: position 11,555 of record JAFUPU010000060.1, read on the forward strand.
GATGAAACCCATCTTGGAGGAGTTGAAACGGATAAAGGGAGACAAAATCCGGATAGCCAAAGTGGATGTCGACAAGCATGAAGAGTTGGCGGCAACCCACCGGATACAGTCGGTGCCTACATTGATGGTTTACAAGCAGGGCAAAATGCTCTGGCGGCAAAGTGGAGTCATACAATTGGCAGAACTTCAAAAAATAGTCGAACAATATGAATAGACATGCATTAAGGACGATGTGTACGATAGTCGTAGCACTATGTGCCATCATGCAGGTATCCTGCGCAAACAGAAAGAGTGATAACACTGCCTCCCAAGAGGTGGTAGAGACTGGGGGGGTGGTCAATATGAACGATTCGATGTTCCGTTCGTTGGTATTTGACTATGTCTCCGGAGGTACAGAGTGGAAATACCTGGGCAACAAACCTGCCATCGTAGACTTTTATGCCGATTGGTGCGGACCCTGTCGTGCCATAGCTCCGGTAATGAAAGAGTTGGCACAAGAGTATAAAGACTCCCTTATTATATATAAGGTAAACGTTGACAAAGAACAAGACTTGGCTGGTTGGATGCAGATACGCTCTATTCCGGCTCTGCTCTTCATCCCCATGGATGAGATGCCTCGTGTGGTGGTCGGACAAAACACTAAGGAGTTTTACAAAGAGGTTGTCGACAGCTTTTTGCTGAAAAAGTAACCGGATCCGTTGGGTGTATCTATCATCAATCAGAGGAAAGATTTTTCGTTTCTTATCGTCAAGCACAAGTGACTTTGGATGTATGGATAAATGATAAATCCCATGTGGTTATTCTTTATCCGCGCATTGTCACTTGTGCCTCTTTTTTGTTGTTTTATCAATCTTTACAACTTTTTCTTCTCTCTCACCGGTGCAATGCAAGTACCTATTTTAGGGTGAAAGGAACACCCTTCTCCCCTCTCCTCCTCCTTTTTTTGCTAAAAAATCCTTCTTTTCTTTCAATGACTGTAATCTGTTGTCCTTCAATATGTAATGGGTGAAACGATGCCATTCATTCCACCTTACACCCTTTCATTCTCTTTCCTTTCACCCAGACTTATATTCAGGTACAATCATCCCCTTCATTCTTGTGTGTGAAACCAGATTGAAACCAGATTGAAAGCATCTCGTTTCACCCGCAATCAATTGAAATGCATATTGTTATGGGTGAAATGAAAGCGTGCAACGAATATTGCTGAAAAGACCTATGTAGAGAGGGGAAAAGAAAGCCCGTTTCTCTCCAATTGCAACACCTTCTCTTGCAACTCCTGTACATATACCCGCAACTCCTGCATATTTCTCTGCAAGTCCTGCCTTTCACCCCTGTGAGTCCTGCAACAGAGCCGGCTGAGTCCTGCAACAGAATGCTCCCGGTCCTGCCACTCACAGACGCAAGTCCAGGATATTTTTTTATGAATCCTGGCTATTATCCACTCAATGTAGGATGTAATATACCCCGAAAGAGTCATGTGCTTTCAGTCAAGAGTTATATAAAAATTACAAAAAGAGAAGAGTGCTTAATCCCCAAACACACTTATGAAAATAACAATCGAAAAAGGTTCGGACTTGTTTGCAGCTTGGGCTGATGATGTACCCGGAATCTATGGCGAAGGGGCATCAGTGAAGGAAGTGAAAGAAGACATCTTGAGAGCAGATAAATATGGGACAGTAGGTCTTTATTATATTGGAATATACTCTACGAGATATTTACTATTATGACTACAGTTATTGAAAGAAGATGTCTTAATCCTTATTATACTGGAATATACTCTACGAGACAGCCCGCATGTGAGTGATAGACTAGGCTCACAAAAGTCTTAATCCTTATTATACAGGAATATACTCTACGAGAAAGTCTTGAAACTACTATAGAATGTCC
>JAFUPU010000061.1 GCA_017472635.1 Bacteroidaceae bacterium
GGAAAATTCCTCCCTTACCGAACAAAGGTTGGTAATCCATATAGCGCCATGATTTAGCCTCTCCCTTGGTAACTCCTTTCAAATAGCTGACAGTTCCGGGATAATCCACATTCTTATTCTCTTGCCAAGAATGGAAAGTACCCAATGAAAGTTCGCTACCAATAGTCACAGCACAAGTTTCATCTACACGCGTTTTGTTTTTAGTGATATCCACTGCTCCGTTTTCTATCTTATAATATCCATCCAAAACACTTGCACCCTCAACCTTCACATATACATAGTTCAATATAGACACTATATCGAAAGGAATGACATCGATGGTTGAAGCCATAGTCTCAGCCAACAAAGTAGTTGAAGGGGTCAACGGGTTGGCTGTATAAATGCTGACCTTGCAATCGCCCGAAGCGACACCGGTCATATCAATCCGTGCCTCCACACGTTTGGCAGCATTCCAAGTGTGATTGGGGTCGATATCACCAAACTCATTTTCCCACCTTTTCTCGTAATTCTTGATAATTGCCTCAGGATTATATTGATCTACAATGCTGTCAACACATCCTGTCATTACCAGACTCATCAGTCCGGCACCCATCATGGACTTTAACAAGACCTTTTTCATATACTTTGAATTTTAGTTATTAATTAGTTACCTATCAGACACATCCCCAAAACGGTTCAGTTTCAAACGACAAATATAGTTTGATTATCAATCACAAACAAATTTTAAGCTGCTTTTTTAGAGTACAGCCCCATTTTTAAGTTAAAAACAAACAAAAAAGGTGGAAATCTCTCTTGCAGACTTCCACCTTTTTTTATATTATCAAAACGTTATCGAATTATTTCAGATATTCGGTATTAACTTCATTATACCATTCTGCATTCTCTTCTTCTGACTGTGACCATGCTTCGAAAGCAGGATATGCATCCTTGATGTTAGCACGTTCTACACACCATTGGAAAGTTGTAGGAACACAAATCTTCTGAGGAGCCTGCCCCTCGGCAGCCTGCAACACGTAAACAGCATCATTGCCCAATACACGTACTGGTATATCCTTGATTGAAGTGGTTGCTACACGGAAATTGGCAAGCGGAGCAGTCACACTATTACCACCGGTATTAATCATCACATTTGTCTCAACACCCATAGCTGCATGAACCTCTACATCACCGACATAAATAGGAAGAGTTCCTCCGGCTGCAAGTACGGTAACAACAGCCTCGCCATCATCCACCATATAGGCATCAAACACCACATCGTTGAAATCAAAATCACCGATTGTTCCTAAGTCTTCACAAACGATACGCTTGGTCTCTTTATATACAGCCGGTACAATCTTAACCACCCAATCGTTATAGATACCATCAGCATCAACATTTTGGCTACCATACATATAACCTTTACCTTGTTCTTGGTCACTAAAGAATGAATAGAAGTCAAATCCGACATAGTAAGCATCATCAATCTTAAGGATTATTGATTCATAGTGATATTTCTGATCCAATGAGTTAAAATAGCCAAATCTTTCTGTTCCACTCTGAAGCATCAGCATGGTACGTCCTTGATCAGCATTAAAGTTGTTGACATGTTCGTCACAAAGGACACCATTAGCATCTGTATATTGTACACGCAACTGATCCATCTTAGAACTTCCAACCGTTTGACTGATTACGCCATTCTGGTCAGCCCATGTAGTAAGAGTGTCGTATCCTTTTCCGATGTATTGAACAAAGAATTCTGAAAGTTTAATTTGCTCAACAACCATCGAAGAGTCTATTGGTTGACTGAATACGTTCATTACTTTTTCAATTTCTGTCTCATCAGGATCAGCCGGAACTTCATAAGAGCCCCAATCGTTCTTGCTTGTTAAGGCATAACGAGTTGCGCGTGACTCTTCCTCTCCGAATCCCCATGTATGATTCGGGTCAATATCACCAAACTGTTGTTCCCATTGAGACTGATACTGCTGTTTCATCTTTGCATAAGCAGGATCGTAAAGATCTTCAATACTGTCAGCACATCCGACAAACACACCACTGGTCATTCCGACCACCATCATTTTAAAAAAGACATTTTTCATTTTGTAAATCAATTAGTTTACTTTTAAAACATTTTTCTATTTCTTACCATCAAATCTTTGAGATTTCGCAGCAAAATTACATATTTTCTATCAAAAACAAGCACATTGCTGCTTTTTTTTGTCTTGAACGCCCATATTTAACCTTTATTAATTATAATACGAAACTTACAATAAGCATAAAGGTAACAATAAGTATCACATATCATTCGGGTTTCTCTACGAAACGAAGTGTTTCCACTTTCTCTAATCGTTGACACAATTTATGCATCAACGATTTCCGGATGCGAAGCCGCATGATACAATCCATATCATAAGATTGAGACACTATAGCAGGTTCTTCTTCTTTCACTATACGCATCACATCATTCATAAAGGGGTATTCAAACGCAACTTCCACCTCTTGGTCAACTGTGCATTCTATAATTTCTGCCGCCTCAATCGCCTCAATTGCAGCAGCCTTATATGCTTGTATCAAACCGCTGGTTCCCAATTTGATACCTCCGAAATACCGTACAACCACAATCAGGATATTCGTCAACTCATGTGAATTGATTTGTCCTAAGATAGGTTTACCGGCTGTCCCCGACGGCTCGCCATTGTCATTAGCGCGAAAGTCCTTACGTTCATGTCCCAACATATAGGCATAGCATACGTGGCGGGCATCGTAGTATTGCTTCTGGTATTGCTCGATATATGCTTTTATCTCATCTATATGAGTTACAGGCAGGGCTATAGCGATAAATTTACTTCGCTTTTCCGTAAAAATGCCTTCTGCTTTGGCTGATATAGTTCTAAATGTATCGTTTATCATACGGCAAAGATACGCTCTTTTCTTCAATTCACGACAATATCCCCCCTAAAACATGCAAGTGGGATATAAAAAAGAGTCGGACTCCACATTCAGCGCATCCGCTTTTGTGGAATCCGACCTTCAAATAGTATATTATGACATTTATACCAACTTATGGACAACCAGTCCGGAGCGCAATTTCGGCTCGAACCAGGTGGTTTTGGGAGGCATGATGTTACCGCTGTCTGCGATATCCATCAGTTGCTTCATGCTTACCGGATAGAGAGCAAGAGCCACCTTCATCTCACCACTGTCTACGCGCTTCTTCAACTCACCAAGTCCGCGGATTCCGCCCACGAAGTCGATGCGCTTGTCGCTACGGAGGTCTTTGATGCCGAGGATTTCGTCGAGGATAAGGTTGGATGAGATGGTAACGTCGAGCACACCGATGGGGTCGTTGTCATCGTAAGTTCCCTCTTTGGCGGTGAGGCTGTACCACTTGCCTTCCAGATAGAGCGAGAAGTTATGCAGGGCGGTAGGTTTGTAGATTTCTGCGCCTTTCTCTTCCACAATGAAGTTCTTGCTTACGGCATCGAGGAACTGCTGGGCGGTAAGTCCGTTAAGGTCCTTCACCACGCGGTTGTAGTCGATGATGGTCAGCTGGTTGGCGGGGAAACATACAGCCATGAAGTAGTTATACTCCTCGTCGCCACGATGGTTGGGGTTCTGCTTGGCCTTCTCTGCACCTACAAGAGCGGCAGCGGCACTGCGATGGTGTCCGTCAGCGATGTAGAGAGCGGGCATAGCGGCAAATTCTGCAGTGATGGCGGTGATGTCCTCCGCCTCGTCAATAATCCAAAACTGGTGTCCGAATCCGTCGATGGGAGCGATGAAATCATAAACGGGAGCCTTGGCTGTATATTTGGCCACAAGGGCATCCAACTTGGCATTGTCGGGATAGGCAAAAAATACAGGCTCTACGTTGGCATTGTTCACGCGGACGTGCTTCATGCGATCCTCCTCCTTGTCGCGACGAGTCAGCTCATGCTTTTTGATGACGCCGGTCATGTAGTCATCCACGTATGCACACACCACAAGACCGTACTGGGTCTTGCCGTTCATTGTCTGGGCATAGACGTAGTAGTTCTCCTTGTCGTCCTGCACGAGCCAGCCTTTGTCTTGGAACTTCTGAAAGTTCTCGGCAGCCTTGTCATAGACGCGCGGGTCGTGTTCGTCGGTACCTACGGGAAAGTCAATTTCGGGTTTGATGATATGGTAGAGCGACATTTCGTTATCGCCTGCTTCGGCACGTGCCTCTTCGGAGTTGAGCACATCGTAAGGACGGCTCTCCACCTTTTCCACCAATGCTTGCGGTGGACGTATTCCTTTGAATGGTTTGATTATGGCCATGATTATTTAAAAAAATAGGACCCCATCCCGACCTTCCCCAAGGGGAAGGAGTAAATAGCATTGCAATACTATCTACTCCCCTCCCTTGTGGAGGGGCAAGGGGGGAGGGTCCAGTGGAGTTTGTTATTTACTTATTTACTCTAAATCGTTCGCATCCGTCCTTGAGGAAACCTACAATCTGTTGGGCAGCAGCAATACCGGCGTTGATGTTTGCCTCGGCAGTCTGTGCACCCATCTTCTTCGGTGTAGAGAAGTAGCGGGCGGGGAACTTCTCGGCAAACTCAGCATTGGCGGCGGGCATGATGTCGGTCACGTACTTCAGGTCGGCACGTTCTTCCATCAGCTTGATAAGTCCGGCTTCGTCGATTACCTCTTTACGAGCGGTGTTCACCAACAGACCTCCCTTGGGCATTTTTCCTACCAACTCGTAGTTAATAGAACCCTTGGTTTCGGCAGTAGCAGGGATGTGCAGAGAGATTACATCGCAAGCGGCATAGAGTTCTTCAGCTGAATCAACGGCTTTAGCGCCATCGGCTTCGATAACTTCTTTCGGACAGAAAGCATCGTAAGCGTAAATCTCCATACCGAAGCCTTTGGCGATACGGGCTACGTTGCGACCCACGTTACCGTAGGCATGGATACCCAGTTTCTTGCCTTTCAGCTCTGTACCTGAAGTACCGTTGTACATGTTGCGTACTGCCATCACCATCATTCCCAGTGCCAATTCGGCTACTGCGTTTGAGTTCTGACCCGGAGTGTTCATCACACACACACCTTTTGCTGTTGCAGCTTCAAGGTCTACATTGTCATATCCGGCACCGGCACGCACCACAATCTTCAACTGCTTGGCTGCCTCCAACACTTCAGCATCAATCACATCGCTACGGATGATGATGGCATCCACATCGGCTACAGCATTCAACAGGTTGGCTTTCTCTCCATATTTCTCCAGCAATACCAGTTCGTAACCGGCTGCTTCTATCTCTTTACGGATACCGTCTACTGCCACTTTGGCAAACGGTTTGTCTGTTGCGACTAAAACTTTCATAATACTATATTATAATGGAACCCTCCCCCTGCCCCTCCGCAAGGGAGGGGAGTAAAATGTATAGTAATACTATCTACTCCCCTCCCATGGGAGGGGTAAGGGGGAGGGTCTGTTAATTAATGCATTGCTTCAAATTCCTTCATACAATCAATCAGTGCCTGTACGCTCTCTTTCGGCATAGCGTTGTAGCAAGAGGCGCGGAAACCGCCAACTGAACGGTGTCCCTTGATGCCCACCATACCACGCTCGGTGGCAAACTTCATGAAGTCAGCCTCCAGCTCTTTGTACTCGGGAGCCATCACGAAGCAGATGTTCATACGTGAGCGGTCTTCTTTGGCTGCAGTACCTACGAACATCTTGTTGCGGTCAATTTCGGCATAAAGCATATCAGCCTTCTCGATGGCACGACGCTCCATCTCTTTCACACCGCCTTGAGCCTTAATCCAGCGCAGAGTCTGAAGGGCTGTATAAATAGGAAGCACGGGAGGAGTGTTGAACATAGAGCCTCCGTCGATGTGAGTCTGATAGTTCAGCATCGTGGGGATGTAGCGTGACACCTTACCCAATGCCTCGTTCTTCACAATGACGAAAGTCACACCGGCAGGAGCCAGGTTCTTCTGAGCACCACCGTAGATGCAGATGTACTTGCTTACGTCAATAGGGCGAGAGAAGATGTCAGATGACATATCGGCAATCATGGGCACATTCACGTCGAGGTCTTCTTTCAACTCTGTTCCATAAATTGTGTTGTTGGTAGTAATATGGAAATAATCAACATCAGCAGGAACAGTATAATCTTTAGGAATATAGGTATAGGTAGCCTCTGCAGAAGAAGCCACTTCCACCACTTCACCAAATCCTTTAGCCTCTTTCATCGCTTTTTTTGCCCACACACCAGTGTTCAGATAAGCGGCTTTCTTTTCAAGGAAGTTATAGGGAACCATACAGAACTCCAAGCTGGCGCCTCCTCCCAAGAAGAGTACCGAGTATCCTTCGGGAATGTTAAGTAGTTCTTTAAAAAGGGCAACTGCTTCGTCAACGACCGGCTGAAAATCTTTGGCACGATGACTGATTTCCAAAATGGAAAGACCTGAGCCATTAAAATCCAAAACAGCCTGCGCTGTCTGCTCGATTACCTCACGAGGTAAAATGGAGGGTCCTGCATTGAAATTATGCTTTTTCATTTCTTGTAATTTTTATATGTGTTATACAATATATTTTCCAAATACGCGGCGAAATTACATATTATTTTCTTTCCGACCAACAATTTCAATACAAAATGTATGCAAAATAGGATATTTTTCTTTCATCTTGTTATTTTCTTGCGGAAATTCACTTTCATTGTGTAATAACTCAAGAACTCACCTCGCCTCCTCAAACAGCGTCTTCATGCCCTTTATCTTTTCACCCCGCACTTGGCTAAGGGTATGCGCCATTTTTTTGCGTACGACAGCCACGAAGGCGTAGTGGTCCTTCACGTCTATGCGTCCCACGTCATCCCGATTAAGCCCCCCTTTCTTTGAGAGGAAACCCATGATGTCACCTTTGCTCAATTTATCCTTCTTTCCTCTACCTATATATATAGTAGCCCACTTGGCGGGTTTGGGTTTCGGTGGATTCAAGGGGAGCGGATACTCCTCCGGCACATCACGTATGTATTCGGGCACGCACTCTTCGGCATGTATCAGCAGGAAGGCATTTCCCTCCGCCTCCCACCGTGCCGTACGCCCGTTGCGGTGGATATACCCCTCTTCATTAGCGGGCAGATGATAGTGAATCACATTATCGATATGCGGGATGTCCAATCCACGCGCGGCAAGGTCGGTACAGACGAATACGTGGCAGCTGCCGTTACAGAAGCGGTAAAGTGCACGCTCGCGGTCGGCTTGCTCCATACCACCGTGAAACATGCCGCAACTGATGCCCGCCGACTGCAGATACTTCCCTACCCTTTCGACGGCTTCGCGGTAATTCACAAACACGAGGCTCGAGGCGTCACCCTGCGCACAGAGCAGATCGCCCAGTGCCTTCAGTTTGTCTTTCTCGGGCGAATGCACCACATGCAGGCGGATGCGCGAGGGAATCTGTTCCTCGTCCGAGAGGAAATCCAGGCGGACAGCCTCCTGGTGAAGACCGGCAAAGCGGGGTATCTCTTCGGCATCGGTGGCAGAGAGGAGGAACCTTCTGCGCAAGGCGGGCAGGCGGCTGATGACGCTCTCCATCTCGTCGTGGAAACCCAGCTCCAGGCTCTTGTCGAACTCGTCAATAACCAGTGTGCGCACCGTGGAGCCATCAATGTTGCCCTTCCCCAAGTGGTCGTTCATGCGACCGGGAGTGGCGATAACCACGGCGGGACGTACCCCACGCAGCGTACGGTGCTCTTCCATGGCAGGACGTCCGCCGTAGCAACTGACGGCTTTATACTCTGTACCCATCGACTTGAACACCTGTTCGGTCTGCAGCGCCAGTTCGCGCGAGGGCACCAGCACCACTGCCTGCACGCCCTCCACCTCCGACTGCAGGCGTCCCAGCACGGGCAACAGGTATGCCAACGTCTTGCCACTTCCCGTCGGGGAGAGCAGCACAAGGTCTTTACCTTCGCCCCACGCATCGACGGCAGCCTCCTGCATCGGGTTCAACTGTTCTATCTTCATTGCCCCAAGGGCACGCTCTATATAACCGGGATATCTCTTCATTGTCTCTTTCCTTTACCTTATTTTATATACGGATGCAAAGATACGGCTAAAAAGTGACATACAGACACGATTGCAGATTTATTTTTGTCTTTCACCCGCACAACGCAAAGGAAGATGGAGCTTATTATCTCATTTAACGACCAACTATTTCACCTTCCTGTTTCACCCTCATCAAACTGTACTTCAACCGTTTGCGGGTGAAAGGTGAACATTTCTCCATGCCTTCACCGGATTTCTGTGGCGACAGTTACATACAACCCGTATCGGGACATTGTGTTTCACCGGTTAACCCCAATCAGGACGAGGTGGCTTTGAAAGGGTTGAAGGAAGGATGATGGGAGCACCCTTCACCTCCATCACATTGTACAACAACACATTACAGGTGAAATGAAGCAAGCGAAAGGAGTAATAAAAAGAAGTATAGGAGGTGGAATGAGACTATCAATTTTGTAGCAACGGATACAACAAATGTCTCATTCCACCCCTATTGAGCATAGAATGAGACATTTACAACGATTCTACTTTTAGAGGCTGACTGACGAATTTGCCACCCCCGGTTATATCCCCGATATTTCCTAAAATCTCCTGGATATATCCTCACCGGTTGTAGGACTCAGCCGCGTGAGTCCTGCAACCGGAGGCGCTGAGTCCTGCAACAGAGCGACCTAAGTCCTGCCTTCTTTTTTTACGAAATTACATTTTTTCACATTCCATCCCTTATCACTTCATTCTTCCACCGCCCGCAACCTCCGCGCATGAAGAGATGGTTGATAGGCTCATTACAAAATCGGGAAGCGTCCAATAGTGCAGACAGAAGGTGCGGTGCTCGGGCGTAAATGTCTCGTGGGCAGTGCATTCCCCGGCATCGGCCACACGGAAGGGAGCGAGGTGGAAATGGTCGGCAAAGTCGATGCCCGGGCGGTCAATGAGTTTGAATATGGCTTCCTTGGCTGTCCAGAGGATGAGCAATGCCTCGACGTTATTTTTCCCAGACGGGAGAAAAGTTTTTTCCTCGTGGGAGAGAAATTTCTCCTGCACGCGGCAGACCTTGTCGGTGCGTTGCTCGATGTCAAGCCCCACAGGCATCCCGGAATGGAGAGCCACAGCGGCATAGCCCCGCGTATGGGAGATGCTGAGGTGGCGGGCATCGTCCACCAGATAGGGACGTCCGGAGGGAAGATAGCCAATGTGGGAAGTGACCCCCAACTCGTGCAACAGGCGGCGGACAGCAAGCCACTCTGACCGACGAGAAGGAGCCTTGAAGCGCCGGCGGGCTTCGTCGAGCAGGGCTCCGGCATGGGGCAAGGGAGCGACCAACTCATCTTCACGCTCGGCTATCTGCCAAATGGCAACCATGCATGGCTCATGCTCAAAAGAGAAAGATTGATATAGAGGCATACCTACCGGATTCATTCGTTTTCGTCATCAGACGATGAAGGTTTCTCCCTGCTCACCTTCACCTTCAAGATGCGGCGGTCGTCCAACTCTAAGACCTCGAAGGTATATCCAGCAAAGGCAACCTGCTCATGACGCTTAGGGAATTCACCTTTTATCTCAAGCAACAATCCCGCCAGCGTGTCAGCCTCACCAACCACCGCTTCGAAGACTTCATCCTCAACCTGCATGACTTTATAGAAATCTGCCAACTGAATTTTAGCTTCAAATATATACTCCCGGTCGTTCAACCGGACAAACTGACGTTCATCTTCATCAAACTCGTCATTGATTTCTCCGACTATCTCCTCAATGATGTCTTCCAACGTAATGATTCCGGACGTTCCTCCGAACTCATCAACAACGATTGCCATGTGGATTTTGCTCTTCTGGAAATCGTGCAAAAGGTCGTCAATCATTTTGGTTTCTGGAACAAAATAGGCTGGTCGTATCAACGATTGCCAACGGAACGTATCCCCCTTTGTAAGATGAGGAAGCAAATCCTTGATATAAAGTACTCCTTTAATATTGTCGCGCGACCCGTCGTAAACCGGTATGCGCGAATAGGCATTCTCTATGATGCATTGCAAGACCTGCTGATAAGGTGTCTTAATGTCGAGGTCGACCATATCAAGGCGCGAAGTCATCACCTCTTTAGCCGTTTCGTCGCCAAAGCGTATGATGCCCTTCAGCATATTACGCTCTTCTTCAATGTCATCGCTATCGGTCAGCTCAAGTGCTTGCGACAACTCGTCTACCGAGATATTATGATTCTTCTTGGAAACCATCTTGTTGACCACAAAAGTCGAATGCATCAACAAGCCGGACAACGGATAAAAGAACTTACGCAACACCGACAAGACAGGAGCCGCGATGCGTGCAAAAGACAACGTGTGTTGGGCAGAATAGATTTTAGGCATAATCTCGCCAAAGAGCAAAAGCAAAAAGGTGAGCAGCACGGTTATGACCAGAAACTCAAGCACAACAGAGGTTCCAAAATCAACCACACAACCAAAGAAATAGTTGCAAAGCATGATGATGGTAACGTTTACCGTATTGTTGGAAATGAGAATCGTAGCCAACAGGCGCTCTGAATCGTCCAACAGAGCCAGTATTTTCTTATCAGAATCACGATTGCTCTGATTGATTTCACTCATATCGTTCGGAGAGAGTGAAAAGAAAGCGATCTCTGACGCAGAGACAAAACCAGAAGCAATCAACAACAATGCAGCTAAAATAATAGCTACCAACGCTCCGACGGTAGGAGGATAAACAGTAATTCCGTCAAACAAGCCACTCAAATGGCATAAATACGAATCAGGGTCCAATGAAAATTCTTTTAGTTCAACAATCTATTTTTTTGAGTCTGCATGAAGTTATACCCTCAAAAAAGAAGAATCAAGAGAGGAACAAATGCAGACTCCTCAAAATCCTACATGTCCACATCAAAATGGGAGTTCATCTTCGGCTTGAGTTGCCGGTTGCACGGGTTGGGCAGCCACCTGAGGAGCGGCACCGGCTTGCGGATTTGTGACCGGCTGAGTACCCGACACTTGAGAAGCGGCACGCACAGAGAGCATCTCCATATTATCGGCAAAAATCTCCGTTACAAATCGTTTTACTCCGTTTTGGTCATCATACGAACGCGTGCGTATTTTCCCCTCGATATAGAGCCGATCACCTTTATGAACATATTTTTCTGCCACTTCAGCCAATCCACGCCACAAAACGATGTTATGCCATTCGGTACGCTCGGGTACTTGTGTACCATTTTGCAAGGTATATCCACGCTCAGAAGTTGCAAGCGGAAAAGTGGCAACAGCAACACCCGAATCAAGATAACGGACCTCAGGGTCGCGTCCTACATTCCCTATCAATATTACTTTATTAACAGACATAATTCTTTTCTTTTATATATTTCAATCGGGCACAAAAATACACAATATTCTGTGACTATCCAAAAGTAAGGTCACTTTTTTCAAAAAACGAAGCAACTAATCTTGAAACAGGGTAATCCTGAATTCGTTCATGCGGTACCAACAAGAAACCAGGCATTAAACGGACCGATGCCGGAAGTTCCATCAGATAGAAGTTTGCATATATAATCTGATGAGACAAAACATGTTTCACACCACGAAGCAGTTGCGTAAAAACAGGGGATACCCCCTCTCCTATCCATTCCCTCAATGCAGGATGAGCATAAACCTCCTCTGCCGAAAGCTCTCTATCTGTCTCTATCAAGGGAAGTTCATAGAGATTGCGCCATACATCATTTCCTCGCCTTTTATTTAAAAAGGTATGACCATTCGCGCGTACATATATATAATTGAAATAGCGGACAACCTGCTTTGTCTTATGCTGCTTTACGGGCAGTTTATTAACATCTCCTGTCTCAAACGCAACACACATGCCACTTAACGGACAATTGCCACAACGGGGACTCTGTGGTGTACAAACCAATGCTCCAAAATCCATGATTGCCTGATTGTAAAGAGCAGGATGATGCACATCCAGCAACTCATTCGCCAATGCGACAAACTCTTTTCGCCCTTTTGTACTGTCAATCGGAGTCGAGATGCCAAACACACGTGCCAACACACGATAGACATTTCCATCTACCACAGCCCATGGCATGTCATAAGCAAACGAACAAATGGCTGCTGCCGTATAGTCGCCCACCCCCTTCAAGGCACGCACTTTTTCATAACTATCCGGAAAAACCCCTCCTGTCATCTCTACAATATCACGAGCAGCCTGGTGCAAGTTACGCGCACGAGAATAATATCCCAATCCTTGCCAACAATGCAATACCTCCTCTTCACTACCCGATGCCAACGTCTTCACATCCGGAAAACGCTCTATAAAACGAAGATAATATTGATAACCTTGGTTTACTCGAGTCTGCTGTAATATTATTTCTGAAATCCATATTCTATAAGGATCTTTAGTTTCACGCCATGGCAAACTACGTCCGTTCTCGCAAAACCACTGCTCTATAATCTCATCAAAAAGCGCCATATTCAAAATTTTGGTGCAAAAATAAGGGAAGATTTGAAAAGTTAGCCTTTTTTTTGGAAAAAGTTAAGAATATATTTTTTAGGGAGCAAAAAAAGCTATATATTTGCAATCCAAAAAATTAAGAACATAGTATAACCATAAATAAAAAGCAAAATGACTAAAGCTGATATTGTAAACGAAATTAATAAGAGCACTGGCATTGACAAGAGCACAGTGTTGAAGACTGTTGAGGCATTCATGGAGTCAGTAAAAGACTCTTTGGTACAAGGAGAAAATGTATATTTGCGCGGATTCGGTAGCTTTATCGTGAAGAAAAGAGCCCAAAAGACAGCACGCAACATTTCACAAAATACCACTATCATCATTCCTGCACACTATATTCCTTCATTCAAACCTGCAAAGACATTCGTGTCAACAGTTGAGAATACAGACATTCAGGCTATATTAGATGCTAAAGCAGCTGCAGCTGCAGAAAATGCAGAATAATCAAATAAGTATTAATCCATAAAAATAATTAGCTATGCCAAGCGGAAAAAAGAAAAAAAGACACAAGATGGCTACGCACAAGCGTAAAAAAAGACTGAGAAAGAACAGACATAAAAGCAAATAAAAGCTGTCTGAGTGTAAACACAAAAAAAAGAACAAACTTGCAAAGCTACAAGTCTTTCAGGTTTGTTCTTTGTGTAACAAGAGGTTTAAAACATAGTAAGAATGACAAGCGAATTAGTAGTAGATGTACAGCCTAAAGAAATTTCCATAGCCCTCATGGAGGACAAAAACTTAGTGGAATTTCAGAAAGAAGGACGAGCAGCCTCGTTCTCTGTTGGCAACATTTATTTCGGACGCATCAAAAAACTGATGCCCGGATTAAATGCTTGCTTTGTGGATGTAGGTTTCGGCAAAGACGCTTTTCTCCATTATCTTGATTTAGGACCTCAATTTCGCTCTTATCAAAAGTATCAGAAACAAGTATTAAGCGACCGGAAAAAACTTTATCCGATAGAGAAAGCCAACATAATGCCGGAAATGGAGAAAGAGGGAAGCATCTCTGACTCAATACAAGTAGGGCAAGAAGTGATGGTACAAATCGTAAAGGAACCAATCTCTACCAAAGGACCACGCCTGACTTGCGAATTGTCATTCGCCGGACGTTATCTGGTATTAGTCCCGTTCAACGAGAAAGTTTCTGTATCCTCAAAAATCAAATCCAGTGAAGAACGAGCCCGCCTGAAGCAATTGCTACAGAGCTTGAAGCCAAAACATTTTGGCATTATTGTAAGAACTGTTGCCGCAGGTAAAGGCTCAGCTGAACTTGATGCAGAACTCAAGGTTCTGCTTAAACAATGGGAAGAGACAATCACCAAAGTACAAAAGTCATCCAAACTCCCACTCTTAGTACACGAAGAGACAAGCCGTACGGTAAGACTATTGCGTGATTTGTTCAACCCCTCATATGAAAACATTTACGTCAATGATGAAACCGTATTCCACGAGATCAAGGACTATGTTTCACTAATTGCACCTGAACGCACAGGAATTGTAAAACTCTACAAAGGTGAATTGCCCATATTTGATAATTTTGCCATAACCAAACAAATAAAATCTTCATTCGGCAAAACTATCTCTTATAAACACGGGGCTTACCTTATCATCGAGCACACCGAGGCTCTTCACGTTGTAGATGTCAATAGCGGAAACCGATCAAAAGCAGCCAATGGACAAGAAGCAAATGCACTTGATGTCAATCTGGGAGCTGCCGATGAACTCGCCCGCCAACTCCGCCTGCGCGATATGGGAGGCATCATCGTCGTTGACTTCATTGACATGAACTTAGCGGAAAACAGGCAAAAGCTCTATGAGCGCATGTGTGAAAACATGAAAAAAGACAGAGCCAAACACAACATCCTTCCGCTAAGCAAATTTGGATTGATGCAAATTACCCGCCAACGAGTAAGACCTGCAATGGACGTAACTACCGACGAAACTTGTCCGACTTGTTTCGGAAAGGGTAAAATCAAACCATCTATTCTATTTACTGATACTTTAGAGAGCAAAATTGATTACCTTGTCAACAAACTTGGAGTCAAGAATTTCAAGTTACATATCCATCCGTATGTTGCAGCATTTGTAAACCAAGGGTTCATATCACTCAAGCGCAAATGGCAAATGAAATACGGTTTCGGAATAAAGATTATCCCCAATCAAAAACTTGCCATGTTACAATATGAATTTTACGATGCACATGGTGAAGAAATTGACATGAAGGAAGAAGTCGAAATCAAACAGTAACAAACCAACATGCCATCCCTAATCTCTGTTTTATTAGGGATGGCATATTTTTCTTTTCAACATCAAGTTATCTCAACCTCAGCACATCTCCACTTTGAGGAATATAATCTGCAGACTTTTTATTCATCTTATAAAGCCTTTCAAGACGGATTCCATAGCGTTGGCTGATAAGATAGAGACTCTCTCCAGGCTTTACCTGATGAGTTTCATAGGCCTTACTTGCCCGCCGGTTTTTCTTCTCCAAATAAATAATGTCCCCCTGTTGGATCGTATATCCTTTATACAAATCATTGTATTTGCGTATCTTTCTTGCTGATATATCAAACTCATCTGACAAAGATTCAAACGAATCTCCTTTCCTTGCCACAACATAAACCAATCCATTGGCAAAAAATGTCTGGTGCGGATTGGCTATCCACTTCCCTTTCAGTACACCTTGGTCAAACCTATCCAGTTCATACAGTTCAATCAAAGCAATCAATTGGTTTGCATAAGTAGGACTGGTAGCATATCCTGCTTTTTTTAAGCCACGTGCCCAACCTTTATAATCTGTCAGCTTCAAATCAAACAAGAATGCATATCTTCGTTTTGTCGCCAAAAAGCGTGAATGGTCTTCATAAGACTCTTTCACATGTTTATATGCCCTGAAGCATTCACCACGTGCATCATCATCGTGGTAAGTCCGCCTACCTGTCCAATCGCCTCCACATTTAATTCCAAAATGATTGTTTGCCTTACGCGCCAATGTACTTCTTCCTGCCCCACTCTCCAATAGTCCTTGTGCTAATGTAATACTTGCAGGGATACGATACCGTTCCATCTGTCCAAGCGCTTCTTCTTGGAATTTCTCAATATACTCAAGATAAGCTTGATTACGCCGTTGACCATTTATCGGCAACACCATCATAACACTTCCGAGCATCAAGCCTATCCACTTTTTCAAAATAAATGCTGATAGATGTTTCTTCATTTTGCTGTACTATGCTAATTTTTCACAAATATACGCATTCTATTCCAATTATATCGAATCTCTTTACTAACTTTGTGTTAAAAGTAGAATAAAATCCCTCATCTGACATGAAAGAAGTGAAAATACATCTCTGCTATTCAGTCTGCTCATTTGCCGAACTATCTGTTTCCGATCAAAAACTTATCAGCATGGCAAAAGAGAGTGCACAGAAGAGTTATGCCCCGTACTCAAAGTTTCATGTAGGCGCTGCGTTGTTTTTGTCAAACGGAAGTTACATAGTTGGCAACAATCAAGAAAACGCTTCATACCCTAATGGAATTTGTGCTGAACGCACAGCCTTGTATCAAGCAGGCGCCATATACCCACAACAGACAATCAAAGCGATGGCTATAGCAGCCTGCAACGACAAAGGAGTTTTCACGTCCTCACCTTGCCCACCATGTGGAAGTTGCCGGCAAGTCATGCTCGAATCTGAAGTCAGACAAGCCGCTACTCCTATACGTCTATTACTCTACGGAACAGACGAATGTTATATAATAGAAGGAGGGGCTTCAGCCCTTCTTCCTTTAAGTTTCGGTTGCGACGTTTTAACTAAGCAATAAACAATACGATTCTCCTCTTGTTATATTTTAAAAGAGAGGTACAAAAAAAGCATTGCTAAAGCCAAAAGGAGAATGACGAAACACCTCCATCCACATCAACCATTAAATATAACTGCTAAAATTAAGGATAGAAGATGATAGATATCAACAAAGCCGAAGAGTTACACAAACAAACCTCAGAATTGCTCAGAAACGAGCAAATATCTGACGCACTGACATCAATGAAACAATTGGCGTTGGAAGCGTATAATTGGGACTTACGCTCTGAGTTTGAAATGATTGAAAGTAATTACAGACGTATGCTGATGTGCATGTTACAAGACATGATAGATCCCGAACGTAATCACATGTACATGGATTTACAACAAAAAGCCCTCATCCTCAACGATCGGCTCTATCGTGCAGTAAACAGACAAATAAGCAACACGTTATATTATCGTACGATTCGGGAAGTTTCCAAAAAAACTGCATTTTATTCTCTATCATCGTTTATCGAATGGGCTGAAGAACAACTTTCTCTTCCCGACAAGCAGGAAGAACTGACCAATGGAGTATTCAACGTTTTGTGGACCTCCGACATTTGGACATCCAATGACAGAGAGTGTATCCGTCAATTGCTAGATCCTAACATATTCCCCGAACACCTGGCTGCATTAGCTGTCAGTGCAGTAACATTAGCACTCAACGAAATGTACGACCCGCAAAAGTTGCAGTTCCTGATGGATGCATACGCTCACCCATCCCCATCTGTCAGCCTGCGTGCAATAACCGGTATCGTCATAGGCTGCATCATACACGACAACCGTCTGATGCACAGCCCCGAGGTGCATAGTCATCTCATATTCCTTGCCGAAGAAACACATTTCGAGAAAGATTTGCAAAACATACAACACCAATTGTTGCAAAGCAGGGAAACTGAAAAAATCAACAAGTTCATGCATGAAGAACTGATACCTGAAATGCTAAAAAATCCATTATTGAAAAAAGACAAGACAGGGCTTGATAGCATCAACATTGAAAACAGTCTCAATCCCGAATGGGAGAAATGGTCTGAGAGTAAAAGTGTCAAAAAGAAAATCAACCAGATGAACGAGCTCTACTCCAAAGGGGCAGACATTCACATGGCCTCTTTCTCAAACATGAAGAATTTTCCATTCTTCCACATCATTTCCAACTGGTTTCTCCCTTTCAACCCTCATCATCCGGTAATCATGCCACACCCCCAAGATAATGGGAGCCAGTCGTTGCAAGACATCTGGATAAAGACTATTACATGTGGAGAATTTTGCGATTCTGACAAATATTCAATCTGCCTCTTATTGTCATCATTGCCTGGAGGAGAAACCCACCAGCACCTCACCCAACAAATGGCATCATTCAATGACGAGATAGAAGAGCATATAGATGAAATGCGTGCAATACAAAACAAGCGCGAAAACATTAGCAAGAAATACATCCAAGACCTATATCGTTTTTTCAAGTTGTTTTCACGCAAACACGAGTTCAATGACATTTTCAAAGAAGAACTCAACCTATTATATTGCACAACCTTAGAGACATTTGTATATACACCTGAAAATATCCGGGAAGTAGCCTCCACGCTATTCAACCTCAAGCATTACGAAGAGGCAATAAGTATGTTTTCTGCCCTCGAAGATTTGCAAGAACTCAGTTTCAATGAACGCCAACAATATGGTTTCTGCCTGCAACAGACCAAGCAATATGCCGAAGCCATACAGGAATACGAAAAAGCCGACTTGATGCAAACTGACAATTTGTGGAATACCACCCACCTGGCACAATGCTATACGTTGGAATCACAATTTACGAAAGCTGTCGAATACTACAAAAAGGCAGAACAGATAGCACCCGATGATCTGCAAATTCAATTACAGACAGGCAATCTGCTGGCAAAATTAGGAGAATACGAAGAAGCATTCAAGCGATTTTTCAAGGTACATTACCTCGACGAACAATCAGTTGTCGTGTGGCGTGCCATTGCTTGGTACTCATTGTTAGCCAACAAGATGGAGCAAGCCGAACGTTTCTATCATATGATAGAAGCACGAAGAGAAACCGCGTCCAACGAAACCGACCTGCTGAATATCGGACATTTTCATTGGAAAAACAACAAATATAGCGAAGCAGTCTCTTATTACCAGCGCTGCAGCAATCTTGTTGGCGAAGAAAATTTCAAAGAGATGTTGCTTGCCGATGCCGACGATCTCATCATGATGCAGATTTCCCCATTAGACATCCCTTTGATTATCGACTTAATAAAGATTAAATAGGTAATCTTTCCCCCAACATTCTGCGCATATATCTGTTCCATATAGAAAAACCTTTATATTATGGAATGGATTACAAATGTACTTAGAGAACATCCCGAATTAGCGATATTCCTGACACTTGCATTGGGATTCAAAATCGGGAAAATCAAAATCGGTAACTTCAGTTTAGGCGTTGTTACCAGTGTATTGTTAGTTGGTGTTATCATCGGGCAACTCGATATTCAAGTCGGTGGTCCGTTGAAATCTGTATTCTTTCTCCTGTTCCTTTTTGCCATTGGCTATAAGGTCGGTCCCCAATTTTTCCGAGGACTCAAGAAAGACGGACTCCCACAAGTCTATTTTGCAGTATGTCTCTGTGTTGTCTGTCTGGCTGTTACATGGATTTTGGCAAAAATCATGGGATACAACGCAGGTGAAGCAGCCGGACTGCTATCTGGTGCTCAAACAATTTCAGCGGTAATCGGAGTAGCCAGTGACACCATTCAAAATCTCGACATCAGCAGGTCTGCACAACAAAACATGATCAACATCATTCCTGTTGCATACGCTGTTACTTACATCTTCGGCACAGCCGGTTCGGCATGGATTCTGGGCAGCATCGGGCCACGCATGTTAGGTGGAATAGACAAGGTCAAACAGGCATGTCGCGATTTGGAGTCACAAATGGGAGGCAATGACAAAGCAGATGAACCAGGTTTCATGAATGCCGACCGTCCGGTTGTTTTCCGTGCCTATCGCATCGAAAATTCATGGTTCGGAAACGGACAAACCGTCAAGCAACTTGAAGAACATTTCCAACATGAAGGCAAACGCCTTTTCGTCGAACGCATGCGACAAGACGGCAAGATTGTAAATGACATTGCCCCCGAACAACTCATACGTTTAGGAGATGAGGTTGTTCTGAGTGGCAGACGTGAATATGCCATTGGCGAAGAAGACTGGATTGGCAAAGAGGTCATAGACGATCCATTGCTCGACTTCCCCGTTGAGGTTCTTCCTGTGCTTGTCACCCATTCTGCTTTTGAGGGACAGAACCTGGGCGACATCCGCCAACAAGGCTTTATGCATGGCGTCAGCGTACGACGCATCCGACGCTCAGGAGTCAATATCCCCGTACTAAACGGAACGACCATAGATGCCGGAGATACCCTTGAACTTGTAGGATTAAGTCGTGAAGTCGAGGCTGCAGCCAAAGAATTAGGTTGTCCCGATCGTCCGACCAACATCACCGACATGGTATTTGTCAGCTTAGGCATATTGTTGGGAGGACTTTTCGGTGCCATAGCCATCCGATTAGGTGGAATCCCCATCAGCCTCAGCACCAGTGGAGGAGCCTTAATTGCCGGACTTGTTTTCGGTTGGTTGCGTTCACGTCATCCCAACTACGGTCAAATTCCCGAATCATCACTTTGGGTACTCAACAACGTTGGTCTGAACATGTTCATCGCCGTTGTCGGCATATCAGCAGGTCCAAGCTTTGTCAAGGGATTTGCAGAAATCGGTCCCATGATGTTCCTCATCGGAGCGATAGCCACCTCTATTCCTCTACTCATCGGAGTATTGCTAGCCAAGTATGTTTTCCACTTTCACCCCGCACTTGTGTTAGGATGCACCGCTGGAGCCCGTACAACCACAGCAGCCTTGGGAGCCATTGAAGAAGCGGTAGGAAGCGAAACTCCCGCTTTAGGATACACCATCACCTACGCCGTAGGTAACACCCTGCTCATCATTTGGGGAGTAGTCATCGTATTGCTTTGCAGTTAATTTTTAACCACACGGAGTGCCGTGTCTTTTTCACAGCACCCCCTTATAAGAATCAAAACAATGAAATACCTAAAAGAAAAAAGCGAGGTCAACGACCACCTCGAGAAAAATCTCTCACGCATCAGTCCGTTTGAGTTGAAAAACCGCTTGATAAAATTGGCTGGAGAAAGTGTAAAAAAACAAGCCCACGTAATGCTGAATGCCGGACGCGGAAACCCCAACTGGATAGCGACAGCTCCCCGTGAAGCATTCTTCACATTGGGACAATTTGCCCTTGAAGAGTGCAGAAGCACCTTCGACTACCCCGAAGGGTTAGCGGGTCTTCCACAAAAAGAGGGGATAGCCCAACGCTTCGAGGCTTTTCTGAAGAGTCATAAACAGGCTCCGGGAATCAAACTGCTCACAGAGAGCTATAACTATATGCTGATGGAGCATGCCGCTGATCCCGACGAGCTGATACACGAATGGACAGAAGGAGTCATCGGTGACCAATACCCAGTCCCCGACAGGATTTTGAAGTATACCGAGATAGCCGTATGTGACTACCTCAACCACGAATTGTGCAACAACCGACCTCCTCAAGGCGCCTTCCAGTTGTTTGCCGTTGAAGGTGGAACAGCCGCCATGTGCTACATCTTCGACTCATTGATGCAGAATTACCTGCTGCGAAAAGGAGACAGCATAGCCTTGTTGACCCCGGCGTTCACTCCCTATATTGAAATCCCCGAATTGGAGCGATACGATTTCGATGTCCTCCACATCCCAGCCAATCAGATGAGCAAAGAGGGGTTACATCTATGGCAATACGAAGAAAAAGAGATTAACCGTTTGCGTGATACCAAATACAAGGCATTGTTCATCATCAACCCCAGCAATCCCCCCAGCTACGCACTCAGCAATGAGACCATCATGCAGATAAAGGATATCGTACAACGCTGGAACCCCAATCTGATGATTGTCACCGACGATGTCTATGCAACCTATGTCCCTCACTTCCGTTCAATCATTGCCGAACTTCCTCAAAACACCTTAGGTGTATACTCGTTCAGCAAATATTTCGGAGCTACAGGCTGGAGAGCCGCAGTCATCGCCCTCCACGAAGAGAATGTCTACGACCACATGATTGCCAACTTGCCCGCCAAGCGCAAGAGTGAACTGTCAAAGCGCTATGGTTCGCTGACCATGCATCCCGAGGAGATGCGCTTCATAGACCGCATGGTAGCCGACAGTCGTCAAGTGGCACTCAACCACACAGCCGGTCTCAGCCTGCCGCAACAATTACAGATGAGCCTGTTTGCTTTGAGCAGCCTGCTTGACAAAGAAAACCGTTACCGCACCCGCATGCTGCAACTCATCGAAAACCGGCTCAAAGCTTTGTGGGACAGTGCCGGATTCACCCTTCTCCCCGACCCGCTCAGAGCCGGATATTACAGTGAAATAGACATGCTTGTATGGGCTGAAAAGTTCTACGGGAACGATTTTGTCGACTATCTCAAGCGCACCTACAACCCATTGGACATTGTCTTCAGGCTTGCCACCGAGACAGGCCTTGTTGTCTTGAACGGAGGAGGTTTCGACGGTCCTGAATGGAGTGTACGGGTTTCACTTGCCAACCTCAATGAGAGCGACTATACGCGCATCGGAGAATCATTACAACTGATTCTGAAGGAGTATGCCGCTGAGTGGAAAAAACAGCAATAATACTTCCACAACAAAAGTTGCCTGCCTTTAGGGGACTGTCCCCCAAGGCAGGCAACCATTTTAAACCTTTTCTCTTATCAATCCTTGTTCAACGTCATTTCATCAATCAGGTGCTTGCAGTCACCCACCTTATCAATGATAAACAGGATATACCTGATATCCACCACAATGCAACGTTGCATATCCTTGTCAAAGTTGATATCACCACTGAGCGACTCCCAGTTTCCATCAAAAGCAGCACCTATCAGTTCACCTTCTCCGTTCATCACCGGACTTCCACTGTTTCCTCCGGTAATGTCATTGGTGGTAATGAAACATACCGGCAATTCTCCGTCAGCCATAGCATAGTCGCCATAGTCTTTCTGTTCATACAGTTCTTTCAAGCGGGTCGGCACCACAAACTCGGGATTTGTCGGGTCTTCCTTCTCCATCACACCCTTTAGGGTTGTATAATAGTGATAGTACACCCCATCCTTCGGCTCATACGACTTCACATTACCATAGGTCAACCGGATGGTGAAGTTGGCATCAGGAGATTTGGGAACGGATGCATACATTTCACACAGTCCCCGCACATAGGTCTTGTGCAAGAGAGGCAACTTCTCATTCAATTTCTTCAAGCGTTCGGGCAACAGACTCCAGAATGCATTCTTTGCACGCGAATAGGCTGTAGCCGGATCTTTCTCTATAGCCTTGATAGTCGGTTTTTTCAAGAATCGGTCAAGACTCTCACGCGAACTGAAGATGGAGTTGTCATACAAGTTGTCTACATACTTGTCATAGTCACCTCCAAACTCCTTTTCTATCGTCTCATAAAAGCCTGGATACTCCTTGACCATTTCACCATACAAGGGAATAAGCACCTTAGCCACCTTGCGGTCTACCTCATGGTCGTAGTCCTTGTTGTGTACACTCTCTGCAAAAACCCGTTGCAGCTCTTCACACCACTTCGTTACTGCCGTTTTATCCTTTGCTTGCAGTGCCACCTTCAAGCTATCCATTACTCTGAAGGGCGAACCAAACTCTATTCCCTGTATGAATGTTTCAGAGAAAACGGTGCGCAGGTAGACCAAGTCATTTGTCTTCTTTACGATGTAGTCAATATCTCCCACCACCGTTTGATAATCCATATCTCCCAATCCATCGGCATATTGTGCAAACCGGCTCTCTTGTTCGCTCTTTGCTTCGCGCACCTTGTTGCTCGCAATGGCTTTGTTCATGCCTATCGAGTTTTTCCAATAGTTGCTGCTTCGTGCAAATTTGCTGGCATACTGTATTCTCACCTTGTCACTGGCAGCCATCTCTTGCTTCAGCACTCCTTGTCTTGCTTCACGCACCTGAATGCGGGGCGTATTCACACAGTCCATCCGTTGCTGAATTTCACTGCGTGTAAGGAAACGCTCCGTACTTCCGGGAAATCCCATAATCATGGCATAGTCTCCCTCCTGCAGTCCTTTCAACGAGATGGCAAGATGCTTTTTAGTCTTCAACGGTACATTCGTCTCGCTGTATGCAGCCGGATTTCCCTCAGCATCAGCATAAATACGGAATACCGAGAAGTCACCCGTGTGACGCGGCCACATCCAGTTGTCGGTCTCCCCTCCAAACTTTCCTATCGACGAAGGGGGCGCAGCCACCATACGCACATCTTCATACACCTTCTTATAAAACAGATAGAAACGGTTACCTGCATAAAAGGGCAATGCCAGTGCCTTATATCCCGGTTTCCCTTTATAGGGACTTGCTTCAAGCTGCTCATCGGCAAATTTACTCAAAAAGGGTTGTCCGAAAGACTCCAGCTCCGACACCTCGCCTGCCTCTACCGCTGCACGCACCTGGTCAGTCACGTCCACAATCTTCTCTACGAAAGTAAAAGTCAATCCCGGTGTCGGCAACTCCTCTTTCCGGTTTTTCGCCCAAAATCCATCGGTCAGGTAGTCGTGTTCCACACTGCTATGCTGTTGGATGGCACCATACCCACAATGGTGGTTGGTCAATATCAGTCCCTCGGGAGAGATGATTTCACCCGTACACCCACTGCCAAATATGCCCACTGCATCTTTCAGCGAAGGATGGTCGCCACTGTACAGTTCATCAGCCGGCAACACCAATCCTTGTTGTTGCATCCGGTCTACCAGATGCTGCTCTTTCATCATCTGCAACAACCACATGCCCTCATCTGCA
>JAFUPU010000007.1 GCA_017472635.1 Bacteroidaceae bacterium
ATTGAGGTCTGTGGTAAGACAGGAACGGCACAGAACCGTGGCAAAGACCACTCCATCTTCATGGGATTCGCACCCAAGGATGACCCCCAGATAGCCGTCGCCGTCTATGTGGAGAACGGAGGTTTCGGTGCCATCTTCGGTGTGCCCATCGGTGCTCTCATCATGGAGCAGTACATCAATGGAGAACTCTCTCCCGAAAGTCAAGCCAAAGTCGATTACATCCGCGAACGGGCCATTTATTACGATGACAAGAGGTGACCGGTTACACCCCATCAGAAGTTTCAAACAGTCTCTTAAATTATTAAATTCCTGTATCAGGAGTTTTGCAAACAATTTGCAAACTCAAACCTTGCTCTTTTCCTATGAAAAAAGGCTATCTTTGCCGCATGACGAATAAAAGCTATCTGTTGTTGGTTGCCCTTGTCTGTGTCATATTGGCGGGATGCAGCCGAAGAAGCAAACCTGACGAGTACAGTCTGAACGGTGTGTGGATAATGACACACGCGGAATATCCTGTTTCCGAATTATCCGAAGACTTTCCCGATGCTGACGGAGAGACACTTTGCCGGATATACGAAGGCGACAGCATTTTCTACGAATGTTGGATAAGGACGATGAAGCCTGAACAACCACAGAATGTTATGACTGCATCGGATGTCATCATCGTCCCCCAAAGTAAGGAAGTCTGCACCCTGATACAAAAGGATGGTGCCGGCAAGCCGTTGTACCTTGAAGATGGTTCTGTCCGGCCTATCAAATTTCTTAGCGACACATCTATGACTATTCAGAAAGTCGGCATTGTATTCACCTGGACATTGGCCAAGGAGATGAAACAAGAACGTATCGCGGAAATCAAGGAGATTATCGCCAACAACTTGAGCAGCGCCGGCGAAATGCGCCAGTTTGTATTGCCCACCACCGAACGCCAACTGAAAGCTGCCAACAGCCAATTGAAGGCTACTGCCCATACGCTCGCGTACATTATTATAATATTGGTGCTTGCCGTACTACTCATTGTGTACGTGGCCATCAATGTCTCTCGCAAGAAACGGCGTATCGAACAACAGTTGCGCCAAATGAGCGAAGAGCGTGAACTGCGCCCACACCCCGTGCGCCAGGCAATGGCTGAGGTGGAAGAGGATTTCCTCCATTCAGAGTTTTATTTGTCGCTGCGCCGACGTATTGCAGCCGGTGAAATGCTGAGAGAAGAAGATTGGAAAGAGATGGAGCAACGGATGAAGTCCGTATGGCCTGCTTTCAGCATTCGGTTGTTCGACCTTTGCCACTTGTCGGAACTGGAGTACCGTGTCTGTCTGCTCATCAAGTTGCGTGTATCACCGTCGGAGATGGCCAACCTGTTGAGTAAGGACACCAGCACCATCAGCACCGTGCGTAGCCGCCTCTACAAAAAAGTGTTCCAACGCAAGGGCAGTTCTAAAGAGTGGGACAACTTTATACTCTCGATGTGATTTTGCAAATTGTTTGCATATTAAAAAGCAAAGTGAATGCAAAATGAAAAACTTGGCGCAACGGACAACCGGCCTTACCTTTGCATCGACAAAACCAATTTATTAACTTTTAAACAATAAGGAATATGAAGAAATTAGTAATGATTGCAGTAATGGCAATGGCCTGCATCAGCAGCCTCACAGCACAGACAACCGACAAAAGGCTTCTTGGCGTATGGGTAATGGAG
>JAFUPU010000062.1 GCA_017472635.1 Bacteroidaceae bacterium
AATGTGCAGACTATAGGATTCTTCACTCTTCGTTCTTCACCAATATAACGTAAGTCCGATATCAGCGTGAAATTTATCTGGTGTCCCATCAAAATCTATCAGCTGATCGAGTTCAGGATATCAGCTGAAAGAATTTTCTCGGACACCTGATAGAATTTGACCGGTCTTAGACGTATTTTCAAAACCTCCAGACAGACGTCTCTCTCTTGTATCGAACTTACGTTAATATAGCATTACTTCACTTCCAATGTAACGATAGACATGGCGGGGAGTTTCACTTTCAAAGTACCCTTGCTCACCTTGGCACCCTTGAATGGCTGAGGTTTCACGAGGTCGGGTTTTTCGAATGTGTTGTAGTCATCGATATTCTTTGATGCAAGAATGGTGCCAGCAACTTCTTTCACCTTGATGTTGTCAAGATTGAGCTCAATTTCGCTTGTTTCCTTCAAGCTGACGTTAGCCAAAGAGATGTGGATAATGCCATTCTTGTCGCGTGAAGCGGTCGCACTGAGCATTGGAAGTTTGCGCTCACCCTCCTTGCGTCCAAAATAGTCGCTACGGGCGGTCATGGTGTCACAAGCAAGCGTGAGAGGCAGATGGGTAGCTTCCTGATGCACCTTATACATGTCGAATACATGGTAGGTGGGAGTCAGCACCATCTTGTCATCCTTGGTGAGAATCATACTCTGCAATACATTGGCAATCTGAGCGATGTTGGTCATCTTCAAACGATCGGTATATTTGTGGAAAACGTTCAGCGACAGAGCTGCAACGAAAGCATCGCGCATGGTATTCTGCTGATAGAGGTGTCCGCGGATAGTTCCCGGCTCTTCATCCCACCAAGTACCCCACTCATCCAACATCAGTGCGACGCGTTTGCGACGGTCATACTTGTCCATAATGGCGATGTGCTTCTGAATAACTTCTTCAATTTCGAGACACTTGCCCAATGCCCAATAGTATTGTGCTTCATCGAACTTGGTAGCTGATCCCTTGCTGCCTGTCCATCCGGCACAAGTGTAGTAGTGAAGTGAAAGACCTTGCATCTGACCTGCGGCATTCTTCATCAACACTTCAGTCCAATTGTAGTCATAGTCACTCGCACCGCTGGCAATCTTGAACAGACGATTTCCATTATATTCGCGGCAATAGGTCTGATAGCGGCGATAGAGGTCTGCATAATACTCGGGACGCATGTTTCCACCACATCCCCAACTTTCGTTACCCACGCCGATGAATTTCACTTTCCAAGGCTTTTCACGTCCGTTTTGCTTGCGCAACTTGGCCATAGGTCCGTCCTCAGCGGTCATATACTCAACCCATTGGGCTGTCTCCTGCACGGTACCACTACCCACGTTCATACTTACGTAAGGCTCGCATCCGAGCAATTCGCACAGGTTCAAGAATTCGTGTGTACCAAAACTATTGTCCTCCACGGTGCCACCCCAATTGTTGTTCACCATACGGGGACGATTTTCCTTGGGACCAATGCCATCCATCCAATGGTATTCGTCGGCAAAACATCCGCCCGGCCAACGAAGGTTAGGAATCTGCAAGTTTCTCAATGCCTCAAGCACATCATTGCGATAACCGTTTGTGTTGGGGATGGACGAGTTCTCTCCTACCCAAAGACCACCATAGATACAAGTGCCCAAGTGTTCGGCAAACTGACCATAGATGTGTTTACTGATAATCTCTTTTCCCTGTTCGGGATGTACGGTGACAGAAGCTTTCTGCTGGGCCATCATTGGCAGAGCGGCCAACAGGGCTGCTCATAAAATAGCTTTTTTCATGTTAATTAAAATGTTTATAAGGTAAATTATTTCTTCACTTGTTTTCTTTGGTGTGCAAAGATACAATAAAAAACAAGAATACGTAAATCTTTTCAAACAAATTACGAAGAAATGTGTTATAAAGCCAAAACCATTAAAGAAAAGAGACAATGAAAAAAGTATTTATGTTGGCAACTCTCGTAGCCGCTTTAGCTTCGTGCCAATCAAAACAGCCCAACAATGTAGCAGAAATTGATGTGATAGCAACCGATTTAGCTGGTATTGAAGATATCACTGAAGTTTATCAAGGTACCTTGCCTGCTGCTGATGGCCCGGGTATCGACTATATCCTGACCTTGAACGAAGAAATCAATTGGAAGGACACCCTCTTTACACTCGACATTATATATATAGACGCGAAGGGGGCAGGAAAGAACATGTCTTTCAGCACCAAAGGGAAGCAACAGAAAATCCATAAAGTAGTGAACAATCATCCGAAAAAGGCTGTAAAGCTGACCCCCAACACAGGCGAAGCACCTATTTACTTTCTGGTGGTGAACGACACCACATTGCGCATGGTGAATGACAGTTTGATGGAAGTCACTACAGACACCAGCTATGACATTGTGCGTGTAGATAAATGAAAAAAACTGATGCTTTCTTAAACATGAAAAAGGTAAAAAGGTATTATATTGCTCTTTATGCACTTCTATATCTGAAAGAAAACAGATAGAAAAGACAAAAGAACGCTAAAAAGCATCCCGAAAAGTTGCGTAAGTTTGCAGGAAAGGTTACATTTGCAGGCCTAAAGGCAAACTTACGCAAACTTTTTTCTCATGAACAAGAAATTTCTGATTCTTTCGGGCGCTTCATTGCTTGCCATTTTCATAATTCTCGGTATTGCGGGATACGTTGCATACGACCGTTTCTTCACACCGGCATTCAACATAGCCAGCTCTGCAAGGCTCTACATTGATGCTGATGATGACACTGATTCTGTGCGTCATAAAGTACAGGAGGTACTTTCACCCAAAAGTATGAAAGCATTTGATTGGATGATGAAACACGAAGAGTACACCAGCGTGAAAATTGGAAGTTATCAGTTCGCTCCTACTGATGATGTGCGTATGGCTGTACGCCGGTTGAAACTCGGATGGCAAGCACCTGTCCGATTAGTAGTGCCCAGTGTGCGCACAATTGACCGTCTGGCACAATCTCTCTCCAGGCAATTAATGATGAGCGAAAAAGAAATCATAGATTCTCTATCCAATGCGGCATATATCAAAAAACTGGGTTATACACCTGAAACCTTACCTTCTCTATTTGTCCCCAATACTTATGAGGTATATTGGACGATTTCTATGAACAACCTGATGCAACGTCTTTCGAAAGAATATTCCAACTATTGGACATCAGACAGGCGCAAAAAGGCATCAGAACAAGGACTGACTCTTATAGAAGTGGCTACTTTAGCTTCTATAGTAGATGAAGAAACGGCAGTAAATGCCGAGAAGCCAATTGTTGCAGGTCTATATCTCAATCGGTTACAGCGTGGTATGCTTCTGCAAGCAGACCCTACGGTAAAGTTTGCCACCGGTGACCCCACCCTGCGTCGCATCCTCAACAAGCACCTCACTATCGACTCTCCCTATAATACCTATATATATAAGGGACTTCCACCAGGCCCCATCCGCATACCCTCCATGGCGGCTCTCGAAGCCGTACTTAATCCGGCCAAGCACAATTATCTGTATATGTGTGCCAAGGAAGATTTCTCTGGTACCCACAATTTTGCCACTACCCTCGCCCAACACAACGCCAATGCCCACCGCTATCAGCAGGCACTTAACCGCAGGGGAATAAAATGAAGACTTCCGTAGGGTACTGAAATCTCAGAGGAGTGGTTGACAAAAGGTTTTTCCTTTTTCGAATCTCTAAGCTATATGCATATCCTCACTAAATTTCTACTGAGCCCATTAAATTTCTACTGAGCCCTAAAAGAAAGTGACAGGGAGTAAGGAGTGAGCGGTCAGGATACAAAAATGGCCGTACCAGTGATGATGATGAAACTCCGAGTAGAAGGATTTGAGTGCCCGTCCCTCTTTGTAATCCGCCTAGCCACGAAGGGGCGGCACGCCATTGATGAACGAAGCTTGTCTCGGCATTTCAGTTTATTTGATGAGTTTCCCAATCTGACTGATACGGCCTTATCTTTTTCGTAGTACAAAGATAGTGTTTATGGCTGATATCTCCAAACAAATTCTTTTCTTTTCACCAAAATATTTTCTTTAAAAGATTTTTTCCTGCTTTGTGGCATTTTTTTTCGTTCAAGTGTTTGTCCGTTGACAAATCTTTCGTATTTTTGCAAAGCATTTATGCGGTAGTAGCTCAGTTGGTAGAGCATCAGCTTCCCAAGCTGAGGGTCGCGGGTTCGAGCCCCGTTTACCGCTCTCTAAGGAAGAAAAGTATCAGATTGGAGATGTGTCGTATGTTCGACACATCTTTTTTTTGAGGGTATCAGCAACAAATAAACAATGGCCCGCTCTTCTCATCAGAAAAGCGAGCCATGTTATGTAAATCTAGAAAATCTATTTTCTTACTTTACCTTAGCTACGATAGCCTTGAATGCTTCAGGGTGATTCATAGCGAGGTCAGCCAACACCTTGCGGTTGATTTCGATACCAGCCTTGTGAAGGGCACCCATCAGTGTAGAGTAAGACATACCTTCCAAGCGGGCAGCGGCGTTGATACGCTGAATCCACAAAGCACGGAATGTACGCTTCTTGTTACGACGGTCGCGGAATGCATAAGTAAGA
>JAFUPU010000063.1 GCA_017472635.1 Bacteroidaceae bacterium
GCCCGTATCCTCCGCTTCAACAAAGACAAGGCAGACGAAGCTATTGCCCGCATGAATGGTGAAGTGGAAGAGATTAACCGCAAACTGGGCAACATGATTGAAGTGACCAGCGATTGGTACCGAATGCTGAAGGAGAAATATGGCAAGGAGCACCCCCGCCTCACAGAGTTGCGCAACTTCGACACCATTGAGGCAGCCAAGGTGGCAGAGGCCAATGAGAAACTCTATATCAACCGCGAAGAGGGATTCATCGGCACCTCACTCAAAAAGGACGAGTTTGTAGATAATTGCTCCGACATCGATGATGTCATCCTGTTCTACAAAGACGGTAAATACAAGATTGTACGCGTCAGCGAAAAGATGTTTGTGGGCAAGAACATCCTTCACGTCGGTATCTTCAAGAAGAACGACAAGCGCACCGTATATAATGTAGTCTATCGCGATGGTAAGGACGGGTTCCACTACATCAAACGTTTTGCTGTCACAGCTATGACACGTGACAGAGACTACGATGTCACCCAAGGAACTCCCGGTTCACGCATTGCCTACTTCAGTGCAAACCCTAACGGCGAAGCTGAGGTTATCAAGATTACCCTCAAGCCCAATCCCCGTGTCAAGAAGATTATCCTGGAAAAAGACTTCAGTGAAATCCATATCAAAGGACGCCAGTCACAAGGCAATATCCTGACCAAGTTTGATGTACACCGTATCGGATTGAAACAACGTGGAGGCTCCACCCTTGGAGGCCGCCAAGTCTGGTTCGACTGGGACGTACAGCGTCTCAACTACGACGGCCGCGGACAATACTTGGGCGAGTTCCATAGCGAAGAGATGATTCTGGTCATGTTGGAAGGTGGAGATTATTACCTGAGCAATTTCGATGTAAACAACCATTACGAGACCAATATCCGCTTGATAGAGAAGTACGACCCATCAAAGGTATGGACAGTAGCCCTTCTCGATGCAGACAACAATGGCTATCCATACCTGAAGCGCTTCATGCTCGATGCCACCGTCAAGCGGCAAAACTATTTGGGAGAGAACAAGGAAAATCGTGAATTGCTCATATCCACCCAGTATTACCCACGCATCCAAGTGATGTTCGGCGGAGGCGACAGTTTCCGCGAGCCACTGGTTATCGATGCAGAAGAGTTCATCGCTGTCAAGGGATACAAGGCTAAGGGCAAGCGTCTGACCACCTTTGAAGTGGCAGAGATTGTAGAACTTGAACCGACCCGTTTCCCCACAGAGGAAGAGTTGACCAAGCCCGAACTTCCTGTCGAAGAACCGGTGAATGAAGATCCCGATGCCGGCAAGAGCGAAGGAGACATTCTTGACGAACTGACAGGTCAAATGAAACTCTTTTGATGGATGAGGAGACTTTGGGTTATCATCATATCACTCTGTACGATGGGGATACTCCATGCCCAAGAGGGACACGAGCGCCCCATCATCCGCTCTACCATGTATGGGATAGGAGGAGTGAATCTTTATGACACCTATCTCTCGCCGTTAGAATACACTGGTGTACAGATACGTGTACTCCGCGAAAGCAGCCGAATGACCCGTTGGTTTGATGGGAACGTATCGCGCCAGACAATCTTTCAGGGATATGTAGGCATGACAGAGAATCCTGCCGAGACAGCCAACGAACTGTCCGGCATGATCAATTGGAACTATGCCTTGCACTACAATTTCCAACTGTTCGACGGGCAGCTTCGTCTATTGGCTGGTCCTATGGCACAACTGCATGGAGGATTCATCTACAACACCCGCAACGGTAACAATCCGGCACAGGCCAAACTCTATGCCAACCTGGCCGCTTCAGGCATGGCCATCTACCATATCCCGTGGAAAAGAGTTCCCATCACTCTGCGCTATCAGTTGGACGCTCCCCTTCTCGGCCTCATGTTCTCCCCCACGTACGGACAGTCCTACTACGAAATCTTTTCTTTGGGCCACACTGACGGTATTGTCCACTTCACCTCCCTGCACAACCAACCATCCCTACGCCATTGGCTGACTGCCGACATGAACTTTCGCAGCTTTACCCTACGCCTCGGCTATATGGCAGACATGCAACAATCCCGCGTCGGCGGTCTCCGCACCCACGATTACAGCCACACCTTCATGGTCGGATTGGTCAAAAAGTTACTGCCAGTCAAGTGACAGCAAGCATACTTTTGCAACCCATACACCTTGTTTACCATTCCATACAGTCTTTACCACTTACACTTTGTCATTCCAAAAATGAATATTCAAAGCCCGAACTATGCATAAATATACAGAACAAGAACCGTTTATGTATAAAAATGAGGAAATCTTGTCCATTTCTGTCCGTTCATTCAGAGAAAAACAGGCTCTTCTACAACCGGAATCGGCATGAATGAAACAGATAATTCCCAACCTTTTCACAAAAAACTCATGAAGATGAAAAAAAATGCGGCTCGCAAAATTTATTCTGCGGCTTGAAGATTTTCTTTTCCGCCTTGCACTTGGAGCAAATGCAAGGCGGAAAATTTATTTTGCAAGCCGCATTTTTATTTCTTAAGGGGAAACAAGGGATTTACCGCTCTCCCTCCTTTCATCCTCTCCATCAATTCTCTCTTCCTCTACTATTTTTGCCACGTAGAATAACGTCATTTTAGCAGCACACATTTATATACCTCATTATAAATCAACCAAATACAACAATTCAGGGCTTCAAGAATCGCGTATATGCGTCCCTTTTTCCTTCCGAACGCATATACGCGATTTTCGCAACGCAAATATACAATTTGACAGTTTGTCAATTCAAAAAGACAAAGGGTGTCTGTACAAAAAAGAGAGGAGGTATTGTGAAAATAGAAGAAACTTCGTATTTTTGCAGTGGTGAGTTTACACACTATATATTAGGTATAAAGAGATGAAGAGTTATACAGTCATACTGAAGAGCAGAATCATGAAAAAATCCTGTCGGTCCGGATATTGGGCCATGGCTTGGCTTTTGCTTTCCCTGATGCTGACCATCACCTCCTGCATCCGTGAAGAAGAGTTCGACAACACTCCGCAGGGGAACTTTGAGGCCCTGTGGCAGATGATAGATGAGCATTACTGCTTTTTCGACTATAAGCAGAATGAGTATGGACTCGACTGGAACGAGGTTCGCGACCGGTATGCACCACTCATCACCCCCGACATGCCGCAGAAAGGGCTGTTCGAGGTATTGGGCAATATGCTGGCCGAATTGCGCGACGGACACGTCAACCTATACACCACCTACGATGTGGCACGATACTGGAAATGGTACGAAGACTATCCGGCCAATTTCAATGACAGCATCCAACGCCGCTACTTGGGCACCAATTACAAGATAGCCGGCGGCCTGAAGTACACCATTCTGAATGACAACATCGCTTACGTCTATTACGAGAGTTTCTCCACCGGCATCGGCGACGGCAATCTCAGCGAAATGCTCAACGAACTGGCTTTCTGCAATGGCCTCATCCTGGACGTGCGCAACAATGGGGGCGGCATGCTCACCAATGCCACCAAACTGGCTGCCCGGTTTACGAACAAGGAGGTGACTACCGGATACATGTGCCACAAGACGGGAACGGGACACAATGACTTTTCAGCCCCTGAGGCAGTCAAGATCACTCCTTCCGATGGAGTCCGCTGGCAGAAACCTGTAGCCCTGCTGACCAACCGACGTTCGTACAGTGCCACCAACGATTTTGTCAACAGTATGCGCCAGCTACCCCTTGTCACCGTCATCGGCGACCGCACAGGTGGAGGTTCCGGCATGCCATTCTCCTCCGAATTGCCGAACGGGTGGTCTGTACGATTCTCCGCCTGCCCCATGTATGGCCCCGACATGGAGCAGTTGGAATTTGGAATAGAACCGGACATCCACGTGAATATGACCTCCGAGGATATGAATCGCGGCATTGACACCATTATAGAGAAAGCCCGTTCGGTGCTCAGCCATCTGTAACCTTTTCCTCCTCGGAAAGCACCTCTTCTTCCCTCCCTTCCAAACATTCATCCAAAAAAATTTGGTTGTAACCAGAAACTTCCTTATCTTTGCCCCGCAAAATCTGATAATGGTTTATTTGCCATGCGCCTGTGGTGAAATTGGTAGACACGCCAGACTTAGGATCTGGTGCTTCGCGGCGTGAAGGTTCGAGTCCTTTCAGGCGCACACATTCAGCAGACGGAGATGTACTCAGGTACATCTCCGTCTTTTTCTTTTTTCTTCTTATCATACGCCTATCGGGCAATATGAAACATATTGGAAAGTATCTGAAACATCGTTACTACTGCATCTGCCCCAAATACCGTATTTTTGCAACGATAAAAAAAGCACAAACTAACGAATAAATTGATAAAAACATGAGCAATTCAGAACAAGAACAGAAAGGATTCTACAAGCTGTCATGGCTACAGCGCATCGGTTTCGGCTCTGGCGACCTTGCCCAGAACCTGATTTTCCAAAC
>JAFUPU010000064.1 GCA_017472635.1 Bacteroidaceae bacterium
CGCATAATCCAATGTTTTTTTTGGTTACAAAATTATGTATCAGCAAGTTATACATTGATACGCAATATGATGCAGAACTATGAAACGTGACGACACAAAGAAAAATCTTACTCGTTTTCGGGTAACGATTAGGCAACCGTTCTATTTCATTACCTTGCGTTTCTTTGCTAAATTGCCATTTCCCGTATTTCCGAGGTTTTCAGCGTAATGCGTTTATTATCAGTGCAAGATGCACTATTATTCCGATTTCGGTTGATTATTCCAGCGTTTTTTTGTAACTTTGCCGCGTTTTTGGGTAGAAAGACAAAATATGACTAATATGCAAAACATCAGAAATATTGCAATTATAGCACACGTCGACCACGGAAAGACGACACTGGTCGACAAAATGATGCTCGCCGGACATTTGTTCAGAGGCGATCAGACAAATGGTGAACTGGTATTGGATAACAACGACTTGGAACGCGAACGAGGCATAACAATCCTCTCAAAAAATGTTTCCATCATATACAAAGATACTAAGATAAACATTATAGACACACCGGGACACAGCGACTTTGGAGGCGAAGTAGAACGTGTGTTGAACATGGCAGATGGTTGCATCCTGCTGGTCGATGCATTCGAGGGTCCTATGCCACAGACACGATTTGTATTGCAGAAGGCATTGCAAATAGGACTGAAACCCATCGTAGTGGTGAACAAGGTAGACAAACCCAATTGCCGCCCCGAAGAGGTATATGAGATGGTGTTTGACCTGATGTTCAGCCTCAATGCTACAGAAGAACAGTTGGACTTTCCCGTAATCTATGGTTCTGCCAAAAACAACTGGATGGGCGAAGACTGGAAGACTCCTACCGAAGATATCAATTACCTGCTCGACCAAATAATCGAACACATTCCTGCACCCAAAATGCTGGAAGGTACCCCTCAAATGCTTATCACATCGCTCGACTACTCTTCATACACCGGACGTATAGCCGTGGGACGTGTACATCGGGGCACCCTCACCGAAGGTATGAACATCACCTTGGCACACCGGAATGGCAGCCAGACACGTGCAAAGATAAAAGAGCTGCATACCTTTGAGGGATTGGGCCGCAAACGCGTAGAAAGCGTCAGTTCAGGTGACATCTGTGCCATTGTGGGATTGGAGAACTTTGAAATCGGTGACACCATCTGCGACTTTGAGAATCCCGAACCATTGCCAACCATTGCCATCGACGAACCGACCATGAGCATGGTATTCACCATCAACGATTCGCCTTTCTTCGGCAAAGAGGGTAAGTTCGTCACCAGCCGGCATATACACGACCGGTTAGAGAAAGAGCTCGACAAGAATCTGGCACTCAGGGTTGAAAAGGCTGAAGGTGCCGACAAATGGACCGTATTCGGAAGAGGCGTACTGCACCTGTCGGTATTGATTGAAACCATGCGTCGCGAAGGATACGAACTGCAAGTGGGTCAACCTCAGGTAATCTACAAAACTATTGATGGTGTGAAATGCGAACCGATTGAAGAACTTACCATCAGTGTCCCTGAAGAATACTCAAGCAAGATGATTGACATGGTGACACGCCGAAGGGGAGAGATGACCTCTATGGAGACACAAGGAGACCGCATCAACATTGAGTTCAACATCCCTTCAAGAGGCATCATCGGCTTACGCACAAACGTGCTCACAGCCTCAGCCGGTGAAGCTATCATGGCACACCGATTTAAAGAGTACCAACCCTACAAGGGAGAGATTGAACGCCGCACCAATGGTTCAATGATAGCTATGGAGACGGGGACTGCCTTTGCCTATGCCATAGACAAGCTGCAAGACCGCGGACGATTTTTCATCTTCCCACAAGAAGAGGTTTACGCCGGACAGGTGGTAGGCGAACATGTGCATGAAAACGACTTGGTCATCAACGTTACCAAAAGTAAAAAATTGACCAACATGCGTGCCAGCGGTTCTGACGAGAAGGCACGAATCATCCCGCCCATCGTATTCTCACTGGAAGAGGCGTTAGAGTACATCAAAGAGGACGAGTACGTAGAAATCACTCCCAAAAGCATGCGTATGCGGAAAATCATTTTGGATGAGTTGGAGCGTAAACGTGCTAACAAAAACTGATAGTTTGAACCATTAACCTACTGCACACTATGGCAAAAGAAGCGGGACTGACCCCCATGATGAAACAGTTCATGGATTTAAAGGCAAAACATCCGGATGCCGTTTTACTCTTCCGGTGTGGCGATTTCTATGAAACGTACTGCGAGGATGCAGTCATCGCTTCAAACATATTAGGCATCACGCTGACCAAGCGAAACAATGGAGGGAACTCTGCCGCAACAGAGATGGCAGGCTTCCCCTTTCATGCACTCGACACCTACCTGCCCAAACTGGTAAGAGCCGGGAAACGGGTAGCCATCTGCGACCAATTGGAAGACCCCAAGCTGACAAAGAAGTTGGTCAAACGCGGGATTACCGAATTGGTGACACCCGGTGTTGCAATAGCCGATAACGTGCTCAGCCACAAAGAAAACAACTTCTTGGCTGCCGTACACTTCAACAAGACGGCTTGCGGAATTGCTTTTCTCGACATCTCTACCGGTGAGTTTTTGGCAGCAGAGGGACCTTTTGACTATATAGACAAGCTGTTGGGTAACTTCTCACCCAAAGAGATTCTTTTTGAACGAGGAAAAAAAGCCTTGTTTGAGAGTGCTTTCGGAAACAAATATTTCACATTCGAATTGGACGATTGGGCTTTCAACGAGCTCTCTTCACGCGAACGCCTGCTCAAACATTTCGAGACTCAAAACCTCAAAGGCTTCGGCATTGACCACCTGAGAAACGGAGTCGTTGCCGCAGGAGCCATCCTCCAATATCTTGAAATCACCCAACACACCCGCATCGGACACATCACCGCTATCTCACGCATAGAAGAAGACCGTTATGTGCGGCTCGACAAGTTCACCGTGCGCAACTTGGAACTGATAGGAAGCATGAACGAAGGTGGTCGCTCACTGCTGGATGTAATCGACCAAACCATAACCCCTATGGGTGCCCGTATGCTGAAACGATGGATTGTCTTTCCACTGAAAGAGGTAAAACCAATCAACGAACGGCTGAATGTAGTGGAATTTTTCTTCCGTGACCCTCAGTTTAAAGAAGATATCGAAGAACAGCTACATCGCATAGGAGACTTGGAGCGCATCATCTCAAAAGTAGCAGTCGGACGCATATCGCCACGCGAGATGGTACAACTGAAAGTTGCATTACAAGCCATCGAACCCATAAAAAAGTGTTGTATAGAAGCTGACAATCCCAGCCTCAACCGGATTGGCAAACAACTGGATGCCTGCCAATCGGTGAGAGACCGCATCGCCCGTGAAATACAAAACGACCCACCTTTGCTGGTCAATAAGGGAGGAGTCATAGCAAACGGGGTCAATGCCGAATTGGACGAACTCAGGGCTATTGCACACTCAGGAAAAGATTACTTGTTGCAACTACAAGGACGAGAAATTGCAGAAACAGGCATACAGAGCCTGAAGATAGGATACAACAACGTTTTCGGATATTACATCGAAGTACGTAACACCTACAAAGACAAAGTGCCTGCAAACTGGATACGGAAACAGACGCTGGTAAACGCCGAACGATATATCACCGAAGAGTTGAAAAGCTACGAAGAGAAAATATTGGGAGCCGAAGACAAAATAGTCGAACTCGAAACCCGCCTGTTCAGTGAATTGGTTTCTGCCGTTTCCGACTTTATCCCATCCATCCAAATCAATGCGAACTTGTTGGCACGCCTCGATTGCCTGCTCTCTTTCACGTTGGTAGCAAAAGAAAACAATTACATACGACCTACCATTGAAGATGACGAGGTGCTTGATATCAAACAGGGACGCCACCCGGTTATAGAAACCCAGATGGTACCTGGCGAACGTTATGTTGCCAACGATGTCATGCTGGATAGTGACAAACAACAAATCATCATCATCACCGGGCCTAACATGGCTGGTAAATCGGCTCTGCTTCGCCAAACAGCCCTCATCACCTTGATGGCACAAATCGGCAGTTTCGTACCGGCAGAGAGCGCCCACATCGGCTTGGTCGACAAGATATTCACACGCGTGGGAGCAAGTGACAACATCTCGGTAGGTGAATCGACCTTCATGGTTGAAATGAATGAGGCTGCAGATATCCTCAACAATCTTTCCCCACGCAGTCTGATTCTCTTCGATGAGTTGGGACGTGGCACTTCTACCTACGACGGCATATCCATTGCCTGGGCCATTGTGGAATATATCCACGAACATCCTAAAGGAAAGGCACGTACTTTGTTTGCAACCCATTACCACGAGTTGAACGAGATGGAACGCTCATTCACCCGCATCAAGAACTACAATGTATCAGTGAGAGAAGTGGACGGAAAAGTCATTTTCCTACGCAAACTCGAACGAGGGGGAAGTGAACACTCATTCGGTATCCATGTGGCAAAGCTGGCAGGAATGCCCAAAAGCATTGTCAAACGAGCCGACCAAATCTTAAAACAATTAGAAAGTGACAACCGCCAACAAGGTATCTCACCCAAATCGCTGGATGAAATTGCCGACACCCGCTCAGGAGTACAATTGAGTTTCTTCCAACTTGACGACCCCGTGCTTTGCCAAATCCGTGATGAGATACTCACACTCGATGTCAACAACCTAACCCCCATTGAAGCACTGAACAAACTCAACGACATCAAGCGTATTGTCAGAGGAAGATAATACTTTGTGGTGATTGGAAAAAAAAATAATGAGGATGCGTCTAAAACGACACAACCTCATTATATATATACGCATAAGAGTGTGTAGAGGGACTAACACACTAAAAATCATTTGTTCAATCGCCAACTGAAACCATCTTTAGTGTCTTTTATCTCAAAACCTAAAGCGGTCAGTTCATCACGTATCTTGTCACTGGTAGCCCAATCTTTGGCAGCCTTCGCTTTCATACGTTGTTCGAGCAACATATCCACCACTTTTCCAAAAGCGACTTCACGCTCATCATTCGAACCTGTCTCTTGCTTCAAGCCAAGGATATCATTCATGAATAGGCTGAAGACACCCTTCAACTCATCCAGGTCTTGTGCACAAAGTGATGCCTTTTTATCTGCTACCGTATTGATAATTCTGCAAGCATCAAACAGATGAGATATGACAATAGGTGTATTGAAATCGTCATTCATTGCATCGTAACACTTCTGACGAATCTCTCCAATAGAGATGGTAGAAACTTCTGCCGGCTGCAGTTCCTTCAGTTTGACTGTAGCTTCCATCAAGCGCTCTAACCCTTTCTGACTCGCCTGCAAAGCCTCGTTGCTAAAGTCTACAGTACTCCGATAATGAGCTTGAAGGATAAAGAAGCGGATGGTCATGGGTGTATAGGCTTGTGACAACAACGGATGTGTACCACCAAAAAACTCATCCAGCGTGATAAAGTTGCCCAAGCTTTTCCCCATCTTCGTTCCATTGATGGTTATCATATTGTTATGCATCCAATAATGCACCATATCATCGCCTTGCGAAGCAACACTCTGCGCTATTTCACATTCATGATGAGGGAATACCAAATCCATGCCACCACCATGTATATCAAAATGGTTCCCCAAATACTTACGCCCCATAGCCGTACATTCGCAATGCCACCCAGGAAAACCATCGCTCCAAGGAGATGGCCAACGCATGATGTGCTCAGGTTGTGCACACTTCCACAAGGCAAAATCTGCAGGATTGCGCTTTTCGTGTTGCCCATCCAACTCACGTGTCGTATTCATCACATCATCAAGATTACGTCCTGAAAGTTTTCCATATCGATGGTCTTGGTTGTATTTGGCAACATCGAAATAAACCGACCCTTGGTTTTCGTAAGCATATCCATTGTCGAGAATCTCTTGTACCAGTTTGATTTGCTCCATAATATGACCTGAAGCATGAGGTTCAATGCTAGGTGGCAGCACATTTAATGCCTCCATAGCCTTATGGTAACGCCCCAAATAATATTGCACAACTTCCATTGGCTCCAATTGTTCAAGGCGTGCCTTCTTGGCAATCTTATCTTCACCCTCATCCGCATCGTGCTCAAGATGTCCGACATCCGTAATATTGCGTACATAACGAACCTTATACCCCAAATGAGTGAGATAACGAAATACGATATCAAAAGTAATTGCCGGACGAGCATGCCCCAAATGAGCATCACCATATACAGTGGGACCACACACATACATGCCTACATGAGGAGCATGTAACGGTTTGAACAGCGCTTTACTGCGAGTCAACGTATTATAAATTAGCAATTGTTGTTCCATACATTTTTTATTTGAATTGCAAATATAGACAATTTCTCTCTATTAGCAGGATTATCAGATAAAGAATTTCATTTTATTTCAATATTTAAGGTACTGGGTCATACCCCGAACCTCCCCAAGGGTGACAACGCAACAATCTACGCACCGCCAACCAAGTACCACGCAACGGACCATGCTTTTCAATTGCCTCCATTGCATAAGCTGAACAAGTTGGGGTAAACCGACAAGAAGGCGGAGTAAAAGGGGATATACAATTGCGATAAACCCGTATCGGAAGCAGCAATCCCCAAACAAGTATATTGCGCAACAGTTTCATCATGAAAACACCCTTGTCTTTTCAACAATCCGCTCAAGCAACAATCTCATCTTACTCTCTATCTCTTCTGAAGGATACAATGTTTTATCCAA
The DNA here is from genome assembly GCA_017472635.1 of Bacteroidaceae bacterium. Taxonomy (GTDB): domain Bacteria; phylum Bacteroidota; class Bacteroidia; order Bacteroidales; family Bacteroidaceae; genus Phocaeicola_A. Next base: position 6,759 of record JAFUPU010000064.1, read on the forward strand.
CCAAATGAATGCTACCGCCAACCCAAAAGATTTCCCTTCTAATGCTTCCCACAATATATGCTTGCTTTTGCGGTATGACTCACGCACTTGACGCTTCACCCGATTCCGCTTTACAGCCCGCTTAAAATGTTTTTTAGGCACACTCACCAATATACTCACCGGTGGTTTTTGTTCTTCTCTTGCAACAGGCATGAACACTACACGCAAGGGGAAATGCGAAAATGACCGGCTACCACTCTCAAACAACCGACTTATCACTGCACGCCGGCACAAACGCTCTTCCTTGGTAAATGTGAATGTTTGTCTTTCCATCATAAATGTTCTCAGCCCTCTTATAATAAAGAAGCGGGAACTCGGCTTATCCCTTTATGACAAGCCCTCAGTTCTCGCTCCCGATTATCTGTCTTATGTATTGACTAATTGTTCTCTTTCAAATAAAGGTCAATTGCTGCAGCCATAGAAGGTGCCTGCACTGAAGGCGCTTCAATATCTAGCCTCAAGTTGGCATCTCGCACCGCTTTTGCCGTTGTCGGACCGAAAGATGCAATTACAATATCACCCTGTTCAAAATCAGGAAAATTCTTTTGCAGCGAAGCAATACCCGACGGACTGAAAAATACCAGCATATCATAATCGAGTTTCTCTTCTGGAGTAAAATCGTTGCTCACCGTACGATACATCACAGCCTCAGAATGCTGAACTTTCAACTTATCCAGCATATTCTTTATTTCATCTGTATGTACATCCGACAAAGGCACAAAATACTTTTCATTTTTATGCTTCCCTATACATTGTGCCAAATCATCTAACTTACCGCTATTACCGAAAAAGATTTTTCGCTTGCGATATTGCACATACTTCTGCAAATATAATGCTATAGACTCACTGATGAAAAAATACTTCATCGTCTCAGGAATAGTCACACGCAAATCGGCACACAATTGAAAAAAGTGGTCTATTGCATGACGAGACGTAAAGATGATGGCTGTATGATCCAAAATAGAAACTTTTTGCTGGCGGAATTCTTTTGTCGACAAACTCTCTATTTTGATGAAGGGACGAAAGACCAACTCTATTCCATACTTCTGAGCGATATCATAATAAGGAGACTTCTCCGATGCGGGCTTAGGCTGTGATATCAGAATTCTTTTAACTTTCAATGCTCTAAATTTTTAGTATCTAAAAACCATTTATCATCACCATCCCTTTCCCCATCAATAGTAAAGGGATGATTTCGAGGGTGCAAAAGTACACAAATAAATAGAAATAGCCATAAGAAGAGGGAGAAAATATGCAAAAACTCTTATAAAAGAGTAGAATTTCACATAAAAAAGAGATGAAAATGGTACATAAAAGGGTAGGAAAAGAGGGGATATGAAGATATATGGCACATAATACAACAGGGAAACAAAGTAGTCCGAAAACAGCTACAATAAACAGGTAAGAATCGATCCACTGACGACGAGTATAAGCGTCAAAAAATATCCACCCTACCAAACTATAAAGTAACCATTTGAACAGAAGAAAAAGCGACCATGATACAATATATACGCCTAACAATCCCAAAGGGGATTGAAAAGAATTTGTGAGTTTGGCGAGAGAAAAAGAATCGAGACACAAAAGCGAAAGAAGCAACACCGTCTGCAAGATAAGCAACAATCGAGAACGAAAGTATCCGGAACTCTGCAACTCAAAAGAACGTTCCTGCTGCCTAACAAGAAGAAAATCCCTGCCATGTTTAAGCAACATGGCGCCACCTGAAGCTAGCACATAAGTGGTAACGAAGAAACAAAGAATGACAAGAATGGCTACCCAATCATTGGTGTGAAGATGATAGGGCTGAACCACATGCTGATAGGATGTTGACAGAAGACAGGAACTATACATCATGGCATCACTTGTATTTTGCAGTACACCCCTGCCACAAAGGAGTTGAAAACAACAAATTGACAGCTTCAACAGCAGATTCAGCCACACACCATAAACCTGCATGGCAAGGATGCATGAAACGGTTGGCTATAGCATGGTCTAACATTTGTAATAGTGCATCGTAATAATGGTTGGCATTGAAGATAATAATCGGGTGGGGATAAATGCCCAATTGCTTCCAGGTAATCACTTCAAGCAGTTCTTCAAGCGTGCCGCATCCGCCAGGTAATGCAATAACCCCTTGACTCATCGCTGCCATTCGCTGCTTACGCTCATGCATATCAGCAGTAACCACAAGGTTACTCAACGACGGATGATGCCATCCACGTTCAACCATAAACTGAGGAATGACCCCTGTAACCTTACTGCCTCCCTCAAGCGCTGCATCAGATACAGCACGCATCAAACCGGTACTGCCCGCTCCATTGACAATATCTACTCCACGCGCAGACAATAATTGCCCCAATTCGGTTGCCAACTCAAAGTAAGTATCATCGATATGAGTGCTTGAAGCGCAATAGATACACACCGTCTTGATAAAGTTATGCTTTCCAGTCTCCATTACTTTTTATCAAATTAACCAGTTTTTCAACGGCTTCAGCTTCCGGAATATTTTTCTCGACACACTCTCTCCGACGGTAAAGGCTAACTTTGCCCCGACCTGCCCCTACATAGCCATAATCGGCATCCGCCATCTCACCCGGACCATTCACAATACACCCCATAATACCTATCTTCAAACCACGCAAATGAGAAGTCGCTTGCTTTACACGAGCAATGGTTGACTGCAGGTCAAATAGGGTACGACCACAACCCGGACATGAGATATATTCAGTTTTTGTCGTGCGTAATCTGCCAGCCTGTAAGATACCGAATGAAGTCTGTTCAATAGCGTCGGTAGAGAGTATACTGTTTTGATTAAGCAAAAACAACCCGTCAACAACCCCATCAAAAACAAGTGCACCCATATCAGCAGCCGACTTTATTTGGAAATCTTCAAGATTTGTTTCGCCATAATGTTGGAAAATAACAACAGGATTATCTATACCGGCATTCATCAGTTGGTGTACAAGTGCCCGATGTTCACCCAAACGATTGGCACTGACACCCTGTGAAATCACAACCACCTCGGGATGTGCTTTCAATACATCCAATGCTTGTTCAAGTAACAGATAAGGGATGAACAAGAATTTTAACGAAGCCGGATTGGTCTCAATATCGCCCAATGTGTTAAAATTAAATGCAGGCCAAACCCCCTCTTCATCTTGCCACCCTGCTGCATCTACGATGTATGCAGTCTGATAGCGCTGAGAGGGTAGTGTTGCTCCACAATAGATATAATCGGGCATAAACTGGGGAGATGGTGCTGAAGCATTTTCATCATGAAATGAAATAACCACTGGTGGTTGATGATTTCCGATATTCTTGATTGCAAACGTATGTCTACGCTGAGGATGAAGATAGTCGAAACTTCTGGCAAGCTCACCTGGTATATAAGGAGCATCACTACGGGTCAACACATGTTGAACCAACTTACGGGCAACCGGTATCTCAGCTTCGGGGGCTTCACTCAATGATACTCGAATGGTATCTCCTATTCCATCAGCAAGTAAAGCACCTATGCCCAATGCCGATTTGATACGCCCATCTTCTCCGTCGCCAGCTTCGGTAACTCCCAAATGCAACGGATAATGCATACCTTCGCTCTGCATGACAGCAACCAACAGACGAACCGTATTCACCATCACCACCGTATTGCTTGCTTTGATAGATATGACAACATTATCAAACTGCTCGTCTTTGCAAATACGCAAAAATTCCATGCACGACTCAACCATGCCTTCAGGAGTATCGCCATAACGACTCATGATACGGTCAGACAACGAGCCATGATTCACCCCTATGCGAATAGCAGTACATTGCTCTTTGCATATATTTAAAAAAGGTATAAACCGAGCACGTATCTTCTGTAGTTCCTGCGCATATTCCTCATCTGTATACTCCAACTGCTTGAAGGTACGTGCCGCATCTACATAGTTACCAGGGTTTATACGCACTTTCTCAGCATACAGGGCTGCAACATCAGCAACGTTAGCATTGAAATGCACATCTGCAATCAACGGAGTCATGTAACCTTGTGTGCGCAAAGCTATATTAATTTCCTTTAGATTCTCAGCTTCCTTCACCCCTTGAGTAGTCAAGCGTACATATTCTCCACCGGCTCCAATAATACGTTTCGCCTGTTCAACACAAGCTTTAGTATCCATAGTGACAGTATTCGTCATAGACTGGATGCGAATAGGTTTTTTTCCTCCCATAGCAAGAGCACCCACTTGAACCTCTACGCTCTTACGACGGGCATAATTGAACAAATCAATCATGACATTTGCTTTTTTTAATTGGTCTTATATTCGTATTTGACTTCTTTCAGTTCTTCGTTTGCTTTTTCTATCTTCTTCTTTAAATTCTCTTTATAAACCGTAAACTTCTGTGCTAACTCTTCATCACTAAGTGCCAACATTTGTACGGCAAGTATAGCGGCATTCATAGCTGCATTGATACCTACGGTTGCAACAGGAATTCCGGGAGGCATCTGCACAATAGCCAACAAGGCATCCATCCCCTCCAATGTACTCTTGATAGGCACGCCAATAACCGGTACTGTCGTTGATGCCGCGATGACTCCAGGCAGATGAGCTGCCATTCCGGCAGCAGCAATGATAACTTGTATGCCTCTTCCTTGAGCATTTCTTGCAAAATCCTCAACTGCCTCAGGAGTACGATGAGCTGAAAGCGCATTCATCTCAAAAGGTACATGCAATTCATTCAATAATTGGGCAGCTTTTTCCATAATGGGCAAATCTGAAGTACTCCCCATTATAATACTGACGATTGGTTTCATTTGTTATATTCTCCTATTTAATTATTATATATTCTATGTTATTATCTTCTTGTTTCTTTTTACTCTTTACTATTAATGTATAAACAATATACCTAAAATACCACATCCCAACCCAACGGCACCTCCGACCAACACTTGCGACAATGTATGTTGACGAACGATAATGCTGCTCGTCCCTTCGGCACCAGCCAACAAAATGAACAGACACAACCACCACACTGGATTATAATAAAAGATGACACTAAAGGAAATAATCCCTCCGATAAGTTGCCCCATACCTGCCATGTGTACACTGATTTTCCAAAACATATTGACCAATGCACATATTACAATTGAGACTAACGACGAAACTATAACTCCCGAAAGACAGGGTGGAATATTCATCCGACTCATCGTAAACAGGCAGGAAAGATAAGAAAAGATAATCAAGCAATATGGCATCACCCGATTTGCCTTGATATTCAAATCATACATACGCTGTTTATCAAGTTTACGATATACCCATATAGAAACCAAAGGAATGAGCAACGTAAAGCTCAATACCATGCTAAGCAAAGTAAACTTATAAGATGCTGGCAATATGCTAAGATAGGAAAATGTAAGCAACATGACAAATCCGAGGAATGGAATTACCAACGGATTGCATATTAATGACAATACCCTTGCACCCCCTAACAAAAACTTGGTTTTCTTTATATTCAATCTGTTCATTTTCTCATACGTGCTACCGGAATTCCCAATTGGCTGCGGTGTTTTGCCACCGTACGCCGTGCTATATCAAATCCATACTGCTGCAAGATTTTTACCAATTGTTCATCTGTCAACGGATTTTGTTTGTCTTCATTATCAATACACTCACGTATGACAGCACGTATCAAACGCAATGAAGTCTCTTCTTCGTTTTTGGCAACTGATGTCCCATCAACTTCTTTCTGAATAGCAGCTGTCGGTTTATGAAAGCTGTCTCCAAAAAAGAATTTTAAGGGAAATACTCCATAATCTGTCTGCACATATTTGCAGTTACTCACGCGAGAAACAGTAGAGATATCAAGTCCTGTCCGCTGTGCCACATCTTTCAGTTTCATTGGTTTTAACAAGCGTTCATCTCCCTCAAGAAAGAATGCACGCTGAATCTCAACTATCGCCTGCATCGTAGCAATAAGTGTAATCTGCCGTTGCCTAACGGCATCAATAAATCCCTGTGCTGCATCTATCTTTTGCTTTAAAAAAACCAATGCTTCACCAGTCTCTTTATTCTCTTTTTTTTCTTTTTCACACTCTTTAGCCATTGCACTGAACGATTGGCTGACCTGCAATCGGGGTACATTCCGCTCGTTCAAACCAAAACTGATATTCCCATCAGAGTCTGTCTCAACAATAAAATCGGGAGTAATCTGCTGCCATCTTTTATCCATAGCCTCTCCCACAGAACTGCCCGGACGCGGATTCAGATGCACCAACTCATCTATCGCTTCTTGCAACTTCTCGTCACTCAAGTTCAATCGTTGCTTGATACGTTCCCAACGCTTATATGTAAAATCCTCATAGCATTTCTCCATTATGTCCAATGCCGTATCCCTTGATGGCGATGGTGACTTCCGCTTCAATTGTATCACCAGACACTCTTTCAGCCCTCGTGCCCCCACGCCTGCAGGTTCAAGCTGTTGCACGACTTCTAAGACCTTTTCAACCTCCCCCTCCGACATATAGACACCTTGATAAAGCATCAATTCATCAACAATCGTCAATAATGGTTTGCGCAACAGACCATCACCATCCAACGAACCTATCAGATACTCTGCAACCGCCTGCTGCCCATCATCCAACTCACACTCACCCAATTGCCCTTTTAACACCTCATAAAACGACACCGTATCGGTCAGCGGGATATCTTCTGCCGCCATCCTTTTACCGACCCCGCTTCCCTCTCCGAGCAGATAATCGGGGATATCATCCTCGTTTCGATAATCTCCTAACGTCAACTCGTCACTCGACGTTTCACTATTCAATTCATCAGTTTCTCCGCCATCAACTTCCTCCAATGCCGGATTTTCCAACACTTCAGTGCGTATCCTTTCTTCTATCGCTTCGATAGGCAATTCCAACAACCTCACGCACAACAACTGCTGCTGCGACAATGTCTGTCGTTGCTCACTCCGTTGCCCTAATATCTGTGCCGAACGCTGTGTCATACTCCCATTCTACATTAATAAGTAAAACTGCTTCCACCTAAAAATTCCCGTAGTAAAGAGGTCGGAGGCAAATCTCGATCCTGCATCCCCACAAAATAGCTTAGAAACCTTCTTAACCTATACGCCTCTGCATATTCAGGCACCTCCTGCGATACCCTTTCCAACAGAGGCAAAACATAACCTTTCAATACTGCCAGTTCAAACAAGAGCGCTGAATTGAACATTGCATCCGCATTCTCTTGGTAAGGATATATCCACTTATCTTCCCCCCTTCTCACACTGGGCCAGCGTGCAATAGTTTCTTCTGCTGAATATCCGCGATATTTGCTGTCACGTATAATACGTCTAATTAACCGGTTGTCTGATGTAGGTATATAGTTGTGATGATCGAGCTTAATGGTTGTCAAGGCAGAAACATAGACACCAAACTTTCTTTCAGCACCAATGCCTCTCGTCAGTTCGGGGTTGAGTGCATGTATCCCCTCCAATATTAACACACCATTCTCTTTCAATCTCATTTTTTCACCTCTATATTCCCGCATTCCGGTAGTGAAATTAAACCGCGGCAACTCTATCTCTCCTCCGTCCAATAGAGTCTGCAAATCATCACCTAACAACTTCAGGTCAAGTGCATACAACGACTCAAAGTCATACTCTCCGTTTTCGTCAATCGGTGTGTCATCCCTGTTTACAAAATAGTCGTCAAGTGAAATAGCCTGCGGTTTCAGCCCGTTTGTCATCAACTGTACCGACAAACGTTTGCTGAAAGTGGTCTTTCCCGATGATGAGGGTCCTGATATCAGTACCACCTTCACTGTTCCTCGTTCATATATCTCATCTGCTATACGTGCAATTTTCTTTTCTTGCCAAGCCTCTGCCACATTTATCAACGCAGTTGCTCCCCCTTCAAGACAGATTTTATTGAAATCGCCCACTGTACTCACTCCCAAAATCCGCCCTAGACCAATATGCTCATCAAATACTTCCATCAGTTTCTCTTGCTTCACCATCCGACACAACCCATTCGGGTTAGCCACATCGGGGTAACGCAACAAAATACCTTCACCATAGGGAATAACATCAAACAATCCGATGAACCCTGTATGAGGAACCAGGCTTCCATAGTAATAATCAGCCATTCCTCCCAACGTATAATATTGGGTATATAACAGTCCGCTAGTCTCCAACAAATTTGCTTTGTCATTCATGCCCAACGTACGAAACATACGTGCTGCTTTAGCCGTATGCACATGCATCCGTCTGAACGGAATCTTTTCATCCACCAATTCATGCATACGCCTTTTTATATTCTCCACATGCACCGGCTCTACCTCCCTGCCTATATGCAGCATACAATAGTATCCACCCGACACCGGATGTTGCAATACTACCTGACCCATAGGAAACAGTTCTTCTACCGCCTTACACAATACAAAACACAAAGAACGTAAATAAGTGCGTATACCCGAAGCTGAGGTCAAATCCAGAAATTCCACATCCGCGTTCTCGTAGAGCTGTACATCCAGTCCCACTACCACATTGTTCAACTTCGCGCTGGTTGGAACATATTCCATTTTATAACCACTTTGGAGATAAACTTCCCAAACACTGCTTCCAGGCTCTACACGCAACGTCACATCTGTATTCTTGCAGTAAATATCCAACATATGCAAAACCAATTTAAGAATTAGAATGCAAAAGTACTGTTTTTTCTGCTATAGCCCAAAAAAAAGGAACTTTTCTTGCCGGTCATTCTCAATTTGCCTTTTCATGTTTCTTTGAATCCTAAAAGCAACAAATTACAGAATAAAGTCTTGCCTATCCTTTTTTTTCTCTATCTTTGCAACATAATCAATAATTTATCACATGAAAAAATGGAAATTTTGGCTGTTCATTGGATGGATAGTTATAATAGCAACAGCCACAAAAGCACAAGTCATCCCTGTGATTAAACCGCGTGTTTTAATCTCTACAGACATTGGCGGTACAGACCCCGATGACAACCAATCAATGGTGCATCTGCTGATGAATAGCGACCGGATGGATATCGAAGGATTAGTCAGTTCACCTTCATATGGAAATGGTTCAAAAGCAGAGTTACTTAGAATGATCGATTTATACGAACAGGACTTTCATCGGTTGCATGCAAGAATTGATGATTTGATGACGCCTGCCGAACTGCGTGCATTGTGTAAACAAGGTCATAAAGGAGCAGCACCCATACAAGGATTTGATAAAGCTACAGAGGGGTCAGAATGGATTGTTCGATGCGCTCGCCAAGAGAGTGACCGCCCCTTGTGGGTATTAGTCTGGGGAGGATTGGAAGATGTTGCACAAGCGTTACACGATGCTCCTGACATTATTTCAAAAATCAGAGTATACTGGATTGGAGGTCCTAATAAAAAATGGTCGGTCAACAGTTACCTCTATATCGTAGAACACCATCCCGACTTATGGATGATTGAGAACAACGCCTCGTATCGTGGATTTATCAGCGATGGGAAACGCAACGACAACTACAATGCACACTATTACAGCAAATTCATCGAAGGAGCAGGCGCCATGGGGGCTGACTTTAAAAATTATTATGGTGGACTACCTAAAATGGGAGACACTCCTTCTGTATTGTATGTGATGGAAGGAGATGCCGATGAGCCTACCGGAGAATCATGGGGAGGAAGTTTTGAACCTATGCCGTACAGCCCACGCACTGTTTTCAAACGACATACAACAGAACGTGATACCGTAGCACCATATACCATAATAGAGTGGAGATTCAAAGGTCCACGCCTGAAAGATACACCTCAAGGGACACCTTGCTTGACTTTAACCATCGACAAACAAGAGTGGGATGGATATTATATGGGGAAAGGAGAATATATTGTACGCTATGCGCCTAAAGCACCGGGGCGCCTACCTTATACCTTACACCCACAACTGCCGGGAGGATTGCCACAAGGCGAAGGTACTATCGTCGTATCCGAAGTTTGGCCGGGAAAACAGACACCCGACTCATACCAATTAGGAGAAAACTGGTACACAGATAAACGCGATCCCGCCCTTTTCCAAAAGAAATGGCAAGGAGCAAAAACGGTATCACGCCAACGGAAACGGGTCTTGAATGATTGGGCTGACCGATGGAGTTGGATAAAAGGAGGCAACTATGAGTTGGACAAAGACATGCCTATTTATCTGAACAAACTGAAAAGAGAAATGACTTTCCCTATGGCATGGGGGACAGACGAAGAAAAAGAGTTCGACCAATGGAAACACAAAGCCCGTGAAACAGTCAAAGAGGCAATGATGACTCCACCCACTCCTGCAAAAGAGTGGGACATGAAAGTCATTGATGTAGAACAACGAAATGGATATGAAGCGCGAAAAATCGAATTCAACATCTCTGATTATGCCCGTATTCCAGCTTATCTACTGGTACCCACAAACACCCAAGCCCCCAAACCTGCCATCATTACCTTGCATGACCATGGAGCTCATTTCACCATAGGAAAGGAAAAGATGGTGCGTCCATTCGGAGTAGACTCGCTGATACTGGCCGATGCCGACAAATGGGCACATGGTTGCTATGACGACCAATACGCAGGAGATTATTTGGCATCACGTGGCTATGTAGTACTTGCTATCGATGCTCTTTTCTGGGGTGAACGCGGCAGAAGAGAAGGAGCTGACTACGAGGGGCAACAATCTGTTGCATGTGTCTTTGAAATGTTAGGACGCAGCTGGAGCGGAACAACCACTTACGAAGATGCCTATTGCGCTGAATTTCTGGCTTCATTACCCGAAGTTGATGCCAATCGCATCGGATGTATGGGATTTTCTATGGGAGGATATCGCAGTTGGATGTTGTCGGCTATAAGCGACCGAATCAAGGTTGGAGCTGCCATCTGCTGGATGGTAACAACTGACTACCAGCTTCATTGGAGATATCGGGGAGGAAAAGGCGGATCTGATTTTGCCAATACACTCCCCGGTCTACGCCGTTACCTCGACTATCCACATGTAGCTTCATTGGCTTGTCCCAAACCTATGTTATTCTTCAATGGAAAAAAAGACAAACTCTTCCCTCCTGTCTCTGTCGAAAAGGCATATGCCATCATGAAACAAGTGTGGGAAAGCCAAAATGCCGGAGAAAATTTGGTCACCCGCTTATGGGATGTACACCATTTTTGCAATAAAGAAATACAATGCGAAGTTGCAGACTTCTTTGACAAACATCTATAAAAACAACTGTGCATGCTATGTTTTATTGCGCTAAAACATAGCATGCACACTCCCTCACATTTAATTATTCCCTTTACTCTTATTTGCAAATTACATCCTACCAAATGAAAAAAAGGAGGCAGGATGCAGACAAAAATCTCCAGGACTCAACTCATTTTATCCTAGGACTCGCCAACATCAGTCCTAGGACTTGTCAACATCAGTCCCAGGACTCACAACTTCCGGTCCTGGTAAAGTGTTCAATCATCCTTTATTAATCAACAAAAAGAGGTATTTTCAATTTACTTTGTACTCATCCAACCCAAAAGACGAACAAACACTTTTCTAAAATATTCCACCTAAACAAAGACTTTTTTCCACTCATACATCTCCATTCCACATAGCATTCCTTTTGTTCCACTTCACACATATAACACTGTTTTACAGTTTCTTATATATGAAAGGAACATCTTTCACACCAACTTCATTCCCTTCAAATCCACCTTCTTATATTTTTTTAAGAAAAAAAGCAATAAATAATAAAAGAATAAAAAAAGAGAAAAAAGCAACAAAAAACCGAAAAATGTATAAGCTTTTTTTTATGAAGAACATATACTTTTGCAAAAAAAATATTGAAAGAGAAAATAATAGCCCCTCATGCAAAATACAAAGAAAGATGGAATACAACACAAAAAATATCATTATAGAATCATCCATAGATAATTTGTTATCTTCTAAGTTGATTTTATATATTGCACATATAATATGCCATCAAGGCAGTTTCCAATTTTGTATAGGAGAACATAAATTCACCTTAAATAAAGGGGAAACGATGGTTGTAAACACAATTTATCCTTTAGCTGACTTTGAAACGACAAAAGACTTCGAAGTGCAAGTTGTATACATCAACCCGTCATTTATAGAAGAGGCTATACCCAATGTAAACCACGGCATATATAACACATTGATTCTTCTAAAGGATCCTATCATAAAAATCAATTCCAAAGAGTACGAACTGCTCAAACAGGATATCAACAACATTGAGGAACGATTAGCACATTCAACCAAAGATTTTATGCACGAAGTAATGATGTGTGCCGTAAAATCACTCTATCTTGACTACTCGCAAATCCTAAACAACCAATACCCGCATTCTAAAGAAAAAAATGCAGGAACCACCCTGATGCTACGTTTTCTTCATTTATTAGAGATGGGGCATTATCGCAAATATCGTGAGGTAGCGTGGTATGCTTCAAAACTATGTGTAACCCCCAAATATTTATCGGAAGTCTGTAATCGGGTAAGTGGACATTCTGCGATATTCTGGATAAACCGATTTACGACCGTCGAACTGGGACGCCTGATACAAAATCGGAATATACCCATTGCACGCATCAGCGAACAGTTTGGGTTTTCATCTCCCTCTTATTTCAGCCGATTTTTCTTGCAACATTTCGGACAAAGTCCATCCACTTACCGTAAATAACCCCAACTTATTTGGGCAATAACCATTCACGGGGCTTAATTCTACCTAAAAATAGGTCCTTTGTGCTGAAAAATGTATATCTTTGCAAACAAATACCTTATCCTATTTATAGATAATAAACAAAAAGCATATGAGAGATTGCAAAAACAACCTCGTTTTGCTGGTAACCATAATGTTGGCACAAATGGTTTCTGCACAAATAAACGACAGCATCACCCTTGACAACATTGTAGTAACCGGCACACGCCACGAAACAGATGTGCGCCACCTGCCTATGACTGTAACAAGCCTGTCAAACAAGAAGCTGACAGAACAGCATCGTACCTCTATCCTGCCCACATTAAACGAACAAGTTCCAGGACTCTTCACCACCAGCCGTAGCATGTTTGGCTACGGTGTATCAAATGGAGCAGCCGGTGCTTTCACGGTACGTGGGATAGGGGGCAGCAGCCCCAATGCCGGTGTATTGATACTTATTGACGGTATGCCACAATATGCGGGTCTCTATGGCCACTCCATAGCTGATGCTTATCAAACAATGATAGCCGAACGCGTAGAGGTTCTCCGCGGTCCGGCATCCACACTCTATGGTTCAAATGCCATGGGAGGAGTTGTAAATATTGTCACCCGAAAGATGCAACAAGACGGAACAAAAACCAATGTACGCCTCGCAGCCGGTTCGTATGGTACGGTACAAGGCGAACTGACACAACGTCTCCGCAAAGGTAAGTTCATCAGTATCATTGGAGTAAACTATGGACGCACGGATGGACATCGCCCTGACAACACCTTCAAACAATATGCCGGATTCCTCAAGTTGGGATACGATTTTAACCAACACTGGCAAGCCATGGGTGATGTGAACCTCATTCACTTCAATTCCGAAAATCCAGGAGAAACAAACAATCCGCTTATCGACAACGACCAGCAAGTGACACGTGGCATGGCATCTGTAGGAATAACCAATCGCTACGAAAACACTTCGGGAGCTATCCGTACCTATTACAATTGGGGACATCATCAAGTAAATGACGGATACAATACGGGAGGAACTCCACGCACCTCATTCTATATGCACGACGACCTGATGGCGGGCATCTCTATCTATCAAACCTTCTCACTTTTCGGTGGCAACCGCACAACAATCGGAGCTGATTGGACACATTTCGGTGGACACGCATGGAACGAAGACCGCATTTCACATGCCGAAAGCCTGATTGCCGACAAAACAGAAGACGAAATGGCTGCTTATGTAGACATACAACAAACACTCACCGACTGGCTCTCACTTAACGCAGGTCTGCGCGTTGACCACCACACACAAGTGGGCACCGAACTGGTTCCCCAAGGTGGACTGGCATTCAACCTACCTAACGAAATAGCACTGAAAGCAATGGTAAGTAAAGGATTCCGCAACCCAACCATGCGCGAGATGTATATGTACCCCCCGCAAAATCCAAACCTAAAACCCGAACGTACACTGAACTACGAAATAGGGTACAAACAGACATTGGCAGGAGGAGACCTCCACGTAGGAGCCAACCTTTTTTACATTACAGGAGAAAACCTCATCATGCTTTTGCGTGAAAACGGAAAACCTTTGAACACTAACGTTGATAAGGTTGAAAACTATGGGCTCGAGCTTTCAACTGACTATAAAATCTCAACGCGTTGGCAAATGAATGCCAATTATAGTTTCTTACATATGAAATACCCTGTCATTGCCGCCCCCGAACATAAAGCCTATCTGGGTGTTCATGCCCACTACGATTCTTTTAGCTTCACCACCGGCTTACAATACATTGCCGGTCTACACACAACGGTTGGAGAAAACGGCAAGAAAGAAGAGTTTCTTTTATGGAACCTCACGGCAAACTACCGCCTCGGGACAAATCTCACTCTTTTCGTTAAAGGAGAAAATCTATTGGGGCAATGCTACGAAGTCAATTATGGCTTCCCGATGCCCAAAGCCACTTTCATGGGAGGAATAAGTTTAGAACTATAAAGCATCAACTGTTCCGATACCTTTTAGTTTTTCTTTTTGAAAGAGAAAACTGTATAAACAAAATGCAACATCCGCCTTTTTTTCAATAAAGAGGGGCTTACTATCAATTCTATACCCTCTTTTGAAAGTGTTTTCAACTCCAACGATTCGTCGTCAGCCACAAACAGTTTGCGCAGACTGCTGACAGTAGTGTTGTAAAGTGCCTGTCCGTCTTTGGCATTCCTGCCCCACAAGGTTTGACAGATTTCCTCTTTGCGCAATTTGTATGCAGGCGTAGCTGCTATCAACATTTTCAGCAGCACCAATTGGTTGGTATTTATGGAACGACACTCCCCGTCCCATAAACAGACTACTCCACGCTCAAGGTCGATAGCCGTGTTTCCTATTATTACCATACTCCTCACCACCGATCGGATCTTTTCAAAAAGATACACCAACATCCCGACGAACAAAAACACCACAATGGCAAACACCTGATTCCAGCCGAAAAGGCTCATGTGCGCCCTCACCACGGATGGTTGCAGACGGATGGCGGCACTCAGTTCCCCTTGGTTGCAGATGCCAATGTTCACTGTGTCAAGGGGTACACCGTCAGCCAGTTCACGGCTGACCTCACAATATTCAATCGGGACATCCACGCACATCGAATCTTCCGTCGGGAATATCTTTCCCAAGTCGCGGATTCCCAGTGCCATGACCACTTCAGCCTCGATACCCTCGCGCACCAATGCACATTGGAAAAGGGAATCTACGATGGACAATTCATATCCATCTTTCTCTCCCCACATAGTTTCCAACAACTGAATACACGTATAAACATCCCGCCGGTATTTGGTGTATTCGGGATGATAGAAACGGGTAGAAATCACAATAGTGTCTTGCAACGAGAGAAGGGTGTGCTTTTTCTTTTTTCGATACGCCTCAGAATCATATCTCCCCCAAGTTGGAATCTTCATGATACGCATCAGCGAATCTCCCCATCCGGCATGTTCTTGCAGAAACAGCAGGTTTGCCCGTTCACATAGTTCCTTTTCGCTTGCCCGATAGTTTCCCATATAGGAAAGCACAACAAGCAACACCAGCAACACAGGCAACAGATATTTTGTTTTCATTGCATCTCAAATTTCAATTTGGACGCAAAGGTAGTAAAAAATGTTCTTTTCACCGATGAAACCTGCCTTTTTATGCGTATCTAAAAAATCTAAATGAAAGTTTTTAGATTTTTGGCTACTCTAAACTAAAAACTTTTAGATTTTTTCTTTGAAAGAGAAAAGGGAAAGGGTTACTTTTGCACATCTATTGAATCGAACGCGCTCAGTAGTGTCCAATTTCTGGACGATTTCAAACTGAAAAAAACGAATTAACAACTTTTTAACAGGTTGGCATTGCATCATTCAATAACTTTGTAACAACCGGCAAAAAATCACCTAAATAAAAGATTGCACACTCAAAAATGAAATAAACTTCTAATTAAATATAACAGATATGATGATGAAAAGAAAAAGAATGTTAGGTACACTTATTGTCACCGCATGTATGATGTCGTATGCAAACGCATCAGAGAGAGAAAAAATTGTGATAGAAGGAGAGCTGACCAATGTACCGGACAGTTTGGTGATTAACCTCTATGAACAAGACGGGAACCTGGGTAGCCGCATCGCTACAGACACGGTCATAGGCGGAAAGTTCCGCTTTGAAGTGGAGACAGAAATTGAGGGAGTCCACTCGGCAAGTATCAGCAATTACGACATCGGACTGCAGACTTCTAATTTCCTTTGGATTGAACCCGGCGCCAAAATTCAGATTACGGGAGACGGTTTGGATTACTCTGCTTGGCAGATAAAAAGCAATGTGGCAGTGCAGAAGACCGAGAACCTATTCCGCGAGGCTGCGCAAATTGAAAGAAGCCGGCAACACCAAATCAACATAGAATATTATCCGCTGACGATAAGACTTCAGGGCGGACGTGACGGGAAACAACGTCCGTCAGGCGAAGAGTTAAAGCAAATACAGGCTCGACGCAGAGATTTAGCGAAGCAATTGGACAACAATTACAAACAGCTGAATGCCAAAGAAGAGGCTTTGCTTGAAACAATGAATCCCGACGAGGCATGGATGGAACGTCTGTATGGACTCTCGTTTAGTATCAAACACGAAGGAGACACCGTGGCACGCGCCCGTGGTATACAACTCTATGACCGTATGGACGAGCGGTTGAAAGCTACCTATCGTGGTCAGAGCATCACCAATAACCTCTTCCCTTCCCAAGCGGTTAAGATAGGAGATATGGTTCCTGAAGACATCGAGTTGAAAGATACGTTAGGAAATGTTCATCGCCTGCAGGAATTGAGGGGGAAATATATCTTGCTTGACTTTTGGAGCAGCGGATGCGGTCCCTGCATCATGAGTATCCCTGAAATGAAAGAGATTTCCGAACAGATGGCAGACTCGTTGGAGGTGGTCAGCATCAGTCAAGATTCGGAAAGAATATGGCGTAAAGCTTCTGCCAGACACGGCATCACGTGGCACAACTGGAATGATTTGCAAAGGGATAACGGCATTTTTAATCGTTTTGGAATCAGGGGTATTCCGCACTATTTCCTTGTTTCACCCGAGGGAAAGGCGATAGCAGAAGATAGTGGCTACGGAAAGGGTTTGCTGAAACCATTCGTCCTGCTGAATATGGAGAAGAGTAGCAGACAAACCGCCTACCGCACCGAAGGCGGCAATCGCATCATCGACAACCCCATGGTGACCGAAGAACATATCAATCCGATGTACATCCGCCGCGTGGAGCTGACGGACAAGGAGACAACCGTCACCTTCCGTGTGTTCCAATCCTCCAGCCGATGGTTCCGCATCAACGACGAATCGCACCTCATCACCGATAGCGGAGAGAAACTGCCCATCCGTTCAGCCACCGGCATTACTCTCAATGAAAAAAGTTACACGCCCGAAAGCAACGTCCTCGAGTTCACTCTCCACTTCCCCGCCTTGCCCGCAGGCACCACCTCTTTCAGTTACTACGAAGAGGAGAACAAACCCAACGACTGCTGGCGCATGATTGGGGTGAAGGTAAAGGAATAAAACTAAAACTATGATAATGAGAAAGAAAAGTATTCTGATGGCAGCGCTGATGATGACCGCCATAGTAGTGGGCACGACATGTGCATCCTGCAATCGGGAACTGACACAAGAGGAGTACCTCAAGAAGGTGTTGGCCAATGTGGAGAAAATCAAAGTGGCGGAGTATGAAACCATGGAAAAGTCGAAAGCTCCTTACGAGAAGAAATGGAACAGGATAAGGCAAGTTAAAGTAACGGAACATGACAATCCGGTGGATACGACTTTGGGCTTCTCTTGTGTAGAGGATGTAAAGGCAGAAAAAAGAGTTCTTGTTTATGATGGAACGCTCTCCGTTACCGTTAATGACAATGACAAGACAATCACCGTCAAGGACTTCCAAGACAAGCAAAGCAAGTTGCTCCCTTTCCGTCTATACGGTCCTCCTTTCTTCAACTATGTGAAGAGCCTTATGCGCTATATGCTCTCCACCACGGACAGCATCCAACTGGTCAGGGAAGAGACGGAGGAAGACTACATCTACAAACTCAGCATCTACGAAGACCAACAGGTGGAGTTCTTCGGA
>JAFUPU010000065.1 GCA_017472635.1 Bacteroidaceae bacterium
AATACCAATGTTCATCAGGTGAAAAGAGACAGGCAGCGGAAAACAAAATTATAATATAAAAAATAAACATATGAAGAAAATGATTACAGCAACTTTTGCAGTTGCAATAGCCGCAATGGCAGGATATAACACTTATTTGTCACACGTTGAAGATGGCATGTCAGATATGGTGTTGGAGAATGTAGAGGCATTGGCAGATGATACGGAGAATGGAAGTTTAAATGGAAATACAACTTGGCAAGAAGGAGAAAAAACAATAGTGACAGAAACATTTACAACTACAACACCGGGATATACTTGGGATGCAGAATTGAATGTTTGGCTATTAAATGGTAGTGTAGTGTTGACATCTCCTCCTGATACAAAAAAGGAAATAACAACAGTTAAATTAAAATGTTGTAGAGAGAAAGGAGATTTAAAGGTCTGCAGTTATGAAGCCTGCTAGAATTTTTATATTCCTGCTCTGTTTTGGGGGAGTATTAGCCGGTTGCTCTATGAAAGAGCAGTCAGACACGCTTGTAGCAAACCACGAACTGTCAGTTGAAGTATCCAATTCGACAAGCTATAAACTGCCATCTTCCAGTGAGAGTATGACCTTGATACCTTTGCAGACAGCAGCGCATTGCCTGATAGGTGAGGTGGACAAACTGTATATGACGGCAGATTATATAATCGTATACGACCAGCGTAACAATCGGATATTCCTGTTTGACAAAGCCGGCAACTTTGTCAGACAGATAGGTCAGAAGGGAGATGGACCGGAAGAGTACAATGCGTTCAGTGATGTTGTATATGATTATCAGACAGAACGGATTTATGCTTTCGAGCGTTTCCGGGAAAAGATGTATGTCTATAGTCTGGAGGGAACGTTAGAAAAGGTTATTCCGTCTGAGTTCGGTTTCAATTCATTCATAAAGAGTGAAAAAGGGTATTGGATATATTCTTGTTTCAAGAAAAACAACCCCGAGCATCATTTGCTGATGCATGTCGATGAAGAACTGAGCCAAGTGTACGGACGTTTTTTTCCACAGGAGAATATAAACACCGTTCATTTCACCTCTCGCTTCACAGAGAATAGAACCGATGGTAGCCGATATTTCTATTTCGACGGGTCTGACGTCATCTGGCGTTTGTCTGATACCGCAGAGCCTTTCGCACATGTCGATTTTGGTGCTGGCACCTTACCTTACGAAGAGATGGCATGCGCCAAAGATATCGATAGCTACGATAAGTTGGTTCATCGTGCCACCCATGTCGGTTTTATCGACAATGTGCAAGTGTCTGATGACTGGCTCTTCTTCAACTGTAGTGAAAGCGGTTTGAACAAGGGTATAGCTGTCTATACGGTGAATCATAACCTGAAAGAGAAAACGACTCATATATATAAAGATATGATGTTGAAAAGCAGCGACCTTTCCTTAGAGTATAGGAGGCTGTTGCAAATCACTCAAGAGGGAGATTTCGTATACATGGTTTCTCCACAGAAACTCAACCGCTATGAATTGTATACATTGCAGGGGATACTTCCTCAAGTTGATGAAGAAAGCAATCCGGTCATTGTCTTGATGAAAGCGGGTGCGTAAAAAAACAGTTGCTTTTCATAGAGCAAAACTAAACAGTAGAATATAAATAAAATAGAGAATGATGAAAAAAACAATTTGTCCCCTATTGGTCTTATTCCTCTGTGTATCTTGTTTGGAAAATAAAGATAAGCAGGTAGTGAGAGACGTGGAAGTGCTTGAAATGTCTGATTTTAAGCCGGTCTCTTTTTTAGCAATAAAAGAGAACATTGTGGAAAAAAGTGACCTTGTCAAGTTGGAACTGACAGATGCGAGTTTGGTTGGTCAAATAGCCCAAATGGAATTGGTCGATGATTTTATCTATATATTGGATTCAAAAGTGAAAACTTTGTTGCTGTTTGACAAAAACGGTAGTTTTGTAAGAACCATCGGAAAGAGAGGAAACGGACCGGGCGAATACACTTCGATAGCTTCTTTTTATGTAGATGCTGAAGAAAACAAGATAGGTCTGTTGGACCCCTTGGCGTTGAAGGTACACCAATATACCTTGCAGGGAGAATATGTTAAAAGTGTCTCTTTTAAAGACAATGGCTATAGCCATATCAAAAGGATGGACGTGTTGAATGAACACGATTTGTGCTGTTTCACTTCAGCCGGTTGGAATGAAGGCTGTGGTTATTTTGTCATTGACAAAAGTGATTATACCAAAAAGGAACAATTGTATAGTTACCCGTTTCTGCCATCGGGATTTATCAGCTATTCTGTGAATACCAGCCCATTCTGTATATACGATGGAGCTGTTAAGTTCGTAACTCCCTTTTCCGACTCAATCTATTGCTATGATGGTGAAAAGGTGCAGGCAACCTATTATCTGAACAACGGATTGAAGGAGATAGAACCGGCATTGTTGCAACAGTATGCAACTACGGCTGACAGCGATTACTTCAGTGTGATGAAAAGAATAAAGGATGACGGAGTATATACACAGGGATTGAACAACTATTTTGAGACAGAACGTTTCATTTGGGTTGAATACGGAATAATCGGTAATGCTTGGGTGTGGGATAAAGAGTTGAATGAAGGTTTTGTGTTTGACGGTTATTATTCAACCAAACCCTATATGAACAATATCGTGTATTGCAAAGAGAATACGTTGGTTCGGGTTTGGAAGAATCATGAGATATTCTCTTATAAAAACGCGTTAGCGGAAGGAAACGTTTCCCAATCGGATATACCTCAAGAGTGGAATACTCTTATTGAAAACTATACCGAAGACGATAACCCCATGCTTCTGCTTTGGAAAATGAAAAAGTAAACAGATAAAAGGGATGGAAAGAGATCACAGTACCAATCATTCTTCTCTCCATCCCCCGATTCCCTAAAAGAAAGGAGGTTAAACCGATGCAAAGATAAGCAATTAATTCGGAACGGGCAAATCAATGGCTGCAAACTTCCCGTACCCGTTGAATACCAAGTGTTCATCAGGTGAAAAGAGACAGGCAGCGGAAAACAAAATTATAATATAAAAAATAAACATATGAAGAAAATTAAAATAGTATTGATCGCTTTAGGTCTGATTGGATTTTTTGGAGTGAATATCCATACGTTGATATCTGATGAAAGTATAGATCGACTTTTGTTGTTAGAAGGTGTGGAAGCTTTGGCAGATGATGAAGTAATAATTGGCAATGATTCCAAAAAATATCATTTGCTTTCAATTTCTTGTGGTTCGTTAGATGATGCTATAGAGAATCCTGATGATTTTCAATCATGGTTTGATCAGATGTGTAAGGATTTAGATTATCCAGAATGGACCAAATGCAATTTTAAAGAGTTAATGGACGATTTTCAAAAAGAAATAGAATATGGTGAAGCCGGTGCAAAAATAGTAGATGCATGTTTGTATTTAGGTTATAGTACTGCTCCATGTGACCCCGCCTATGACAATACATATTGCAATTAAAAAGATATGCGGATGTATTTCCTTTGGGAAATATATCTGCATATTTTTAATATCGTTTTTTATATTGATGAGTTGCTCTTCTAATATTATGATGGAGGAACTTTGTGATTCGAATACGAAAATAATCAAAGTGTCTCCAGATGGAGCTGTGGATTCTGTTTTGTACTCGTCGTTATTTGAAAATATAGAATACATACCATTGGAAACGACTGATAGTTCTCTTATAGGGAATATAGATAAACTGATTGTTGCAGAGAATAGCTTGGTAATTGTGGATAAAAGCATAACGAAAGCTATTTATTGCGTGGATAAAAAAGGTAAGTTTAAATTTAAAATAAGTGAATTAGGGATAGGACCAGATGAATATGTAGATATTAATGATGTGGATTTTGATGAAGCAAAACAAGAGTTCTTGATTTATTCTACAGCTACTAATAAAATCGTATTTTATGGAACCAATGGACAATTCTTGTGCGCAAGAAAAGTACCTCATAAAGGCTTGGCTTTAGCAAAAACAAATGTTGGAAGTTTTGTTCTATATAGTTCGTATTTACCTCAAGCGAACAAAGATGATGGGGAAACTCCTAATATCTTGATTTGTGATGATGAAAAAGTAATTGAGGAAAGCTTTTTGTTTGATAATAGGATTACTACATCTGTGACTTGGACTAGCTTCCCTTGGTTTTCTCGATTTAACGATACGTTGGCTATAAAACCAGATCATAATAATATTGTTTTTCATATTTGTAAAAATGAAATCAAACCTGCTTATATGTTTGATTTTGGGAAATATAATATTAATTCTGATTATTGGGAGGTGGCAACTTCAAAAGGGATGACCTCGAAAAGGATGAATGAATATGTAAATGAATCAGGTGTTTGTGAGAGTGTCCGTTTTTTGGAAAGTTGTGATTATGTGTATGTTGAATATTATCATCGGAATAGGACTTATCATATATTGTATTCCAAGAAAACTGGTAAGGTGTTGAATTTTAGAAAAGCAATTAATGATATTAATTATCTATCCTCTTTTAATCCGATTGCAATAGAAAATGATAAATTATATGGTTTGATATCTCCTTCAATTCTTGCGAGAATTAGTTCAGATAAGATTAGAAAACTTTTGTTTGGAAGTGAAATAGGTGAAGTGGAATTTTCAGACAATCCTATATTAATAGTTTTTAAATTGAAACAATTCTGAATGATATGAGAAAAATACATTTAATCGTTTTTCTTTTGGTAGTCCCCATGTTGGCATTAGCCCAACAGCCGGTCGAGTTATTTTTCCGTAATGAATTGGGCTTGATGCGTGAGAAACTCTACTTGCATACCGACAAGCCCTATTATGCCGCTGGTGACACCATCTGGTTCAGAGGCACGCTGGTCAATGCCGACACCCATTCTTATCTGGTGAAGACAAACTATATCTATGTAGAACTGTTGACCCCCACCGATTCGTTGGTGACCCGAAAGAAATTGAAACGCGACGGGCTATGTTTTCACAACAATATCCCGCTGGAGGTAGACCTTCCGGAGGGTGATTACTATCTGCGTGGATATACCGAATGGATGCGTAACTTTGACAACTGTTACTTTTTCTCTCGCAAGATTTCGGTATGTAATCAGATGAATAAGGGCAAGACGCCGGTGGTGAAGAGCTACGACTATGCAGTGACATTCCTTCCTGAAGGAGGACCTTTGTTGGGAGGTGTTCGGCAACGTATCGCTTTTATTGCCCAACGTAGCGATGGACATTCAGAAGAGGTGCAGGGGAAAATCTATATAGAAGGGGGAGACACACTTGCCCATTTCGCTTCCATACACAATGGAATGGGTATGGTGGAACTGGAGGTTCCTGTGGGGAAAAGAGTTTTTGCCCGAACCATCTCGCAGACAGGTGGAGAAGTGCGTACTTTCCCATTGCCTGTAGCCGAAAGCAATGCATATGCCTTAAAGGTCTGTTCCATTCAAGACACCTTGTTGGAGGTCAGTGTCCTCTCATCAGCAGGAACCCCTCTCCTTGATGGATTACAAGTGGTGACGCATACACGAGGCATTTATACCGGCATATATCCGGTGAAAGCGGGTACTGTCACAATAGCTACCGGTGCCTGGAAAGATGGCATCAGCCAACTGTTACTCTGTACTGCCACAGGAGAGACGTTAAGCAGACGGTTGGTATTCATTCATAACAACCTGCATACCGAAACATGGCAGCTGAAGACAGACCGTCCTCTCTACGGAGCACGCGAGCGGATGCAGATAGATTTCACACTTGCCGGTGAAGGATGGAACTCATTACAAGGTGACTTCTCAGTGAGTGTGACAGATGCACATGCAATAGAGCCGGACCTTGCAGGCGACAATATTGTATCCAATCTGTTGCTCAACAGTGATCTGAAGGGAGAGATAGAATCTCCTGGCTGGTATTTTCAGGACGAGGAGGGAAGATTGGAGAAACTGGACCTGGTCATGCTTACCCACGGATGGAGTCGTTTTGATACACACAACCTGTCTGTCAGGAATGAATATCCGCTAACCTATGCTATTGAAGCAGTACAGTATATCAGCGGACATGTGGAAGGAATCTCACCCGATGAAAAGAACAACCTGATAAGCATCTACAATCCTGATGACCGTCAGTTTGCTTCTGATGTAGTCCGCCCCGATGGAACATTCAGTCTCGAAGGGTTGGATTTCCCCGATTCAACTTATTTTGGTGTACGCCTGCTTTCTAAAAAGAAGTACCAGCGTAAAATCTACATTGATAAACCAACCTATCCGCAGAGCGGCTACAAGCAGATGTTTGTATGCAATCAACAGATACCTATGCCGGAGCGTCAGCGTTATATCCCCGAGCATATGACTTCTATCATGTTGCCCGATATAGAAGTGAGGGAATCGCGCCGGAGCCGTTTTAAGACGAACAGTGGCAGTTTTTATGCTTCAGCGTGGAATGTGCAAGAGTTGCAAGCACTCTATGATCCGAACAGTCTGGTGACAGTGCTCGATTTTGTGAACCATCTGTTGGAGACCACACATGCCGGACTTATTTTTGGACATGGCTGTACCAACTATCTGGATGGAGCAGACTTTGAACAGGGAGCCGTTTGGGGACCTTTGAAGAGCTGTGTGGTTAACACCGATTCATATACAGGATATGATGAAGTCTACAGTGCCCTTTCCCGCATCAGCTTGTACAGTGTCGACCGTATTGAAATACATCGGGGAGCACCTTTAGGGTATTTCCAACGTAAAAACAATATGAGTGCAGGCACTTCAAGTATGGGACAGCATCACGAGATAATGACAGCCGATATAAACCTGTCAGTGTCTGATATAAACTCTTTGGCGGGTGGTGCAACCAAAAGTCCTTCCTGTATCCTCATACGTTTCAAACCCGGTGCTGACTATATGCAACAAGCTCCTGACCCCCGCAAACGAGTTGTGTGGCCTAAGGGATATGCTTATCCTGCCTATTTCTATCATCCGGCTTATGATACCGAAGAGAAAAAACGGCAACCTCATGATGACAAGCGTACCACTCTCTACTGGAATCCGTCGGTACAGACAGACAAGGCTGGCAAAGGAAGCATCGCCTTCTACACCTCCGACTCACCCCGCAACTACACCCTTACCATCGAGGGAGTTACGATTGACGGTAAACCGGTATATTGGCAACAGACATTGTTTTGAACGGAATAGAGGAAAGTTATGAGTGTGACGAGCAAATATTGAATCTGCTTTGCACGATTGAGAGATAGAAATGTATATGATAACTAAGGTACAGATATTTTTAATGATTTTACCGCTATGATACGTCTGTTCTTGATATTTTCGTTGTTTGTATTGGGAGTGCATGCCCAAGAGGTAGATTCATTGTTGCGCTTTGTCCGTAACATCCAAACCTTCAATTACCTCTATCCGCAAGAGAAGGTCTATCTGCATTTCGACAATAATGCCTATTTTCAAGGTGATACCATTTGGTTTGCAGCCTATGTGGTATCGGCTGAAACCCTACAGCCTGCCGACTTGAGTCGCGTGTTGTATGTGGAGTTGTTGTCGGAAGAGGGAGAATTGGTCTCTACCCAACGATTGGAGATAGAGGACGGACGCTGTCATGGTCAGATAGCACTGAATACAGAGCAGGAACGAAGCCACTTTGCCAATCTGAAAGAAAAATATCGTTCGGGCTTTTTTCCTGTTAATAGAGAAACGGATTGTTTTGTAATCCCTTTGCCTTCTGGATTTTATGAGGTTCGTGCTTATACTCGTGTCATGTTGAATTGGGGAACGGATGTCTGTTTTTCGCGGGTGTTTCCTGTGTTTGATGCTCCAGAAAAAGACGGGGATTTTACACAATTGACGATGGAGAAACGGATACGTGAATATGAAAATAAACGCCCGAAATCGAGAAAAGAAGAAAAGGTTCGTGTAGAATTTTATCCAGAAGGAGGATGTTTGATTCAAGGATTATCATCGCGGGTCGCTTTTAAGGTGATTGACAGTAAAGGAAGTCCCTTGTCAACCTCTGGTTTTCTTTATGTCAATGACACTCAATTGTGTCCTGTTCATACCATACATGATGGTATGGGAAGTTTCCGTTTGACCGCTTTGTCGGGGGATTATCATTTGCGATTATCAATAGACGATGAGGAGTATCGGTTTAAACTTCCAAAAGTGGATGAAGCGGGAATAGTTTTGTCTGTTGTTGAAAGTGAAGAAGGTGTATGGTCTTTTAATTTATCTCACTCGGGAGTTATTCCTAAAAGTAAGTTTGGTGTAACAGTCACTTGTCGTGGTAAGTTGTTGCATTTTTCCAACTTCGATGATAAGGATTCTTCTTATGTGTTTGATTTAAAAGAGGAACAACTGCAAAAAGGGATCAATCAAGTCACTGTATTTGATACAGAAGGGCGGGTATATGCTGAGCGATTGTTTTTTGTACAAGGTACAGCAAAGCCTTGCTCTTCCGATTCTTTTTGTTGCACATGGGATAAAAAAACTTATGCTCCATTTGGACGTATTAATTTGGGGATACGCGTTTGTAAGAGCAATTCACGGGATTCTTCTATAGTTTCAAAACGTTTATGTAGGACTGTATCGTTAAGTGTGCGTGATGGTGATGCCGATATCAATACAAATTATGAAGAGAATTTACGTACTAATCTGTTACTTACGAGTGACTTGAAAGGATATATTCATCATCCAAATTACTATTTTGAATCAGGAGATTCATTGCATCGTGCTGCTCTGGATTTGTTGATGCTTACACAAGGTTGGCGGCGATATGAATGGAAACAACTGTCGG
Organism: Bacteroidaceae bacterium; assembly: GCA_017472635.1. Classification (GTDB taxonomy): domain Bacteria; phylum Bacteroidota; class Bacteroidia; order Bacteroidales; family Bacteroidaceae; genus Phocaeicola_A. Next base: position 8,795 of record JAFUPU010000065.1, read on the forward strand.
GTATCACTCCTATTGAAGTAAAACATTTCATGGAAAAAGGACTTTCGTTAGATGGGCATGTCTTTTCTCCTCGAAAGAAAAAACCGTTGGTTGATATGAAAGTGTCAATTTGTATAACAGAAGGGAAGATTGCTCAACAATGGGGAAGTATGCAGACTGATGGCGTGGGACGTTTTACTTTTGGCTTAAAACCTTTTAGAGGAAGGCAAAAAATGACATTAACTTTGTTTGATGGTAGCAAGTTGATAAATGCACGCTTTTTATTGAATCGCCATTTTTCCCCTTCATTACGTTCCTATAAGCCGACAGAATACGATATAAAATCCCGTCCAATGCCTCGAGAGAAAGAGAGACGGTTTACTCTATCGGGGATTAATGTGTTGGAAGATGTAGAGGTTTCCCGTTTCCGTAAGAGGATGATGCAGGTGAATATGCATGATATAAAAGCATTACGAGAAAAGAAAAAAGATTTGGGGGAACTGTTTAATGAACGGACGATAGTCAAGCATTTCGTGGAAGACCTCTACGATGAGTCGGCATACCCGATTGTATGGGCTTGGATGAATGCAGTCAGAGATGAACATGGGAATGTTGTTGAAAAATATAGACCTCGCAATCGTTTTCAGAAGATAAGTGAGACTTATATACATGATGTCGATTATATATTGGTTTATGGTGATCCTAATGCGCATTTATATATAGATTGGAATGGAATAGCTCCTAGTCCTAATCTCTTATTTCGTACTATTTTAGTAGGAGCAATGGAACGTCCTAAGCAGATAGAAGGATTTCGAGCCACCCATATTGACGGTTATTCATACGTGGCTGACTACTATCATCCCCGATATAATCGTGAAATGATACCCGGGGAGGTGGATTATCGTCGTACCTTATACTGGAATCCAGCTCTTTGTTTGGATGAAAAAGGAGAGGCTACCGTAACATTTTATAATAATAGTGTGTGCGAGGAGATGGTGGTAAGTTGTGAAGGACTTTAAAAAGATTTATAGATATATGAAAAAAACGTTGATTTATTTAGTGATAGGTTTATTGATAGTGGTAAATATTGTACTTTTATTTAGGCTTCAGAAAACTAAAACTTTGACAGAACGTGTCAGTGACCAATATGCTAAAATGAGTATCGAGGAAGTGAGAAACTCTACCAAATTGGCTCGTAATATGCTGTTACAACACATGGCGGAAAATGTAACATTACCTATAGTGAAAAGTTTAAATCCTTATTCGGGAGATACAATATTGTTGTCTGATATTCTTAAACAAGAAGAAAATACACTATGTTTTCGTATCAAAGAAACCCATTGCGATGCTTGTGTACAACATGGACTTAGACTATTGAAACAGGTAAGTGAAGAGCCGGGAAGTAACATTGTAGTGTTATGTGGTTTTATGAATACCCGCCAGTTTGTAGCATTCTCAAAAGCACAAAACAAGAGATTAAGTGTTTATAACGTAACTCGGATAGCATGGGAGGTTGATGAATTTGATGAACCTTACTTCTTTGTCGTGTCGAAAGATGGAAAAGTGCATAATCTGTTTGTTCCACTAAAAGAAGATGAGAGATTGACAGAGAGGTATATGCATGGGGTGCAACAGAAATATTGGGAAGAGAAGGTGAATTGTAATCATTGAAAAAGGTATGTATAGGTTTGGGGGATTGTTGGTGATATTGAGCATCTTTCTTTGGAGCGGATGTAAAGATACTGTCATAGATAAGGTGTTGTTGCATGCCGGTGAAAACCGAGGTGAACTGGAGCGTGTGCTGCTACACTATGAGGGGGACAGCTTGAAGCAGTTGGCTGCAATGTTTCTTATAGAGCATATGATGTATAAGTCGTATTATACCGGTGAGCAGGTAAAACACTATGACCGCTTGCTGGAGGCTTATGACTCGTTGAGAATACATGAACAGGTTTTGGCGGGAGACCCGCCTGCTATCAAAAGGCTGTGGAATGATTTGTTGCGGGAACATGGCACGTTAAGCCGGTATAATCTGCAACGTCAATGGGACTGTCAGACATTGAAAGCGGACTTTTTGATTGAAAACATAGATTGTGCCTTTGAGGCATGGGAGAGTACTCCAGAGCGGTGGAAGTGCAGCTTTGCACAGTTTCTCGAATATGTGTTACCCTATAGGGTTGGACAGGAGGTGCCGGAATCGTATCGGCGGGTCTATTACGAGCGTTATAGCGGAATCCGGGACACGACGGATACTGACAGTCTGCTGATGGTGAGGATGAATGACCAGTTCTTTTGGAAAGAACATTACCGGAACAGTGAACTGATGTGGAGTTATCCGCTTGACTTGTCGGTGAGTCAGATGGAGACAGGAAAACGGGGAACTTGTCATCACTTGAGTAACTATTGTGCTTTGGTGATGCGTGCCATGGGACTGCCGGTTGCCATTGACCACGTCATGCGTTGGGGGAACCGGAGCAAAGGGCATGCATGGAATGTGCTGATACATCCTGATGGAAGTGGTTATCCGTTTGATGCCTTTGCGAGAGACAGTCTGAAGTTTGCCTATAAACCGGCAAAGATATTGAGGCGGATGTTTTCGGTTGATGCAGACAGAACAGAACAACCGTCAACAGAGGATGTACCCATTGAACTGTTGCAACCCGATGAACGGGATGTGACTCACTTGTATGGGAAAACTTATGACGTGGAGGTTGATTGTATCTATCCGTACGAAGGGAAAGGCAAGAAAAAACATGGAGTCATCTGTGTGTTTGACAATAAAGAGTGGCAACCGATATGGTGGGGCAAGATATATAAAGAAAAGATGCGGTTTGAAAATATGATGGGAGATGTATGCTATATGGCTGCTTACTATGAGAAGGGGAGATTGTATCCGGCAAGTGCTCCCTTTATACTGACAAAAGAGGGAGAGATGCGGAAACTGAACATTGACCCGAATGTGAAGGCAGACATGAAGCTGCTGCGGAAATATCCACGATTTGAACGGATGGACATGCATGCCATGAAATTGCGACGCTCGCGTATTGAGGGAGCTAATGATGCAGCTTTCAGAGATACGGTCTTGTTGTTTGACCAGTTTGAAACTCCGCACGATGTCAATGATTCGTTAGTGAGAAGAACTGATTTGAAGTTCCGTTTCGTAAGATGGAAAATAGCGAAATACCGGACAGGAGACTTGGCTGAAGTTGAGTTTTATGGAAAACGGACATTGGATGGACTTGAAGAGAAGTTGAATGGAACTGTCATCGGTGCTCCTGAACCGACAGGAGAGACAGCGCACCCTTATCAGTATGCCATGGATGGAGACCCGGCAACCTTCTTCAGCAAACCAAAAAATCAAACAGGTTATGTAGGACTTGACTTGGGAGAAGGGAACGAGGCTTACATTACCCGAGTGCATTTCCATCCGAGGAGTGACACAAACTATATACTTATAGGAGACACCTATGAACTCTGCTATTGGGATAAAGACCGGTGGGCGAGTGCAGGAAAGCAGATTGCAACAAGGCATGAACTGACCTTCAAGGAGGTTCCTCAAGGTACTTTCTATATATTGAAAGACCTGACGAAAGGCAAGGAAGAGCGTATCTTCACTTACGAAGGTGGGGAGCAGGTATGGTGGTGACAGCATGAAGGAGGAGTATGGGATGAAAGAGCATTGGAGAAAAGGAATGAAGAGGGTATCGGATGTGGCCTATTGGTTGTTGCTGGTGGCAATGGGCATGGGGATGCTCTATATGGTGGCAACGGTCTTTTGGGTGGCAAAATTTAAAATCCCTTCTGACTCAATGGAACCGGCATTGCTGGAAGGTGACTACCTGTTGGTAGAGAAACTGACCATGGGGGCAAGATTGTTTGACTTGAAACCGGCTTTTGCCAAAGAGGAGTTTGACATCTACCGTATGCCTGCTTTGGGGAAGGTGGAACGGAATGACATATTGGTCTTCAATTATCCTTTTCCGACAAGAAAAGACAGCATTGCCTTTGACGTGATGCTCTATTATGTGAAAAGGTGTATAGCGCTGCCGGGGGATACGCTGGAGATAAGGAACGCTCATTACCTGATAAACGGAAAGGATTCCGGGGGGAACATAGAGGCGCAAGAGCGGTTGGAACGCCTGTTCAGAGAGAAACGGACAAAGGAGTATGGCATTGTGACGCGTAGCTATCCGCGTGACAGAAAGGTGGGATGGAGCATCCGAGAGATGGGACCGCTGTATCTGCCACGGAAAGGTGACAGGTTGCCTATGAACCGTATGAACTACCTGTTGTATTATCCACTGATTGAATGGGAGACAGGAAGGGACCTTGTCTGGGTGAATGACTCGCTCGTCACGTCAGGAGGTGAAAGGTTGGAGACCTATAGGTTTGAAAACAATTACTATTTTGTGTCCGGTGACAAGATGGAGAACTCGAAAGACTCGAGATATTGGGGGCTGTTGCCTGAACCCTATATTGTGGGAAGAGCCTGGCTGATATGGAAATCGGTGGATGAATGGGGGAATATGAGATGGGACAGGATTGGACGAATTGAAAAAATGGGGTTGGAGTGATGAAGTCGGCTGGATGGGTAAAGTGTGTGGAGACGGTATGTGTGGGGGCATTGCTTGCCGGATGTCTATGGTGTATCTTGCAACCTATGGTGGCAGACGGGGCGGCTCTGCGTGCCGACACCGGACAGGCAGGAGCCTGGACTGTCTTTTATCGGTATGGAAGTGTCGGGGTGGTCGGACTGTGGATGGCTGCCTTATTGCTGCCGCAAAGATGGATACACCGATTGCCTGACATGGCAGCCTGGATGTTGATGGGGATGGTGATATGGGAAACGGTGGTGGCGTTGGAACAGCTGTATGGCGAAAGGCTCTCTAACCACGCATTGTATAGGTTTACCGGAACATTTCTGAACCCGGGACCTTTCTGCGGATTCATTGCTATGGGGATGCCTTTGGCTCTGCATGTCTTGATGGATGTCGATAAGAGGGAGACTGGCATGTCGGGGGAAAGTGAGAGTAGGCTGCCTCAGTGGATGGAGAGGCTGGTGTGTAGGGCGGCTAAGATGATTGCTTATCTTACCTTGCTTCTTTGTCTGCTGTTGTTGCCGGCAGGGATGAGCCGTTCGGCATGGGTGGCTGCTACTGTTGGATGTGTGGCGGTAGTGATGATGCACCGGTGGGAGAGATGCAGAGAGTGGTGGCGTGTCTTCAGACGAAGCCGTAAGAGACAGATGGCGGTTTTGTTGCTTGCCGTAGGGTGTGTAACAGCCGGATGGGGTGCTTTTAACCTGAAGAGAGAGTCTGCCAATGGAAGGCTGTTTATGTGGAAGATTGCCTCTCTTGTCATTGCCGAACGACCTTGGACCGGATATGGAGGTGAGGGATTTCAGGCTGCATTTGCAAGAAGACAGGAACGGTATTTTGCCGCAGGGAACGGTACTGACGGAGAGAGGTATGTGGCAGGTACACCCGAACATGCGTTTAATGAATACCTGACAACGACGGTGAAGTATGGGGTAGGGGGAGTGTTGCTTATGGTGGCTATAGGTGGGACGGCACTTGCTTGTGCTTGGAGGATGCGCGCTTATGGTATAGCCGCTTCCCTATTGGCGGTGGCTGTGTTTGCCTGGTCGTCTTACCCATTGCAATTGCCTGATTTTGGGTCGGCAGTGGCGGTGTTGGTGGTGGTGCCTATCTGTACGTATTGCAGGGAGTGGGCAGTTCGGACATCGGGAAAGAGAGGAAGGCATAGATGGTTGGCGGCTCTTCTTGTCTCTGCCGTATTGGCTGTGCCCTTTGTGTGGTGGAGAATGAAACAGGCAGCACGTTGGCAGATGCGGGATGAAGCTGCCCAAGCGTGGAGCCTCGCGCGTACATTATATAATATAAAGGCATACGAGACCGTGTGTAAAGACTATGCTCTTTTATATGAACGGATGGGGTGGAATGATGACTACCTGTTTGAATATGGACGGGCATTGCACTATGCCGAACGGTATGAAGAGTCGATGAAGATATTGAAAGAGGCGGAAGCGGTGTGTGGAGACCCTATGATATTGAACCTGTGTGGTAAGAATCATGAAGCCATGGGAGAATATGACTTGGCGGCACGGTGTTACCAACAAGCGTATGACAGAGTGCCGAGCAGGCTTTATCCGCTCTATCTGTTAATGGAGATGTATGCTTCGCCTGCCTGTGGGAAAAAGGAAAAGGCGAAAGAGGTGGCACAGACAATAGTGAAGACAAAAGAGAAGGTACCCTCTCAAGCGGTGGAGGATATGAAGAGACGGGCTAAAGAGATTTTGCAGGGAGGGGATTGAAGAATAAGAGGGAGACCTTGATTTACGAGCATAAAAGTTTGTGTAGAAATGGGAGGAAGAGTATAAACAGACTGTTAGAAAAATATAAAATAGTGGAAATTGTTGCTTGTGTTTGAAGATTTCTTTACCTTTGTGGAGAAAAAATGTGAAAAGGTGAATTGGGCTGATGGCAATGAACCTGATAAATACAAAATGGGAATAGTATGAAAAAGAATAGATTGTATGTGGGGGTAATGACGATGGTACTGCTTTTGGGTGCCTGTCAGGGGGATGAGAAAAGCAATGACGAAAAGTCGGAACGGGTAAATGAGACTGCCGGGGTGGCTGTGCAGGGAAGTCAGGAGCCTATCGTAAAAATTGTGGTAGAGGAAAAACCCTTTTACAGAGAGTTGGCAGGGAATGGTAAAGTGAAGGCGGTGCGCTCGTCGGAACTGCGTTTCAACACAGCAGGATGGGTAGAACATGTGTGGGTGAAGAATGGCGACCGTGTGCGTGCCGGACAGAAGCTGGCACAACTGGAACTGTTTCGGTTGGAGAAGTCACTTGCACAGGCAAAGGACAACTTGGCACAGAGTGAACTGGAGTTGCAGGATGTGTTGATTGGACGAGGCTATTCGTTGGACCGGCAAGATGAAGTTCCCGATGAAGAGATGGAACTGGCAAAGGTGAAGAGCGGATATAACAAGGCACTCATAGCCTGGCAACTTGCCGAAGAGGAGTTGCGAAAGGCTACACTCTATGCTCCGTTTGACGGGGTGATAGCCAACTTGAATACGAAGGAACTGAATATGGCACCTACCGGAGAGCCTTTCTGTTTGGTGCTGAATGACAGGCAGGTGGAGGTGAACTTTGCTGTGCTTGAGAGTGAACTGGCATTGTTGGCGGTTGGTACGGAGGTGACGGTTGTACCTTTTGCTCAGGAGGCGGTTGGTAAAACATTGCATGGCAGGGTGGTGGAAATCAATCCCTATGTAGAGAGTAACGGCATGGTGCAGGTGAAAGCGGTGGTGACTAACAATGGTACGTTGCTGGAAGGTATGAACGTGAATGTGTTGCTGCGTAACCGGATGGCAAAGAGTCTGGTCATCCCTAAAAGTGCGGTGGTGATGCGTTCGGGGAAGACGGTCGTATTTACTCAAGTGAAGGGAAAGGCGCAATGGAACTATGTGCAGGTAGTGGCTGAAAACAGTGATTCGTGTGTGGTGGCTCCCCGTAGCAAAGAGTATGAAGGGCTGTCTGCAGGAGACACTGTAATCGTAGCCGGCAATCTGAATCTGGCACATGATAGTGAGTTGAAATAGTGACAAACTATTAGCTACAAGTGACGAGAGTGACCATTAAGATCTAAAGTTATGAAAAAGATTAATGTAATATTATTGTCATGTTTGTTTTTTGTTGGTTGTAATAGCAATAACGAGACAAAGTCATCCTATACAGAATCTGAAATAGCATCATTGCATTTGGATAAAACAAAAGCATTATCCATAGGAACTGAAGAAATAGAGATTGTAGATTTAAATTCTCATCTGCAGAATGAAGGTTTTGATTTTACACCTTTAGTTAAAAACATTCTTTTTGTACCTTTAGAATCTAATGATAATAGTCTGATAGCTAATATATATAAAATTGTCTTTGAAAAAGAATACATATATATATATGATGATTATTTAGGCGGAGGAGTGGCTATTTTTACCAATAGTGGAAAATTCATTAAAAGAATACCTAATGGTGCTGGACCGGGTGAATTATACAGAATTTCTGATATAACATTTAATCAAGACCAAGGGCAGTTATTAGTTTATCAACATCCGTATATATTATATTATACAAAGACGGGAAATTATATCACTCAAAAGAAACTCCCATTTGGATTTTATAATTTTGAATCAATCGGTGAACATCTGCTATTTAAGACATTGGATAGTAAGGGGAATCAACATTTGGAGAAAATAAAGAATAACACATTGTTTGTAACTGATCAGGATTTTAAGATTGAATTTTCTGGATTGAGTTCTCCTGAATATAAAGCTAACTATGGGGGATATCATTATTTAAAAAAGAATGGGAATGATATTCAAATTGTAGAAAATAATAATGATACAATTTTTCACTACGATGATTCAACAAATGAAATTAAAGCTGTTTATCTATTAGATTACGACAAAAAGAAATTGCCTGAAGAGTATTGGGCACTGTCTGGTCGGGAATTTACGAAGGCATTGTCGAATAATAATTATTTTTTCTTTATTGGTGAGTATTTTGAAACAAAAACACATCATGCTATTTTCTTGAGAAACAATTATCTTCGAAAAACATTTGTTTATTATCGCGACAAAATGACAGGAGAAATTGTTGGCGGTTGCAACGCAAATGTTGATATAGAACAAATACCTCCTATTGCTTTTCCTAAAAGTGTATACGGTAATTACTTTATATCAATATATCACCCTAATGGTGCTTGTCCATTCATTAATAGCCGTTTTCTATCAGCAAAAGACAAATCATTGTTGCAATCAATGACTGAAGATGATAATCCTGTATTGGTATTATATGAACTAAATCGTTTTACATCGAAGTGATAACATAATCATCACTTAGCTATATTAAATAATTATGAAAAGATTAATGTATTTCTTTTTTGTTTTATTGATGCTATCATTTAATATTGTTTTATATATTGATCATCTTCAATATAAAGAACAAGTTTCATCGCGTTTACATGCTGCGCAAATAGAGTCCGAGGAATATTTAATAATGAAAGAAAATTTTGAAGCTTCAATATTATGTAATTCTATAACATTCGATTCTTTAATATGTTGTGATGTTAATGATTCCGTTTATGATTTCAGTGACTTATTTAAGAGTCAAACAAACAAGATTCTTATATGTCGTTTTTCAGAACTTGATTGTGAAAATTGCATAAATCATGCAATTGAAACATTAAAAAGCAAGGCAGGTATTGAAACTAGTAGCATTGCTTTCCTTTGTTCATACAGAAATAGTGCTATGTTATCAAAAATGATAGAGTATTATCAATTAGATTCTTACAAAGTATATAATACAAAATTAACTATTACTCCGATTGATGAGTGGGGAAAACCATATTATTTTATTATCGATAGTAATTTGACAATCTCTGATATTATAATTCCAGAAAAAATTAATAATGAAATCCAAGAGTTGTATTTTAATAATCTGAAACAGAAACATTTTATAGCTTACTAAAATGATCCGTTATCTCCTCCGTCGTCCCATTGCCGTGTTTATGGCATTTACAGCCTGCTTTATTGTAGGTATTGTAACGTATAAAACGTTGCCCATATCGTTGTTGCCCGATATTGCCATTCCTGAAATAACTGTGCAGGTGACTGGGGAGAACAGTGCTGCACGGGAGTTGGAGAACACGGTGATGCGTACCTTACGCTCCCAACTGATGCAGGTGGGAAGGATAGAGGAATTGCAGAGTGAGACCCGCGATGGTTCGGGACTTATACGTATGCGATTCGACTATGGTACAGATACCGATTTGGCATTCATTGAGGTGAATGAAAAGATAGATGTGGCAATGAGTTATTTGCCTAAAGAGACTGAGCGACCGAGAGTTATCAAAGCAAGTGCGGCAGATATCCCGGTGTTGTATCTGAATCTTACGGAGAAGAGCGGATCCTATCCCGACCTTCCCCAAGGGGAAGGGACTGCCACTAATTTCCTTGCCCTCTGCGATTTTGCAGAGAATGTGGTGCGTCGTCGCATCGAACAGTTGCAGGAGGTGGCTATGGTGGATATCTCTGGCATGATTCGCAAACAGGTGCAGCTTGTGCCCAATCGTGCCAAGATGGATGCGTTGGGACTGACTGTCGGTGACATTGAAAGTGCGTTGGCTAACAGTAATGTGGAACCGGGTGGCATGACTGTACGGGAAGGGTATTATGAGTATAATATCCGGTTTTCTACAGTGGTGCGTACCATAGAAGATATTGAGCATATTCCGCTCAGACATGACGGACGCATCATCAGACTGAAAGAGCTGGCAGAGATACGCATGGTGCCTGTTGAAGAATCGGGTCTGACTACCTATAACGGGAAACGGAGTGTGAGTCTTGCCATTATCAAGCAGGCGGAAGAGAATATGGAACAGATGAAGGCGGCTCTGAACAAGACGATACGTTCGTTGGAGCGGAGCAATCCGGCTGTTGAATTTAACATCAGCCGTAATCAGACGGAACTGTTGGACTATACACTCACCAACCTGCAACAGAACCTGACACTGGGATTTTTGTTTATCCTCATTGTGACGGTACTCTTTATGAAAGGGGTACGTTCGCCTATTGTGATAGGGGTGTGTATGGTGGTGGCTGTAGTTATCAGCTTTATCTTCTTCTATCTGTTTGACATGTCGCTCAACATCATTTCGCTGTCGGGACTGATATTGGCGGAAGGTATGATGATAGACAATGCCATCATCGTGACGGAAAATATTACCCAATACCGTGACCGGGGTCATAGTTTGGACGACGCTTGTGTGAAGGGGACAAACGAGGTGATTACTCCCATGCTTTCGTCTTCGCTGACCACTATAGCCGTATTCTTTCCGTTGGTGTTCATCAGTGGTATTGCCGGAGCCATCTTTTACGATGAGGCATTTGCCGTGACGGTGGGATTGGTTGCTTCTTATGTTACCGGCATCATCCTGCTTCCGGTGTTGTATAAGATTGTGTTTGGACTCTCCCTCCTGCCCCTCCCTGTAAGGGAAGGGAGTAAAAAGTCAAACAAGGCTTTGGCAAAGCTATGTAAAAGTCTCAATCCAAAAGGCGAGAAGGGGAACATTTCACTCTCCTCCCTTGCAGGGAGGGGTAAGGGGGTGAGTCTCTTCTACGACCGGGGAATAGATTGGGTCTTTTCTCATAAAAGGCTGACAATGGGGTTGACGCTGCTGTCGATACCCTTGTGTGTGCTGATGTTTTATCTTATGCCCAAAGAACGGATGCCAGAGACCAGCCAGACAGAACTGGCGGTGTATATCGACTGGAATGAAAATATCCACTTGGATGATAACAACATGCGGGTGGAGGAGGTGGAACGGTTCTTACGGGCTACGACGAGTGATGAGGGCAAAGTCCAAGGCTCAGAAGTTGTCTTAGAATCCCAAGCCCATATCGGTATCCAGCAATACCTGTTGGAGAAGAGCCTTGTCTCTACCACCGAAGCGGAACTTTATCTGCGTACAGCAACTACTGGACAACTGGAACGGGTGAAATACGCTTTGCAAAAGATGTTGTCGGAGAGGTATCCGCTTGCAACAGTGAAGTTCCACGAACCGGAAAACATCTTTGAACGCATTTTCGACACCAATGAACCGGAGCTGGTGGTGGAACTGTATAACAAGGATAAGGAGAAACAAAGCAACATGCAACTGCTGGAGGAGATGGAAGCGCGTATTGACGGGATGGCGGGAGAAAAGAGTGCAACCGCTGCTGTCGGGAAACAGGTAAACCTGACTATCAACCGCGAACGTCTGCTGATGTATGGGGTTACATACAACGAGATTGTACAACAGCTGAAGACAGCATTGCGCGAAAACAAGATTGCCACCTTGCGCTCGTACCAAGATTATCTGCCCATAACGGTGGCAGCAGGAGAGCAGACGTTGGAGGGAATACTCGACCGTACATTTGTAGTCATACCGGCAAGCAGTCAGGATAGGGGGCAACACCGGATTCCGCTAAGGGCTTTTGTCACTCCGTCATGGGGAGAGGGGCATAAGACCATCACTGCCGGTATTGCCGGTGAATATGTCCCCTATACGTTTGCTGAAACAGAGCGTGCCGGAGAGATTGCAGAAGAGGTTGAAGAGGGTTTCAAAGGAAATCGTGACGGATGGGAGGTGAACTTCTCGGGAGCATTCTTTGCCAACAACCGGATGATAGAAGAACTGGTGGTGGTATTGTTCATCTCATTACTGCTGATGTATTTTATCCTGACGTCTCAGTTCGGCAGTTTTGTGCAGCCTCTGATTGTGTTGATGGAGATACCCATAGATGTAGGGGTGGCATTGGTAATTATGCAACTGTGTGGAGTGAGTCTGAACCTGATGAGTGCCATCGGTATTGTGGTGAGTTGCGGTATCATTGTGAATGACTCTATCTTGAAATTAGACATGATAAATGTATTGAGGGGAGAAGGGGTACCTTTGATGGAAGCGATACATACGGCAGGAAGTCGTAGGTTGCGTTCCATCCTTATGACCTCTCTTACGACCATCCTTGCCATGGTGCCATTGCTCTTTACCCACGATTTCGGTTCGGAGTTGCAGAAGCCGCTCTCCATTGCTATGATAGCTACCATGACAGTGGGTACACTGGTCAGCTTGTTTGTGATACCACTGATATATTGGGGTATATATAAGAGAAGAGAGACTCTTGCCTCTTCAAAGGCAGGATGTTGAGGAGTTGTCTTGCAAGATGGCGGAGAATAGATGGCGAGCATAGGCTTTGAGTGTAATATATAATAAGGTATAATATATAATAAGGTATATAGGAATGAGATATACAACTATTGCCGGGTGGTGTCTGGTATTGCTTTCGACCCTCTCGGTACAGGCACAAGAGTTGCGGTTGACATTGGATGAAACAATCAGTATGGCAGCAGACAGTTCGCTTTCGGCTGTAAAAGCGCGTCGGTCTTATCTGTCGGGCTATTGGGAATATAGGGCATACAAGGCTGCCCGGTTGCCGAGTCTGACGTTGAACCTGACTCCTGCACAGTATAACCGGAATATTGTGCAACGGTATGATTCAGAGAATGACCGTGATGTATTCCGTACGCAACAGTCTTATTTTGCATCGGGAGGACTGTCGGTAAAACAAAACATTGACTGGACCGGAGGAACCTTGTATCTGAACACAAGTTTGGACTATTTGCGGAGCTTCGGGGATAATACTTATACCCAGTTCAGTTCGGTACCTTTCCGCATCGGCTATTCGCAAAGTCTGGTGGGATATAACCCCTTTAAGTGGGACAAACTGATAGAACCCCTGAAATATGAACGGAAGAAAAAGGAGCTGACCTATAATATGGAACAGATTTCGGAAGAGGCTATCACCTATTTCTTTGCATTGGCACAAGCGCAGGCAGAATATGATTTGGCAGTGAAGAACCTGTCGTCATGTGACACCCTATATAAGATAGGATGTGACCGGCACAAGATTGCCGCCATATCGAAGGCTGACCTGCAGACGCTGAAGTTGGATGTCATTAATGCAAACAATACCCTCAAGAATAGTGAAATAGGTTTGCGACGTGCCATGTTTCAGTTGGCATCTTTCTTGAATCTGGACAAGCAACGGGATTTGAGAATAGAGTTGCCCAAACGACCGGAATCGTTCACCATATCGGCTGATGAAGCTTTGACGTATGCCCGTGAGAATAATCCTGAGTTTATGACTTTGAAGCAGAATCTGCTTGAAAGCAGGCAGACGGTAGACCGTACCAAGAAAGAGAGCGGCATCAATGCAAGCCTGAATGCCAGCATCGGTTTCAACCAAGTGGGGAGTGAGTTTAAGGATGTTTGGCACGACCTGTTGCAGCAGGATATGGTTTCAGTCAGTCTCTCCATTCCGATACTTGATTGGGGGGTGCGTAAAGGTAAATACAATATGGCACGGAATAACTTGAATGTAGTAGAAATATCGGCACGGCAGACTGAACAGAGATTGGAGGAAGAGGTTATCATGACAGTGAATGACTTTAATGTGCAAGGCGGAATGATAGAGAGTGCAGAGGAAGCGCGAATGTTAGCAGCCTCGGCATACGAAGATACCCGTATGCGTTTCATCATCGGCAAGTCAGACATCAACAGCCTGTCCATGGCACTGACCCGTAAAGATACAGCCGAGAAGAACTACATCTCTGCTCTGCGCAACTATTGGTTGAGCTATTACAAGATACGCAGGTTGACCATGTATGACTTTACGAAGAACTGTCAGATAAGGACTGGAGAAGAGGCGGTGAGATGAATGTAAATAAGACGAGTTTTAGTATAATTGTATCCTTCCTCTGTTTGGCTTTGGTTGGTGCAATAGTGTTGCCGATGTTAACAGTGCGTCTGCAACCGATACAATACAATCCGTCTCTTACGGTAAGCTTCAGTCTGCCCAACAGCTCTGCACGGGTGGTGGAGATGGAGGTGACATCCAAGTTGGAAGGACTGTTGGCACGAATGAAAGGAGTGAGAGGAGTCAGTTCTACTTCACAAAATGGAAGAGGAAACATTCGGGTGACCCTTGACAAACATGCAAATATAGAGAACCTGCGATTAGAGGCTTCTTCCATCGTCAGACAGACTTGGAAAGATTTGCCTGATGGGACCAGCTATCCGAGGGTGACAGTGAATACACCGAAAGACCAAAACCAACGTCCGTTTCTGACTTATACCATCCATGCTGCAGAATCGCCTGCCCGTATCCAACGTTATGTAGAGGAATATATCCAACCGACTCTTTCACGTATGGAGGGGGTATATCAGGTGAAAGTGAGCGGTGCTACCCCGATGGAGTGGCGATTGACATACAATCCTCACCAGCTGGAGGCATTGGGTATCAGTTGGCGAGATATACAGGAAGCAGTCAGTGCCTATTATGGTACAGCGTTTATAGGAAAGGTGGAAACCCATGAGGAGGGGTGGTGTCAACTCGCCATCATGCCTGAAACCTATATCGGTGAACAACTACCCTTAGACCGAATGTTTGTGAAAAAACGGGACGGGAAGCTGCTGGCAGTATCTGAATTGGTAGATGCATTGCATGTGGAAGCAGCTCCACAGAGCTATTTCCGCATCAATGGGTTGAACTCCATTTACCTCTCTATAACAGCCGAGGAGGATGCAAACCAGCTTACGCTTGGGGAAGAGATAAAACGGGTGATGGCATCTTTAGAGGAGAACATGCCCGAGGAGTATGAGGTGCACATCGGGTATGACGCTACGGAGTATATCGGACAAGAGTTGGAGAAAATCTATTTCCGCTCGGGGGTGACCGTACTTATCCTGTTGGTGTTTGTATTGCTTATGACCCGTAGATGGAAATACACCTTGTTGGTGGTGACGAGTCTGGTTGTCAATCTGCTTATTGCTGTGGTCATCTATTATTTTGCAGGGATAGATATCCAACTCTATACTTTAGCAGGCATCACAATCTCGCTTAACCTTATCATCGACAACACAATTGTGATGACCGACCACATCCTGCACCGGCGTAACTTGAAGGTTTACCTCTCTATATTGGCGGCTACACTCACTACGATATGTGCATTGGGTGTCGTGTTGTTTATGGACGAAGGGTTGAGAGCCAAATTGATGGACTTCTCAATTGTGCTCATCATCAACCTGGCTGTATCGTTAGTGACAGCCCTCTTCTTTGTTCCCGCCATGATGCAGAAATTGAGGATGACACGGGAATCTAAAGATGCAAGATTGGAAATGAAAAAAAGGAGCAGGTACGCTGTCTGTTTTACCCATGGTTATGAAAAGATGATAGGTTTTGTTTGCCGTCATAAGGTATGGGCTTGTGTGATACTTGTCCTTTCTTTCGGTCTGCCGGTCTTTCTGCTTCCTGAAAAGATGGAGGATGATGAAGGGTGGCACAAATGGTATAATGCCACATTGGGCAGTGAATATTACCGAGAAGAGATTAGACCGATAGTCAACGTAGCATTAGGAGGAACTTGGAGGCTGTTTGTAGAGAAAGTCTATGAAGGCAGCTATTTTGACGAAAAGCATGAAACGGTGTTGCATGTGAGTGCCACACTGCCTAATGGAAGTACGTTAGAACAGATGAATACCTTGGTAGGACGCATGGAAGCCTATTTAAAAAGGTATGACGATATCAAGCAGTTTCATGCTCAGGTACACAGTGCCTATCAGGCATCTATTGACATCTATTTCCCCGAAGAACATCAATACAGCAGTTTTCCTTATCAATTGAAGGCGGAACTTACATCGCGGGCGTTGGAACTGGGAGGAGGAAGCTGGAGTATCTATGGATTGGAAGACCAAGGATTCAACAACGATGTGCGTGAAACGGCTGGTTCGTATCGGGTGAAGTTGAAAGGATACAATTACGACCAACTGAACGAATATGCTGAAGCACTTAAAGATACACTGCTTGCCCATAGGCGGGTGCGGGATGTGCAGATAGGGGCGCAGTTCAAATGGTATAAAGATGACTATCGGGAGTTCTTGTTTGATGTTTCTACCGAACGGTTGGCAGAAGTTGATATCACACCTATGAAACTGTATAACTCTATGCGGGGGATATTTGCCCGCGACATATTGCTTGCTACCCATCGTTCGGCTGAGGGAGTGAATGAGCATATACGGTTATCGTCAGCGCAGGCAAGCAGGTATGATACCTGGCAACTGTCTTATCGTCCGTTGCAAAATGGAGATAAAGAGTTCAAGCTTTATTCGCTTGCCGATATAGGTATTACCCCTCAGGCAGCGGAGGTGAGAAAAAACAACCAACAGTATGAGTTGTGCTTGCAATATGAGTATGTTGGGGCGTACATGATGGGGACGAAGATGTTGAAACGTACTTTAGAGGAGTTTAATGAACAATTGCCGGCAGGGTATGAGGCATACGCTGAGACGGGAGGACGCCGATGGTCGGAAAAAGACAACGGACAATATCTGTTGCTCTTGCTGATAGCGGTTGTCATATTCTTTGTTACGAGCATCCTGTTTAATTCCCTTCGTAAACCGTTTGCCATACTCTTTGTGATACCGGTGTCGTTTGTCGGGGTATTCCTGACCTTTTGGCTATTTGAACTGAATTTCGACCAAGGAGGCTTTGCTGCCATGATTCTTTTGTGTGGTATTACCGTGAATGCTGCCATCTATTTGTTGGATGAATACGGAAATATTCGAAAGAGCAAACCTTGTATGCCTCCGGTAAGAGCATACTTGAAGGCATGGAATGTGAAAATCGTACCGATATTGCTCACGGTTTTGTCTACACTGCTCGGCTTTATTCCTTTTATTGTAGGACCTACCAAAGAGGCTTTCTGGTTTCCGCTTGCTGCTGCTACTATGGGCGGACTGATTATGTCGCTTGTCGCCCTCTTTTTCTTCCTGCCAGCTTTTGTGCTTCGGTACACTTCGCGCAGTTAAAATGGGTGAGTGGATTTTAAGACTATCTCTCTTATAGTCAGCAGAAACTTATTCCTGATGATTCTGCTATGCTATGCTGAGAGGAGGATATAAAAATTAATGCCGGAACATCCGCTCTCCTGCGGGTCCGGCACTAATCCAACACAAAAACTAAACTAGACTTAACTAAACTATTCTTTGGGGAATTTCGCAACTCCTTCCGTGTGCAAAGGTAAACATAACTTTTGGAATACGCAATGCAAAATCGATAAAAAGAGTTTTTTTCTCGACAATTTAGCCTTTTTTCTATTGTTTCTATAGAGTTGTAGCCTTATCTAACAGAAAAAAGTCTAATATTGTCATGGCTGCCATAGCTTCGACTATGGGTACAGCTCGGGGCAATACACAAGGGTCGTGTCTGCCTCGTGCCTTGACTTGTGTTTCGTTTCCATTGAGGTCAACGGTCGGTTGTGTCATCAACAGGGTTGCTACAGGTTTGAATGCTACCCGGAAGTAGATGTCCATACCATTGCTGATGCCTCCTTGTATCCCGCCTGAATGGTTGGTGCGGGTGGCTATATTACCTTTATTATTATAAAAGATATCATTCTGTTGGGAACCGCGGGTTGTGACTCCGGCAAATCCTTCGCCATATTCGAATCCTTTTGCAGCGTTGATGCTTAGCATGGCATGTCCTAACGCAGCATGAAGCTTACCGAAAGCCGGTTGTCCCAATCGGGGCGGACAATGTTTGATTACTCCGGTGATGATGCCGCCTATAGTATCGCCCTCAGCTTTTACGGTTGTAATGAGTTGTTCCATCTCTGCTGCTTTTTGTGGGTCGGGGCAACGCACCGCATTGGTCTCTATGGTGGCGGGGTCATAGTGGGTGTAATCGTGCTCAAGGGCGATGTCGCCTACTTGAGAGGTATAGGCATAAAGTTCAATACCAACCTGCTTGAGTGCCAATTTGGCAAATGCTCCGCCTACACATCTTGCTATAGTTTCGCGTGCAGAGGAACGTCCTCCTCCCCGATGGTCACGGATTCCATACTTTTGTGTATAAGTATAATCGGCATGTGACGGTCGGTAGAGGTCGCGCAGGTTCTCATAGTCGTTTGAGTGCTGATTGGTATTGCGCACCAAGAAACCGATAGGACAACCGGTTGTCTTACCTTCGAAAATGCCGGAGAGTATCTCTATCTGGTCGGCTTCTTTACGGTCGGTGGTAAGTTTGGATTGTCCCGGTTTGCGCCGATCTAATTCTTTTTGGATAAACTCCATATCTACCTCGATGCCGGCAGGCATGCCGTCAATGACTCCACCGATGCCAGGACCATGGGACTCGCCAAAGGTCGTCAGGCGGAACAGATTGCCGAATGTGTTGTTGAACATTGGTCAGCTATTCGTTTAATGATTAATGACAATGTCCACCGCATCCACATCCTTCATCATCGCAATCGCCTCCGCATCCACCGCCACAGCTTCCGCATGCACAACCACATCCTTCGCCTGAGAGCATATTTATCATACCTTGAATCTCTTCGTTGGTGGCTGGGCGTGATTCGACAACTTCACCGGTGTAGGTGAGGTCTTTTCCTGCCATTCTGAGGTTGGCATCGATGACTACATCGGTTTCAGTAATCTCTACCACTATCCCCTCGAATTGCATGCCTGCACCATTAACCAGGGGTACGATGGCACCCGGATAGATGTATTCTGAGAGGAATTTGCCGTCGCGGGTAAACTCTTCTTTAGGCAAGCTGGTGATGTAATCTTCGCTATATTCACCGTATGCTTCGGCACATGGAAGAGTGAAATTGAATTTGTCTCCACTGTTCAATCCTGCTATTTGAGCTTCGAATGCGGGTAAAACGATACCCATTCCTGAAATGAACTGATAGGGATGTTCTTTAGTTGCTTCTTCGACAAATTCGCTCTTGCCGTTTTGTCCGGCATAAAGCTTGTAAGCTACAGTGATGTACTTGTTGTTGGTTTCCATATTGTTTTCTTGTTGTTTGTTTCTATGAATATCGGGTGGCAAAGGTACAAAAAAATGGTGAATCATTGTGTATTTCAATAAATCTTTGTACGTTTGTAGAAGAATTCAATGAATAATGATGAATAGTGATTGTATGAAAACAGTTCGATTTTTGTGTGGATGGGTGTTGGTATGGATGATGATGCCATTGGGGGTATCGGCTCAGAGGGTTGACCCATTGGAGAGATATGAACAGATACCCGATGCCTTTCAACAGGTCTTCAATGATTATTTGGAAGAGAATGATACTCGATTGATTACAACCGGGCAGGGGCAATTTTTAGGACATACCCGCGATGGCTTGCTCTATGGATATGGGGTATATTATGCTAACGATGGTAGCCAATGGATTGGACAATATCGTAAAGGAGAGTGCATCTTTGGATTGCTTATTAGTGGAAACTATGCAACCATTGGATCTAAGTTGCACTATGTCTATTACGATTTGACGACAAGTCTCATCAAGTTTGTCCGTCAGAGTGGTAATGACCGGTTAGTATCGGATGAAGAGGCTTCTGACTATCACTTTGAGTCTTTGAATTATGGAAATGGTGATCGTTATGTAGGAGAGACCTATAAAGGTAATAAGCACGGTTATGGTATCTATTATTGGGCGAATGGTAACTATTGGTATGGACAGTATCGGAATAATATGCGCTATGGTTATGGTGCTCTCTTTACTCCTAAGGGAAACATTTATGTGGGTAAGTGGATAGGAGATGAAAAGGTAGAGTAGAACCTGATGGTGTGAATGGTATATAAAGAGAGGAGGACGTGTTGTTATGTGGTTGGCACGTTCTCCTCTCTCTTGTTGTATATACCTTATTATATATATAGGTATTATTACTTCTTCAGCAAGTTCAGGGTGTCTGATGCTATCATCAACTCTTCGTCAGTAGGGATGATTACTACTTTTACCTTAGAAGTCGGTGTAGAGATGATGGCTTCATCGCCATGGATGGTTTGGTTGAGCTCTTTGTCTATCTCAACACCCATGTATTCGAGACCTGAACAAGTCAATTCGCGGCACTCTGCTTGATTCTCTCCAACACCACCGGTGAAGAGGATTACATCAACGCCTCCCATTGCAGCGGCATAGGCACCGATGTATTTCTTGATGCGATAGTAGTACATGTCTAATGCCAAGCGGGCACGCTTGTTGCCGTTGTTAGCAGCTGATGCCACTTCACGCATATCGGAAGAAATGCCTGAGATGCCTGCCAATCCTGATTTCTTGTTTAACAAGTTGGAAATGCCTGTTGAGTTCAGTCCCTCTTTGTCCATGATGAAGGTGACGGCACCGCCATCGATATCACCTGAACGAGTACCCATCATCAGACCTTCAAGGGGGGTAAGACCCATAGTGGTGTCTATACATTTGCCATCTTTTACGGCAGATATAGAACCTCCATTTCCAACGTGACAGGTGATGATGCGGCTACCTTCAGCAGGGATGCCCAAGTATTCACATACGCGTTGTGATACGTACCGGTGTGAAGTTCCGTGGAAGCCATAACGGCGTACGCCATATTTCTCGTACAACTCATAGGGTACGGCATACATGTAGGCATAATCGGGCATTGTCTGGTGGAATGCAGTGTCGAATACACCAACCTGAGGCATATTGGGGAGTATGGCAGAGACGGCATTTACTCCTTTGAGGTTGGCAGGGTTGTGCAGGGGTGCCAAGTCGTTGCAGGCGGCAAACGCGTCGAGCACCTCTTTGTTGAGGATGACAGACTCGCTGAAGCGTTCTCCTCCGTGTACCATACGGTGACCTACGGCATCGAGTTCGTCCAATGATTGCAACGCACCATATTCGGGGTGAGTCAATGTCTGGAAGATGAATTCAACTCCTACGGTGTGTTCGGGGATATCTTTCTCGAGAATTTTTTTCTCTCCGTTAGGTAATGTCAGTTTCAAGAAAGAGCCGGTTAATCCGATTTTCTCGATACCTCCTTGAGCCAGCACCTCTTTGCTCTCCATCTCAAAGAGTTTGTATTTGATGGATGAACTTCCGCAGTTCAATACTAATATCTTCATGATTCTTTATAAATTATACTATGTTGTTTTACGTAGGATTATCCTTTTGCTGCAATGGCTTGGTTCGCTGTAATAGCCACCATTTTGTAAACATCTTCAACCGAGCAGCCGCGTGAAAGGTCGTTGACCGGACGGGCGATACCTTGAAGGATGGGACCGATGGCATCGGCATTGCCTAAGCGTTGTACCAGCTTGTAGGCAATGTTTCCAACTTCGAGGTTGGGGAATACCAATACGTTGGCTTTTCCTGCAATGGCAGAGCCGGGAGCCTTGCTTGTACCTACAGAGGGGACAAGGGCTGCATCAGCCTGCAGTTCACCGTCTATCTTCAAGTCGGGAGCCAATTCTTTAGCAAGCGCCAAGGCTTCGGTGACTTTATCGACAACCTCATGTTTGGCTGAACCTTTAGTTGAGAAGCTGAGCATGGCTACGCGTGGGTCTTCAAATCCGGCAACAGCTTTGGCGGTTTGTGCGGTGCATACGGCAATCTGTGAGAGTTGTGCAGCATCGGGCATAGGAGTTACGGCTACGTCACCTACAACCAATACACCATTTTCACCATATTGGGGAGTTTGGGTAACCATCAGCATGGCACCTGAAACGCAAGAGATGCCCGGTGACGTCTTGATAATCTGGAGTGCAGGACGTAATACAGCACCTGTTGTGTTGCGTGCACCAGCCAATTGTCCGTCAGCGTCACCGGCTTTGATAATCAGGCATCCGAGATAAAGAGGGTCAAGCACCAATTTGCGTGCTTCTTCGATGGTCATGCCTTTCTTCTTGCGTAATTCGCAAAGCAGTTGGGCATACTCCTCTTTCTTGGGATGGTCCTCGGGGTTGATGATGGTGGCTTTCTCTATGTTCTTCAATCCGAACTGTTCTGCCAATCCTTTGATTTCGGCAGGGTTGCCGATGAGGATAAGGTCTGCTACTTCGTCGGCCAAAAGTTGGTCGGCTGCTTTCAATGTACGTTCTTCTGTTCCTTCAGGAAGAACGATGCGTTGCTTGTTTGCTTTGGCGCGGGCAACGATTTCGCTGATTAAATCCATACTTATATGTGTTTTATGTAGTTGTTATTATATGATGCGCTATTGGCGTTGCAAATTTACGATATTTTGTCATATCCACCTTACAAATCGAACTACTTTTTTCAATCTTTTTTAGAAAATCTGGCATTTGTGCTGAAAATGCAAGGTTCGTGTTGCTTGGATGTGGCTTTTTATGGGTTGCTTTGCTCTGTTGTGAGGGTGCGTTCGAGTTCTTCAGCACTCAATCGCAGGCGTATTTTCCCATTTTGTGCCATTGATATAGCGCCCGTCTCTTCTGACACAACAATGACAAGGGCGTCTGACTCTTGTGAGATGCCTAAGGCAGCTCGATGGCGGAGTCCCAGATGCTTCGGGATGTTCAGATCGTGTGAGACGGGGAGGATACATCCGGCTGCTTTGATACGATTCTTGCTGATAATCATGGCACCATCGTGTAACGGGCTGTTTTTGAAAAAAATGTTTTCGATGAGCCGTTGGTTGATGTTGGCATCGATGGGTTCTCCGGTGCGTATAATTTCGTTGAGTGGTAATTGTTTCTCAATGACAATCAGTGCACCCACTTTCTGTTTGCTCATGCTTAAACACGCCATGGCTATAGGAAGTGTATCTGTCTGCTCACGTCCCTCTTTCTTGTTGCTTGTGAAGAACTTGAGCCAACGTCTGCCACGGTGTCGGGTTCCCAATGAGAGTAGAAAACGGCGGATTTCGTCTTGAAAAAGTACGATAAGGGCTATAACTCCCACATTTTGCAGAATGTCGAATATCGAGCCTAACAGACGCATCTCAAGCACTTGTGAGACCAATACCCATATAGTCAAGAATATCAATACTCCAGCAAAAATGTTCAGTGAGCCTGATTCTTTCATCAGTTTGTACAACTGGTAAAGAAGGTATGCTACCAGTAGAATGTCTAACAAGTCTTTTATTCCGAAATCTATCAGCATATTTGTAAGGTTTTAAAAGGATTGGTGTGGAGCATTCTTGACGCTTTGCCATAATTTGATGGCTTCGCATGCTGCTTTTACATCGTGTACACGCAGGAGGTGGGCACCTTTATTCAGTGCAATCGTGTTGAGCACGGTTGTTCCGTTGAGAGCTTCATTTTCGGTACATCCCAACTTTTTGTATATCATCGATTTGCGCGATACTCCGACGAGTAAGGGACAATCCAATTGATGAAACTCTTCCAGATGGTGCATAAGAAGGTAATTGTCTCTCAATGTCTTGCCAAATCCGAATCCGGGGTCAACTATCACATCTTTTACTCCCAACTCGTGCAATTGGTCTATCTTGTTGGCAAAATAAAGGAACACATCGCCAATCAGGTTGTTATATTGTGGGGAGTCTTGCATGGTTTGCGGTCTCCCTTGCATGTGCATTATTATATAAGGTACGTTGAGCCTGGCTATTGTGTCAAACATCTGCTTGTCCATTTCACCGGCAGAGATGTCGTTGATCATGCTTGCACCATATTCTTCGACACACATGGTAGCCACATCTGCCCGATAGGTGTCAACGGAAACAGGCATCTCCGGTGCTGACTTACGTATGATGTCCAACCCTTTTCTCAGTCTTCTCATCTCTTCGTCAACCGGTACGTCAACAGCTCCCGGGCGGGTTGAACAAGCACCGATGTCGATAATGGAAGCACCTTCGCTGACAATCTCTTCTACCCGTTGGGTTATGGCAACGTCGTCAGCCTGTCTGCTTGGTGCATAAAAAGAGTCGGGTGTCACATTCAAGATACCCATCACTTTGGGATGCTCAAGAGAGACCAATTGTCCGCTAAAGTTGATAAAATAGGGCTTAATTTGGCTCATATAATCCTTTTTTTGATTTTCTGAAAGGCAAAAGTACACACAATTTTTGGGATTCTTGCTTTTATGTTTGCTTTTTTGTGTAAGTTTGCAACCTAAAATAGGCTAAAAGCCCATAAAAGTAGTGTTTAAGTATGGAAATTTCCTCTTTATATCATCTGTTTCTGCAATATCCGGTGGTTACTACCGATAGCCGGAGTTGTCCGAAAGACTCTATCTTTTTTGCCTTACGGGGAGACAACTTCAATGGCAATGCATTTGCCTCGAAAGCGTTGCAAGATGGTTGTGCCTATGCCGTCATTGACGATGAGGCTTATGCCGACCCTTCAGACAAACGCCTGGTGAAGGTTGACAATGTGTTGGAAACATTGCAGAAGTTGGCTAATTATCATCGGTGTCAGTTAGGCACACGCATTATAGGCATAACCGGTACCAATGGAAAGACCACTACGAAAGAGTTGGTTGCTACGGTGCTTCAGCAAGCGCACCGGGTGTTGTATACGCAAGGTAATCTGAACAATGCCATCGGAGTACCCCTCACCCTCTTGCGTCTGACTCCCGACCACGACTTGGCGGTGGTAGAGATGGGGGCAAGCCATCCGGGAGATATTAAGGAACTGGTAGAGATTGCAGAGCCTGATTTTGGATTGATAACGAATGTCGGATTGGCTCACCTTCAAGGATTCGGTTCGTTGGAAGGGGTGGTGAATACAAAGACTGAATTGTATGACTTCTTGCGTGGGAAAAAGGATGCAACGGTATTTGTCAATCACGACAATGCCCTTTTGATGGAGAAGACCGAAGGGTTGCATCTGATACGTTATGGCGCTCCTGACGAGCAGGCAGCATTAAGTGTGAGTGGTGAAGTGGTGGATTGTGCTCCCTGTTTGCGCTTCCGTTGGCGGATGGGAAAGTCGACATGGCGTGAGGTGCAAAGCCGTTTGATAGGTGCTTACAATATCGACAATATGCTGGCGGCAGCATCCGTAGGGCTCTATTTCGGAGTTACACCGGCTCAGATTGATGAGGCTTTGGAAGGATATATCCCTCAAAACAACCGTTCGCAATTGCAGGAGACCGAAAGAAACAAATTGATAATCGATGCCTACAATGCAAATCCTACAAGCATGAGGGCGGCTTTGGACAACTTCAAGCAGATGCAGGTACATCCGAAAATGGCGATATTGGGTGACATGAAGGAGTTGGGTGCTTGTAGCAAAGAAGAGCACCGGTTGGTGATTGAACAGCTGAAAGAAGCTGGCTTCCAGCGAGTGTGGCTGGTGGGTGAACAGTTCGCTTCGGTTGATTCGCCTTTCGAGAAGTTTGCCAATATTGAAGAGGTGAAAGTGGCGCTTGAGAAAGAACCGTTGACAGGTTATTATATCTTGATAAAAGGTTCTAATAGCATGCGGTTGGCAAGCGTTACAACTTCTTTGTAATGAGAGTTAATAATGAAAACGAGATAAAAGGGATGAAGAGAAGAATCAGTAACTTGTTTCGACTTGTAAAGGGAGGAGTGTTCTGTCTGTTACTCTCTTTAGCTTTTAGTGTGCAAGCTGCCCGCAACGATTCGGTGAGATTCAGCTTGATGACTTGTTCACCAGGTGAACTGATTTATGAGCTTTTCGGGCATACGGCTATTCGTTATCAGAATTTCACGACGCACGAAGATATTGTCTACAATTACGGACTTTTCGATTTTGATGCTCCCCATTTTGTGTGGCGCTTCTTGCGGGGTGAAACGGATTATGAGTTAGGTGCCATCCCTTATCCTTATTTTGCAAAGAGTTACAGTTTGAGGGGGTCTGAGGTTTGCCAACAGGTGTTGTCGATGAGCAATGAAGAGGCATATAGGCTCGACTCGTTGTTACGGCTCAACCTGCAACCCCGACATCGGGTTTACCGTTACAACTATTTTTATGACAATTGTACGACTCGTGCCCGCGATAGGATAGAGCAAGCCTTTTTGGGTAAGATTCAATATCCAGAAGGTGAAGAGGGCGCTACCTATCGTAGTTGGGTGCGCAGGTATACCGAGGGGCATCCTTGGAGTCAGTTTGCTATCGATTGTTGTCTGGGGAGTGAAGCCGACCTCCCGATAGATGCACACAAGCAACTTTTTTTACCTGATAACCTGAAGGAGGCTTTCCGTCTTTCAATCGTGGTTGATTCAGTGGAGGTAGGGCATAAATTATTGTCAGGTGAGGAAATAATTTTTCCCCAACGGGAGAAAAAAAATGTGCAGGCAAATGCCGATGGGTTTTGCTTGACTCCCATGTGTACCATGTGGATGGCTTTTGTCTTGATTTCCCTCATCAGTTTGATAGAGTGGAAGCGTCGGATAGTATTTTGGGGAGTAGACCTGCTGCTTTTTGGATTGCAGGGATTGGCAGGCTTGATTATCTCGTTTCTTTTCTTCTTTTCCACTCATCCGACGGTAGGGTCGAACTTCCTCATCATACTCTTCAATCCGTTGCCTTTGATTTATCTTCCGTGGATGATTTATAAGGTTCGGAAACGGCAAAAAGACCCTTATGATGTGGCAAATCTGATAATATTAACAATTTTTGTGGCTTTTTTGTGGGCAATACCTCAGAAAATTAGTTTAGTAGTTGTACCTTTGGCACTGATTTTGTTGATGCGCTCAGTGTTGCACCTTGCAAATGTGCGCAAGCAACGCCATTTTATTCGACGATAAGCAATGAAAGAAAAGATACTCTCTTCGCTATTGACCGTGTTGGCATTTTCAGTGATGCAGGCACAAGACGGAACTATCCCTGTAGCTCCGCGCTTGGTTGTGGGTATCACCATCGACCAGTTGCGTGCCGACTATCTGGCAACTTTTGCTTCTCTCTATGGCGAACGTGGCTTCAAACGCTTGTGGCGCGAGGGACGTGTCTATAGCAATGCAGCGTATGGCTTCAGCAATGTAGATGGAGCCTCTGCTATGGCTTCGCTTTATACAGGAACATCACCGGCTAAAAATGGTATTGTTGCTGCTCGTTGGCTCGACCGTTCGAGCTTGCGTTCGGTCTCATGCTCTGACGACCGTGACTTTATGGGCTATTATACCGCTGAGCATACGTCACCCAAAAACTTGTTGGTCTCTACCGTGACCGACGAACTGAAGATTGCCACTCAAGGAAGATCTATAGTCTATGCCTTTGCTCCTTCACGCGATGAGGCGGTCATGGCAGCCGGACATGCGGCAGACGGAGCATATTGGCTGAATGAACTCACCGGCAAATGGGGAGGCTCGACTTATTATGGTACATTCCCCCGCTGGCTGATGGTATACAATGATAACCAAAGCACTGACTCGCGTATAGGAAATATCCAATGGGAGTTGTTGCTCGACAAGTCGGTTTACGATAATCCTACGGGTGAAGCCGTTTTTAGCCATACTTTCTCAGATGCACGCAAATATCGCCGTCTTAAGAAGACTCCTTGTGTGAACGACGAGGTGAACAAAGTGGTGAATGCATGTCTGTATGGTACAATGATAGGGGCTGACCCGATTACCGACTTCTTGTCGGTTACCTATCAGGCAGGTTCTTTCCATAGCGAGACTGGAGTAGAGTCGTACCTGGAGATGCAGGATACCTATGCGCGGTTGGATAAAGACCTTGCGGCATTGTTTGACATGGTAGACAAAAAGGTGGGGTTAGAGAATACGTTGTTTTTCCTTACCTCTACCGGATATGTCGAGGGTGGGGTGGCTGACCATTCGGCTTATCATATACCTACCGGGGAGTTTTACATCAACCGGGCTACAGCATTGCTCAATATGTATCTGATGGCGCTTTATGGCGATGGGCAATATGTTGAGGTTTCAGATGGATTGCAAATCTATCTCGACCGTAAACTGATAGAGAAGAAACAACTGATATTGAAAGACGTGCTCGACCGGAGTGCCGAGTTCTTGACAGACTTGAGCGGAGTGCAGCAGGTATATACAGCCTATGACCTGTCGAGAGGAGGATGGTCACCCGAGTTGGAGCGTGTGAGAAACGGATATAACCCTCAGCGTTCGGGCGATATCTGCCTTGAGATTTGTGCCGGATGGAAATTGATGGATGCCGACTCGCGTGAAATCAATACAGTACGTCAGGCGTATGTGAGTTTTCCGTTGATATTCATGGGAGCCGGGATTGTTCCTGAAACCGTACACACGGTAGTTGCTACCGATTGTATAGCCCCTACACTCTCTTCGGTAATGCGCATACGTGCACCAAATGCATGTTCTTCAGCTCCTATTACCGACTTGTTTAAGTAAGGGGTGGAGATAAAACGTTTGAGTTGGAGTATGTTGCATATTAAAATGAAATAATAAAATAAAAATATAAAATGGGATTTAATGATTTTTTAGGAAAGATATTCGGTAATAAATCAACCCGCGACATGAAGGAGATTCAGCCTTGGGTTGAAAAGGTGAAAGCTGCTTACGCGAATATCTCGAACTTGAGCAACGATGAGTTGCGTGGTAAGATTGATGAGATTAAAGCAATTATCCGCGAGTCGGCAGCTGCTGAAAGGGCTAAGATTGCCGAATTGAAAGCTAAGGTTGAAGAGACCGACATAGAGGCACGCGAACCCTTGTTTACCCAGATTGACAAGTTGGAAAAAGAGGTGCTTGACCGTTATGAAGTGGCTTTAGACAACGTGTTGCCAGAGGTGTTTGCCGTAGTGAAAGATACGGCACGTCGTTTTGCAGAGAATGGCGAAGTGGTGGTGACTGCTACCGATTTTGACCGTCAATTGGCAGCAGAAGGCAAAGAATTTGTAAGCATAGAAGACGATAAAGCCATTTGGCATAATCACTGGATTGCTGGTGGTAACGACACCGTTTGGAATATGATTCACTATGATGTACAGCTTTTTGGTGGTGTCGTACTTCATAAAGGTAAGATTGCCGAGATGGCAACCGGTGAAGGTAAGACTCTGGTAGCTACTCTCCCCGTATTCTTGAATGCGTTGACCGGTAATGGCGTACACGTGGTGACCGTCAATGACTACCTCTCTAAGCGTGACTCTGAATGGATGGGACCTCTCTATCAGTTCCACGGATTGAGTGTGGATTGTATAGACAAGCATCAACCTAATAGCGAGGCTCGTCGCAAGGCATATAAAGCTGACATTACTTTCGGTACAAACAACGAGTTCGGTTTCGACTATCTGCGCGACAACATGGCAGGCAACCCCAGCGAGTTGGTACAACGTATGCACAATTATGCCATCGTCGATGAGGTTGACTCGGTATTGATTGACGATGCCCGTACTCCTTTGATTATATCCGGTCCTGTGCCCAAGCGTGGCGACCAGTTGTTTGAAAGTCTCCGTCCGTTGGTAGAACGTTTGGTTGAAGCGCAACGCAAATTGGCTACTCAATTGTTGGCTGATGCAAAACGTCAGATAGCCAGTGAAGACAAAGCCGAGCAAGAAGCCGGTTTCCTTTCACTCTTCCGTAGCCACAAGGCTTTGCCAAAGAACAAACCGTTGATTAAGTTCCTCAGTGAACCCGGAATCAAAACGGGTATGTTGGCTACCGAAGAGATTTATATGGAGCAAAACAACAAGCGTATGCCCGAGGCTGTTGAACCTCTCTACTTCGTTATCGAAGAGAAGATGAACAGCGTAGATTTGACCGACAAGGGTATCGACTTGATTACCGGAAATTCAGAAGACCCCACATTCTTTGTGTTGCCGGACATTACGGCTCAGTTGGCTGAACTTGAAAATGAAAACCTCTCTGACGAAGAGCGGTTGGAGAAAAAAGATGCTTTGCTGACCGACTATGCCGTAAAGAGCGAACGCGTACATACCATCAATCAGTTGCTGAAAGCATATACCATGTTTGAGCGCGATGACCAGTATGTGGTGATTGACGGACAGGTGAAGATTGTGGATGAGCAGACAGGACGTATTATGGAAGGACGTCGCTATTCAGATGGTCTCCACCAGGCAATAGAGGCAAAGGAAGGTGTGAAGGTTGAAGCTGCAACTCAGACATTTGCTACAATCACGCTTCAAAACTACTTCCGTATGTACCACAAGCTGGCAGGTATGACCGGTACGGCTGAGACCGAAGCTGGAGAGTTTTGGGATATCTATAAGCTTGATGTGGTGGTTATCCCCACCAACCGTCCCATTGCCCGCATCGATATGAACGACCGTGTGTATAAGACCAAACGCGAGAAGTATAAGGCGGTGATTGAAGAGGTGGAGGCTATGGTTGCAGCCGGACGTCCGGTGTTGGTAGGTACAACATCAGTTGAAATCTCAGAGATGTTGAGTAAGATGTTGACCATGCGTAAGATTGAACACAATGTGTTGAATGCCAAGTTACACCAGAAAGAGGCAGACATTGTGGCACGTGCCGGTCAACGGAGTATTGTGACCATTGCTACCAACATGGCTGGTCGTGGTACGGATATCAAGTTGAGCGACGAGGTGAAAGCAGCCGGTGGTTTGGCTATTATCGGTACCGAACGTCACGAGAGCCGACGCGTTGACCGTCAGTTGCGCGGACGTGCCGGACGTCAGGGTGACCCGGGTTCATCAGTCTTCTTCGTCTCTTTAGAAGATAACCTCATGCGTCTCTTCTCTTCCGACCGTATCGCCAAGGTGATGGATAGAATGGGATTTGAAGAGGGTGAAGTGATAGAGCATCCGATGATTTCAAAATCTATTGAGCGCGCTCAAAAGAAAGTGGAAGAAAACCACTTCGGTAGCCGTAAACGTTTGCTTGAATATGACGATGTGATGAACAAGCAGCGTACGGTTATCTATGACAAACGCCGCCATGCACTCATGGGTGAACGCATCGGCATGGATATCGTAAATATGATATGGGACCGTTGTGCCAATCTTGTGGAGAAACACGATTACGAAGGTGCCAAGATGGAAGCCTTGCAGACGTTGGCAATGGAGCTCCCGCTTACTGAGCAGGAGTTCAATACCGGCAAGAAAGCTCAGTTGGCTGATAAGGTGTTTGATGCTGCCATGGAGAATTTCAAACGTCGCACCGAACAATTGACCCGTGTAGCCAATCCGGTTATCAAGCAGATTTATGAAGAGCAGGGACAGATGTATGAGAACATCTTGATTCCTATCACCGATGGTCGTCGTCTCTATCAGATTCCTGTAAACTTGAAGACTGCCTACGAGAGTGAGTGCAAGGAGGTTGTGAAGGAATTCCAAAAGGCAATCTTGTTACACACCATTGATGAGGCTTGGAAAGAGAACTTGCGTGAGTTGGATGAGTTGAAACATTCGGTGCAGAATGCCAGCTATGAGCAGAAAGACCCGTTGCTGATATTCAAGTTCGAGTCAGTGACCTTGTTTGATAATATGGTCAACAAGATAAACGACCAGACAGTCTCTGTGTTGATGCGTGGTCAGATTCCTGTGCGTCAGCCGGAAGAGGTTCCTCAAGCAGCACCTGCACGCCAGGCTCCTCCTCGTCAGCAGTATCAAGAGACAAAGGTAGACCTTACTGACCCCAACCAACGGGCAGCAGCATCACGCGATACACGTGAAGTGAAGCGCGAACCTATCCGTGCCGAGAAGACAGTAGGACGCAATGACCCTTGTCCTTGTGGAAGTGGCAAGAAATTTAAAAATTGTCACGGACGCGGACTTTAAGAGTTGAACTTTAGATAATGTGCGGTTTATGTGTTGAGGAAATCTCATGCATAAACCGCGTTTTTTTTGTGCTCGTCTTGAGTTTTGTCTTCACTTTTGGGTGGGTGTATAGAAAATATGTTTATCTTTGTGGCAGTATATATAATAAGGTATAAAGAGAAGCGCATGAAAAGGAAAAAACGGTTTTTGCAACTTTGGTTGATGATGTGTTTGGGATGTATGGTCTCTTGTGCCCCGACCATCCATTGGGTCAGCATGGACCGCTTGAGTCCGGCTAAGAATACGTTCTCCGAGAGAGTGCGTAGGGTAGGGGTGGTAAACAACCAACCCAACGCTGAACAAGGACAACGTGTGTCGGGTGAAATAATACTTGCTAATGCCAGACAAATAGTTGACACATTGGCGGTAAACTTGGCTGATGCGGCATATTTCGATGAAGTGGTTGTTTTCGATTCGGTATTGGCTTCACCCGGTCCGCTCAGTCGTTATGATGACCGCCAGTTATCACCTCAACGGGTTGCCGAATTGACACAACGCATGGGAGTAGACATGCTGGTATCTGTTGAGTTGGCTTTCTATATGAGCGAATCCGAACCGTATCCTTATAGCGAGTTGGGCAGTGTGCTCACGGTGGTCAAAATCTATCTTCCCGGTAGAGAGACTCCGGTTGATACCATTACATGTCGGCAGCAGATAGCATGGGAAGCTATACCTGCAGATACTGAATTCATGGAGAGCATTGTGGATGTGGCAGCCAGGTTGCCGGTACCTTTCATCGTTCCACAATGGATGGCGGTGGAGTTTCCCTACTACTCTAATGGTACGGCAGAGTTGCGCGATGGGCACGTCTGCATAGCTGAGAATGATTGGGCGGGTGCCCGCGAACAATGGATGAGTCTGTTGGGACATGAAGAACGTCGCCACCGGATGTATGGTAACTTCAACATGGCAGTGTGGCATGAAGTGCATGACGACACGATTGAAACCGCTCGTAACTATGCACTCAAGGCACGCGAGTTGGCATTGGAGGGATTGGATAAAGATGAAAAAGGACGTCCGGTTATCCCTTCCTACGATTACCTCTTCATAAACGAATATTTGGATGAAATGCAACGTCGCGGACGGAACTTGACCCGTATAAAACAGCAAATGTTACGTTTTTTAGATGATTTTAGCGAATAAAGTTTGTACGACAAGTTTTTTTATGTACTTTTGAAGGCAAATAATTAGCAAGGATATGGATTTGGATAAAGCAACCCGAAACTCGATTGTCTCAGCATTGAAAGAGGCTTTAAAGAAACTGGAGGAAGGTGGTGGACAGATTGTCAGCACTGACATCTATCTTCAACCTATGCAAGTGTCAGGTGAATTGGTCATCTATAATGACGATGATGACGAATTGGCACACGTGCTCGTACCTGTATGGAAAGAGATGGATGCCTCGGATTTCTATTCAGTGGTTGAACCGCAACTGGCAACCATTGTTGGCGGATTGGAACAAGATGGGGCACTTGATTCGCTTTCTTTGTTGAAACCCTATTCTTTCGTATTGGTGGACGAAGACCACGAAACCCTCTCTGAACTTCTGTTGGTAGACGACGACACCATGTTGGTCAGCGAAAGTCTGCTCAAAGGGTTGGACGATGAGTTGGATGAATTTCTTAAAAAACTCCTTGAAGAATAAGGTTCAACTCCGTTTCTCTTCGTTTTTTGGCAACCAGAGGCTGAAAAAAGAGGTATTCAACTAAAAAACTTGCAAAAAAGTTTGCAGATAACGAAAAAAGCAGTATCTTTGCACCCGCATTCGAGAAACAAGATGCCCAGATGGCGGAATCGGTAGACGCGCTGGTCTCAAACACCAGTGGATTCACTTCCATCCCGGTTCGACCCCGGGTCTGGGTACTGAAAGGAACTCCTGATATGGAGTTCCTTTTTTTATATATCATAAATTCACTTGAATATTGTATTTCTTGCCTGATATCTATAGTTCCGTCCCGAACCGGCAAGCAATCCATTCAACCCGTGTTTCAATAAGCCATGCACCGGGCTTGATGCAGCCTCGAAGCCTTCTTTATGAGCTGTCTCACCTGTGTGAGGAATGTTTATCACCTAAGTGATGCACTTTTGTCACTCGGGTGATAAAGTCGTCTCACCCTTGTGATACGGTATTCGAAGCAGGCTTCATGCGTGCATCAAGCTGTATGTTAACGCTTTCTGTTTGTATGTTAACGATTTCCGTTGACTACTTTCTATCTTATTTGTAGCTTGGGTTGACTGAGTTAAACTTTATTTTTAGTTTGGGTTGACAGGATTAAATTTTATTTTTAGTTATCGTTGACTTGTTTGCCTGCTACAAGGCAGAGTTACTCTTACTTTTTAATTTTGCGTATGCTCCCGTCACTCATTCTGATGATATAGATGCCAGGTTTGTCCATCGAAGTGCATGGGCGTCCGCTGATATCATAGATTTCTGTTGGTGTTGTGGCGGTTTTATTCATTTCTGTGATTGAACTAGAATGCATGTCATGCTCAGAAATGTGGTCGAAATTTTTCCATACGTTAGCTTTTTGGTATTGGTATTTGAATCCTATCGGAACCCACAAGCGAGCATTGCTGTAAATAGTTTCGTCGAAACAATAATAATCATTATCTATTGCAGGTGGAAGGTCTGACATGCAATATATATTGGCGAGACTGTTACAGTTTAAAAATGCATATTCCCCGATATTTGTTATATTTTCTGGTATTGTAATGTCGGTTAAACTTTGGCAATAGTAGAATGTACTGCTCTGGATTTCTGTTAATGAATTAGGCAAATTGATGTTTGTAAGATTGCTGCAATTCGAAAATGCGCTACTTCCAATACTGGTCACAGATTGTGGTATGTTGATTTTTTTCAATCCAAGAACTCCTTCGAATGCAGCAGAACCAATATTGACAACAGATTCGGGTATTATCGTTGATTTACATCCCCTGACCAATGTATTAGAGTTGGTCTCTATGATGGCATTGCAATCTCCTCTGGAATCGTAAACCGCATTGTCTTCACCAACTTTTATGTATTCAAGGTTACTACAACCACTAAAAGTTAGAGGATCAATGCCTTTAACGGAACTTGGGATGATTATACTTCTTAATCTTTCACAAAAGTAGAAAGCTGCTTTTTCGATATGTTTTAATTGATTTGATAAAGTTATATTTGTCAGGTTTTCACAACCAGAGAAGCACCCCTCGCCTATTAATCTTACTGAATTTTCCATACTAACGGTTGTCAGTTCAGTACATTTTGCAAAAGCATAATTATTAATACTTGTTACCGAATTCGGAATTGTGATGTTTATCAGGTCGCTATAACCATAGAACGCAAAATCATTAATGGTTGTCACTGAATTTGGTATAATCAATTCGATTACTTTCTCACCTTTCAAATAGAGGGAGGCACCGATAAAAAGAGGGTTACTATTAATATTACCAAACTTAATATTGCACCATGATGTCAGATCTGTGATATGTACAGATTCAAGGGTGCAATCCCAAAATGCATTCCTTTCGATGTTTACAACTGAATTAGGGATTACAATTTCTTTCATCCCGGTACAACGTGCAAAAGCATGTTCTCTAATGGAATGACAAGAATCTGGGATTGTAATACTGGTCAACCCTATACAGTCAGCAAAAGCTTTAGCTTCAATACTTTTTATTGTTTTAGGTAAAGATACACTAGTTATATTTTTACAATCTGCAAAAGCATTTTCCCCTACATATTTTACCGTGAAGATACCACCATTAATTGTATTGATTGTATCTTTAATGATAATGTCACCGCTTGGTTCTATATCATGTGGGTCATATTTATCCCACGACTCTATCACTTGGGCTTCTTTTGTGTCATAATTCAATTGATAATCTATACCATAGCTATCTTGATGGACTACTGTAGCCAATATGTCAGGATTGCAGATAGCCAACAGAACGAATACGATTAATCCTCTTTTAATCCTATTCAGTGAATGTAAAACAGTCGCTTTCATAATCTTATTTCTTTTAATTTGTTATATCCTTATTGTAAACTGATTGTCTTGTTGACAAATTTACTCATTGTTGGTCGGAAAGATTATCACTGTTAATGATGATAGCTCCTCCTTCTATAGCTATATCGCAAATCCAATTCCTATCACCTTTAACTCCATTGGGGCAATCGGCTTTACCTAAATTGTTGTCAAATTCTACAGCCGTATTGTCTTTTATTAGAAACATTGTACCACCAATATTATTGGCATCAGCCATTCCATTCAAAAATCCAATGCCTCCTTTCAGATAATTATTGGTGATGCGCACATTATGGCTTCCCTTGTATTCAAATGCATAATCAAAATGGGTCATGTGTTTGTTTACCTCCATATTTCCCAATTGATCATTTGTAAGTCCCTTGGTGTTTAAAATATTTACCAGATTTTCTCCGCCGACATTATCGTTCATTGCTGTTGTGCCATAGATTACGTTGTCACTAATCAGTACATCGCTTGACTTTTGGATATACACAGCGTGGCGGATAACTGTACTTTCAAACACGCAACTACTTATTACACCATGCTTTATGCCGGGTTTTTCTTTATTTTGCTGGAATACGACACCATACCCACCGGCACCCCCTTCCAGTGTTCTTGTTTTATCCTCATTCTGTTCGCCACCGCTTCCTCCCGGCAAGAAAACCATGTTCCGGAATCTGCATCCGATGATGTTTATCCATTCACACTCAAGATAGACAATTACTCCTCCTGTAGCATTGTCGAGCAGACAACCCTTCACATGAACGTTTTTAGTCCCTTCATGTACTTTAATCAAGTAATTGGCCTTTTTCTTACTGCCTTTACTTTGTAATGCCAGATTCTCTATGCTAATGTTTTCAATTCCCGAATTTACAGTTACAAGGTTGAACAATCTCTTGTCTCTTTCTCTGTCTACGGTCTTGGTGTCGCTTGTGTTGTAATAAATAGATTGTATGACAGACAAGTGGTAACCATTTCCGAATAGTCGTATTCCTGAACGTGTGATGTTTACACTCCCTGTTACTTGGAATGTTCCTTCGGGTATGAATACGTTGTCGCAAAGGTTCATAGCATTTGTCAAGGCTGCGTTATTGCCACTGTTGGATGTGGTGGATGCGCCAAAGTCGGTGATGTCAAGATATTCATTGGTTACTGTACCGATGAGTGTTCCGTTTCTGAACCGACCATTTTCGCTAAATTCCAATCTGCATCCGCTACCCAAGGTTATGGTCTCTGTCCCCAAATCAATATCAGCATTAATAGTGATGGTTTGGTTTTGAATGTTTTTCAAATTTCTTGCTTCTGATAGTTTTGTTATTGTTGCCATAATACATTAAGTTTTTGTTTGTAATGTTTTTTTGTATGATACAAATATATAGGAGATTTTTTGAAATACAAAGAGAAGTATTGTTAAAAAATAAAAATAGTATAGCGTATGTATAAAAAAGTAGGCAATACTCTCTATTACAAGTGTATTCCACTATAACTATACAGGGAATACACTTGTACTTTTTTTAGATTATGTATTCTCTCTCTCTCTCTTAGTTGGAAACTTTACAAGTATCTTTGCACCATGATAAAGAGCTTGTTTACCTTTCTGCAACTTGGTACCAGCTTTTTTAGGTCTATACCATAGACTTCCTTGCCAAAGGTTCTGTCTCTTCATAAAAGTCCGCGCGAAGACGTTCTTGAGAAAATATAAATCAGCTACCAGTGGCGAGCTATGAGCGATTGTGAAGTTGCGCTATAAGTTCAAATGAATAATGAACAGAGATAAAATATAGGCGCGGATTTTGCGATTACACAGATATTAGCTCCGTGTCAATCTGCGAAGTCCGCGCCTTATGGAAAAGGGGGAAGGCTTTGTGCCTCTCGCCTTAGATTGAGTCAAGCTGTTACTCTTTTACTTCTTCGTCAGCAACTTTGATGCCGGTAAAGGTATATTGGAACTTCTTTACACGGCGGTTTTCTACTTGGTTGATGACGAATGAGGTGGTGTGTACTCCCTCTTTGTCTATCGAACCATAGAATGTTACCTTCAAATCGTTTGTGCTGCTGTTGTTGAAGTAATAGAAACCTTTGTTGGCATAGGTGATGTTGGCTGTAGCCGACTTGTCGAGCGCAAACTCCTCGCTGATGAAGTGGAGAGTCACCAGATAGGCTGTGTCAGACTCTATCACCACACGACCTGTACCTTCTACGGTTGAAGAGTCGGTCAGCAACATACGGGTCCATGTACCCTCATAGACACCGGCAGCTGCCGAGTCGGGGGTGATGGGGTTGATGTGGATGTCGTATTCTTCAACTTCATTGTCGCAAGCCATGAAACTGCAACCTACAGCCAACAAGGCAATGAATGAATATATTAACTTTTTCATCTGATTGTTTCTTTAAGTTAGTTATTAATATCCGGGATTCTGGTCTTCGGGAGCAATGCCTTCGTTGGTGCTGATATCACCTTGTGGGATAGGACGCAACCATTTCACTTCACCCCGGTTGTTTGACATGTCTGCCACTGAGTTGATGTAGTCGTTGAATGTCACATTGTAGCGAACCAACTGTTTGGTGCGGCGCAAGTCTACCCAACGTCCTTCATTCTCACCGAAGAGTTCGCGGGCACGTTCGTCCAACACAACATCCAGTGCGGTGACTTCGTAGTTTTCGGGCAACAGATACATGGGGCTGTAGGCTCCGAATGAGGCCAGCTCTGTAGCTTTGGCGCGCTTACGCACGGCATTCAGATAGTTTAAAGCCTCTTTCTCTTCACCTGCCATCAGATTGGCTTCGGCTGCAGTGAGGTAGAGCTCGCTCAAGTGCAACACCACAATGTCGCGATAGCAACTGTTATTGTTGTTCTGGCTCTGCAGGGTGTTGGGGTCGTCATACTTGCGTACAGTCACACCGGCTTGTGCTCTGGTACCTCCTGTATGATAATCCTCGATTGCTGTTGAGGCAATCTCGCCATTCTCTTTTACATACATGAGCACCATAGGGTCTGCCATGATGAAGAGGCCGGCTCTGGCATTTGCCATGTTGCCGGAATGTTTAAAGCGGTCGGGGTTAGCTGCAACCCAATCTTCCACCTCTTTTTGTGTCACATAATAGGGGAAGTAGGCAAAAGCAATGTTCAGATGGCTGTTGTCGGCATTGTTATAGTAGGCATAATATCCTTCAGTGCCCCATGTGGGTACTCCATCTTTCTTTGTTGAGTTGTACATTACTTGCATGAAAGTGCCTGTCCAGCGTTCGTCTCCCTTGTCCCAAAGATAAATCGCCTTTGTTGAGGGGCACAGTGCTGAACCGCATGCTTTTAAACCACTGTCGGTAGGTCCTCCATACATATGCCCGAACGCTCCTTGCAGGTTGTGTCCGCCTGTTGCGATATCACCGGGGAATCCTTCGCGTTGATATTGCACAGAGAATATCTCTTCGGCATTGTTCTCATTGAAGGGCCACCATTTCTCTTGGAATGAGAGGGTGAGCTGTTGTCCGTTGATGGCGGTCTTAGCCCACTTGGCTGCCTCTTTGAAATATTCGGTAGACTTCACCTCATAGGTTCCTTTGACGGCATCGGTCAATGAGGTCTGTATATCCCATCCGGCTGCCAGGTATACTTTTGCCAACAAGGCGGCAGCAGCACGTTTGCTGGCACGACCTACGTTAGCGCCCAAGCTCTCTTCGGGCAGTCTGTCGCTGGTTGCCAACTCTTCGAGTTCGGTGATAAGGTGGTCATAGAGTTCGCCCAACTCCATACGCGGATAGTTGCGCTCGTCGTTGTTGATGTATTCGGTCACATAGGGTACACCTCCGAAATGTTGGGTCAGCAGGTAGTATCCATAGCAACGGAGGAACTTTGCCTCGTCGGCAAACTTGCTCTCTTCACCACCATAGAACAGTACGCCATTGGCATTGTTGATCATGGCATAGGTGTTTACATACAGGTTTTCTATGGTCCCGTTCTCTGCTGAGAAGGTGTATTTGTGGAATTCGCCCGGGTCTCCGTTGCGTACATCCACATAGAGGTCGGTACCCCATTCGTTGATTTCGGTATTCGTTGCCATCCATTTAAGACCTGAATAGGCTGTTGCCATGAATGACTCCAAACCCTCTTCGGTAGCATAGTATTCATCAGCAGTTACTCCTCCCGAACTTTTGTTCTCAGCCTCGAGGAAATCGTCACAACTGCTGAAGGTCAATGCACTTGTCAAAGCAAGGGCTGATATATAGATATATTTTTTCATCACTTTACGTATTTAGTTGGTTAAATTAGAACTTGATGCTTGCTCCTATCTGATAGTTCACTGTGCTGGGACCATCGTTTTGCAAACCACCGCCAGCCCATTCGGGGTCAAAGCCACGGAAGTCGGTAAGTACAAACGGGTTGGTCACAGTAGCGTAGAGGCGCAAGTATTGGCAATCGAACTTGTCAAGCCACTTCTTGGGGAATGTATAGCCCACTGAGATGTGTTTGACTTTCAGGTAAGAGGCTTCTGCCAGTGTGTTGGCATTTCCTAACCATTGTTCCTGGTAGTTCAGTGACTGCGTGGTGAATGGATAAGAACCATAGTGTGTCTCCTCTTGGTAGACGGGGTTGATGATGGCTCCGGTCTCTGCATCATATCCGTCGCAGTCAATCAGTGTGCCGGCAGGGATATACCAGTCGGCATTCAGACGCATACGTCCGCGGTCGGTGATGTCGAAGTATTGTCCGTAGAAACCTGAACTGATGGTGTAACCCACCTTGGCATATACTGATGCCGAGAAATCCCAGTTCTTGTATGACAAGTTGGTGGTGAATCCGGCAGTGAAGTCGGGTGCCGAGCTGTATACCTTACGGTCGTTGCTCTCGTCAATCTTTCCATCACCGTTCAAGTCTGAGATGATAGGCATACCTTCTTGCCATCCGTAGATGGTGTGGTAATAGTCGCATGAACGCACCTTGTCGCCCGGAGTGAAGCCGAAGTCTTTGGCAGCCTGGTTGTCAGGTACGGTCATCATGCGGTCGCTCACGATGCCATCCCACTCATAGCTGTAGATGTTTTGTACCGGCTGACCGATGAAGAGACCACCGGTCATGCCTGTTGAAGGCATGTCGGTGCCCAGTCCGTTGATGTCCACAACCTCGTTGTGGTTGGTGGCAAAGGTGAAGCTGGTTTCCCAACGCCAGTCTTTGTTGAGCACGTTCACGGTTGTCAAAGCAGCCTCGATACCTCTGTTCTTCACCGAACCGATGTTGGTTGTCATAGATTGTCCGCCGGTCAACAGGGGGAGGTCTACGTTGTAGAGCAGGTCTTTTGACTTTTTGGTATACCAGTCAACCGAACCGTGGATGCGTCCGTCCAAGAATCCAAAGTCCAAACCGATGTTGAACTCTTGTGATTTCTCCCAACTGAGCAGGCGGTTCACGATGCCGCTGAGGTTGGTACCATAGATATATTCTCCTCCCATCGGATAGTATGAGGTGTTTACCACGGTCACTTGTGTGGCATAGTTGCCGGCACCTCGGTTATTACCGGTCACACCATAAGAGGCGCGCAACTTCAGGTTGCTCAACCAACTTTTGGTGTTTTCCATCCAATTCTCATCAGAGATGCGCCATGCAGCCGCCAAAGAGGGGAATGAACCCCAGCGATAGCCATCGGCAAACTTACTGCTGCCATCCCAACGGATTGTTCCGGTAAGCATATATTTGCCTGCATAGGTATAGTTGGCGCGGAGGGCGTATGACATCATGCTACCTTCTGAATAACCGTTATAGGTGCGGGCTGCATCGATGGTTCCTGAGGTCAGGTTGTTCCAAGTGGAACCTTCCAATACACCGGCAGAGGTGGTGGTGCTGGATTCTGAGTTGGAAGCCTCCATGCTCAACAATCCCATCACGTTGATGGCGTGCTTGTCGGCAATCGTGGTGTTGTAGGTGATGATGTTGTCCCACACCCATGAGAATCCACGTGATTCTGAACGCTGTGCCTCATTTTGTGCATCACCTACCAATGTGCCGCGGTATGAACCGGTTATTTCGTTGCTGTAGATGGGAGAGAAGGTACTCTTCAGGTTCAGTCCCTTGATGGGGTGTATGTCTAAGTAGAAATTACCGAGCAACATCCAGTTCTCTTTAGCCTTCTCTTCGTTCTGCCAGTAGAGTAAGGGGTTGTATGAGCTGGTAAACTGGTAGCCGGTTGCACTGGTTCCCAATACCTCATGGCGTCCGGGAGTGGGGTAGAGGTTGCCATCTTCGTCATACGGATAGACAAACGGGTTTAAGCGATAAGCTTCACGCACACCGTTGTCCGAGCCATATTCATTGTCGATTTTTGCCATGTTGACACTGAGTCCGGCGCTTATATACTTGTTTATTTCGGCATCGAAGCTACCCTTTACGTTGATTTTGTTTTCTTCGTCACCTTCATAGAGACCTTTGTTTTGTGAATAGCCTACGCCCAAGTGGTAGCGTGCCTTTTCGCTTGAGCCGCTGACAGCCAGGTAGTGATTCTGTTGTTGACCGTCGCGAGTCACTCCGCGAGGCCAGTCGTAAGACTTTCCGTTGGCAAGCATCTCTTTCAATACATATTCCGAGCCGCCAATCTCTTTTTGCAAAGCCATCTGACCGAAACCGTCGTTCATGGTGTAGATGGGTTGTGCCAAATCAGCGGTGCCACCGGCAAACACCAAGAATTCGCGCAAACGATAGGTGTAGAACTCTTGTGCATTCTGGAAATCAGGCATACGCACAGCTTTTGAGATTCCATAGTAACCATCGTATGAGATGGTGGGTTTTGACATGCTCTTGCTTACACCACCGCCGCTCTTGGTGGTAATCATTACCACACCGGCTGTTGCACGCGAACCATAGATGGCAGTTGAAGAGGCATCTTTCAATACGTCGATACGTTCGATATCTTGTGTGTTCAACCACTGGATGTCGCCACAAGCCACACCGTCTACAATATAAAGAGGTTTGGTGTTGCTGTTGATTGAAGAGACACCACGGATGTCGATATCGAAACCTCCACCAGCACGGCTGCTGTTTTGGGTGATGTTTACACCGGGGACTGTTCCTTGCAAGGCTTCCATCAGAGTGGGGGTACCTTTCTGAATCAAATCTTCGGGAGCTACTGAACTAACCGAACCGGTCAGGTCATTCTTCTTCATGGTGCCATATCCCACAACTACCAAATCGTCAAGCTGTGCATTGTCTTCGCGAAGTACAATCTTCAATGTTTGTTGATTGCCCACCTTGACGGAATGGTTCTTGAAACCTATATAACTTACCGACACGGTTGAAGATGGCTTGGCGTCATCCAACGTGAATTCTCCATTGAGGTCAGTGGCAGCCGATGGCTTTCCATCCAACGTGATGGTTACACCCATCATTGGTTCGCCATTGACATCCGTCACTTTACCTGTCACCTGCTGTTGTGCATAGGCTGTAACGCCCAACAGACCCAGCACCAAGCACATAGCGACTTTTTTGACTGTCAAATACATACTCTTTTATTTTTAGATTAATATTCTCTCTTTGCGTTTTAGTGAAGACATGAGAGGCGGCTCTCCGCTCGTGGAAGAGCCGCCTCCAATTTTTTATGTCCAGAGGGGATGGTTATCGGATGATAAACTTGTTACCGTTTTGGATAACGATTCCCTTATAGTTCTTGTTAACCTGCTGACCCATTACGTTGTACATAGGAGCATCGGGGTTCAGTGTCTTGGCTACGGTAATCACTTCTACACCGCTGGGGTCATCTCCGGGTTGTTCTTCAATCACAGGCTTGTCAAGCTCGTTCTTGATGCTGGGGTCTTTCTCCCAGTTGTAACCTTCCAATTCATCGGCATGTACCATGTACACTACGATGGTTGTACCTACCTGGTTGTTACCGTCGAACAAGAACTTCAGGTCAGAGAACCAACCCAATTCGTCGCTGAATACGGCAACCGGAGCAACCTCTGCATTCTTGGCTTCGGGGCTGTAAGGATAAGGAAGCTTTTTAATCTCTTCGTTGTCCATGATGTCACGT
>JAFUPU010000066.1 GCA_017472635.1 Bacteroidaceae bacterium
ATCAGGGGGTCGTTGGTTCAAGCCCATCCTGAAGCGCAAACAAATAGAGAGAGGAAGTTTAGATTTTGTATTCATAGGGAAAAAGGGTAGGTCATTTTTTAGTGAACCTGCCTTTTTTTTTAGAGTTAGACGAAGAAAAATGCTATTACCTTATTATAATAAAGGAATTGTTGAGGCTGGATGTGACGAGGCAGGAAGAGGGTGTCTTGCTGGAGCCGTTTATGCAGCAGCTGTTATCTTGCCGGTAGATTTTCGGAATGACCTGCTTAACGATTCCAAGCAGCTGACAGAACGTCAGCGGTATGCTTTGCGCGAGGTTATCGAACGTGAAGCGATAGCCTGGAGCGTTGGGGTTGTTTCTCCTGCAGAGATAGATGAAGTCAATATTTTGAATGCCTCGATATTGGCAATGCATAGGGCGGTGGACGGACTGAAAGTGCGTCCCGAAGCACTGATTGTTGATGGAAACCGTTTTAAACCTTATCGCGACCTTCCCTATACAACCATAGTGAAGGGGGACGGGAAATACCTTTCTATTGCAGCTGCATCAATACTTGCCAAAACTTATAGGGATGACTACATGGACCGTTTGCACGACGAGTATCCCCAATATGACTGGAAGAAAAATAAGGGATATCCGACACCGAAGCATCGGAATGGAATCAGGCAGCATGGGACAACCCCCTATCATCGTAAAAGTTTCAATCTGTTGGGAGATACACAGCTCTCGCTCTTTTCCGAGGAGTAAAAGACGCAACTCTTGTAGGGCGAAGAACTATTATTCAACTTAAAGATTTGCCAAGTGGTGTGACGCATGCACAAACGTAGATTCCTTGATAGGATATAAAAAGAAGAAGGGGCGGAAAA
Source organism: Bacteroidaceae bacterium (assembly GCA_017472635.1). Classification (GTDB taxonomy): domain Bacteria; phylum Bacteroidota; class Bacteroidia; order Bacteroidales; family Bacteroidaceae; genus Phocaeicola_A. The sequence goes on from JAFUPU010000066.1 coordinate 868, forward strand.
CCGGAACTTATGGTAATCCTGCAAAAGCAGGTAGGTTCCGGTTTTCCGCCCTTTTTTTTATTATCTCACCATCGAGCGCAGGCTTTGGCTGCCTTCGTTGGTGGTTATGCGGCATATGTAGATGCCGTCTGCGAGTTGCGTTATCGGGAGTTTATGGTTGTAAACGCCTGCCGCTTGTGTAAAGCTGGTGCTGTAAACAATAGTGCCGGTAGTCGAAATGAGTTCGATGCTTACTTTAGTGTCGCGGTTCAGGCCATAGTTCAAAACACCATTGCTGGTAAAGAATGCCTGACCGGCAGCTTCAGTAAACTCGATGTGACTGCCACCACCGGTAGTGATAAGCTCTTTGCTTCCGATACGACCGTGGAATTTTACATCTTTCAGGCTGATAGCGTATTTGATGCTTCCTAAGCCCGAGGTCGGGAAGGGGAGGAAGCGGGCAATGAAAAGTTTGCCTGGTTCCACTACAACCGGTTTTTCCAGGGTATGTTTGTAGTGTGTATAGTTGTCGCGGTCGGGGGTAACAGTTTCAAGGAAGTAGGTAGCTTCACCTCCTGTGGGGTCTGTTCCATATACGGCAGAGAGTCTCATCTTATCCGTACCATGACGTGCCGCATCTAACTCGATGGCATCAACAGCCAAGTAGGTGTCTCCTTGTGGAACCAATAGATATTTCAAGCATACGTCTGCATTCTCTCCTCCGTCGCTGACCCATGTCTCTGAGGTGTAGCGCGCATATCCATTCTTGATTTGTCCTTCCATGTTTGTCGGATTCAATACGGCTGTGATGTTGTCGACGTTGGTTGTCGCGGCCTGTTCCAGTGAGGTCATGTCCCAAGCGATGAGGCTCGTCTCTCCACCATTCATCACCAAGTCTTCCGGTTCTTGGGGTTGTTCGTCGCTTCCGTAGTAGTCGCTTTCGGTATAGACCGGTTGCACGTATTCGGGGAAGAATTCGGTGCTCGGAATTTCGGTGTCAGCCAAGCAATCTTTGGTGATATCCTCCACCAAGCTGTTGACGTATACTTCAATGGCAGTATATCCGCCTCCGTTGGGGAATGCGGCAGAGGCATCAGCCTTGTCTTCGGGGTTCAGTCCGTTAGCGCGTTCCCATGCATCGGCTATTCCGTCATTGTCGTCATCGCGCAGGCGCGGCAACTGTGTATAAGTGATGAATCCTTCAGTGTCTGCTTGCGAGTCGATGATACCCAGCGTGCTTCCTTTTGAGCCGGTGTAGGTATATATACCTGCAGTGGTCTCAGCGATGATGCGTGCGTCGATGGCATCGCGTTTGAGCGAAGCACCCACGTGTGTCATTACCTTGTTATAGGCATTTTCTGCTGTATGTTGGCTGATGGCGGCTACTTCAAATGGAGCAGCTGCATGTATGCTGCTCGGTGCTGAACCGTTGGGATGTATGCCGGCACGGTTGTTGGCATTTACATTGGCGATGTTTTGCAAGGCTGTGGTCTTTCCCTCAAGGTAAGGTGAGGTGTTGTCGAAGTAATTTCCTGAAACATAGAAAGATCCCCATACACCCGATACATTATTGTTTGAACCGTCATCCGCATTGGGTGAGAAGATGCGGTGTACCAAACTGTTTTTGGTAGCAGTGGAGGGACCGGGTTTGTAGTAGTTGTTCACGAAATTGTAAGAGCCACCTTCACCGGCATAACCTCCGTTAGTGGGTCCCCAGTTGTAGAACACGTTGTTGCGCAGGTCTACCTTTTCGTCATCGGGACGTCCGGTATATCTACTGCCACAGAGGCGTGGTGTACGGCTCTTGTGGTGAGCTATCAGGTTGTGGTGGAAGGTTGCTCCCTCACCGCCCCAGATGCCGCCATATCCGTGTGAACCTTTACCGTGTACCGAGGTGTTGAGGCTTTCGCTGATAAGGCACCATTGCATGGTGAACTGTTTGTTTCCATAGAAAGAGGCGCATTCGTCGGTGCTCCAACTCATGGTGCAGTGGTCGATGATAACTCCGGTACGGTTGGTTCCTCCCATTGCGTCGTCTTCTTGTGCCGCTTCATCTCCCATACGGCAACGGATGTAACGTACGATTACGTTGTCCGCACCCACTGAAACATTGTAGTTCTTCAGGCAAATGCCGTCGCCCGGTGCGGTTTGTCCTGCAATGGTAACATTCCCGTTTTTGATACTTAATCGTGATTTCAATTCGATGGTTCCCGATACATCAAACACGATGATACGTGCGCCACTTTGGCTTACAGCCCACCTGAGCGAACCTTCTCCACTGTCGTTAAGATTGGTCACATGCAGGATTTTACCTCCACGTCCTCCGGTAACATAGCGTCCGTAGCCTTCTGCACCGGGGAATGCCGGCAGTTCGTCGGCTTTTGCAAAGCTTGCCATGCACAGGCAAGCAAAGATAATACTTAAAGTTCTCATATACCGATTGTATAATTAATGATTATTACTCTGATTTGGCTTTTTCAATCAGTGCATCGCCCTTTTTCTCTGCTTCGGCAACAAGTTCTTGTGCCTTTTTCTTGGCTTCGTTGACCAAGGCATTGCCGGCTGTTTCTGCTGCAATCTTCTTGATGGCGTTGCTGCCTGCCTTTTCGACCAGTGCATTCTTCTGTTTTTCGGCTTCGGCTATCAGTTTTTCGCCTGCGGCTGTTGCAGCTGATACCAGTGCCTCTTTCTGCTTGTTGGCATCGCTCAAGTCTACTCCTAACTTTTTGCCGGCCTCCTGCAGTGCCTGGTTAGCAACGTTGCTGATAGCCTGTTTTGCCATGCTCTTTGTATCTACCGATACTTTCGGTGCAGTGAACGTGCCCCCAATCTTTAGGTCGAAAGTGGTGAGGTTGGCTATGTTTCCGGCTGACTCGGGCAGTTTCAACTTTCCGCTGTAGTCGATGGTCTGGTCAAGACCGGTGCTGCCCGAAAGGTTGAGGTTCATGTTGCCCATTTTGATGTCGAACGGCTGGGTGTTGAGTCTGCCGTTTTCGATGGTGAAGTCGAGGTTCATGTCTTTTACGCTGATGTCCTTCAGTGCCGTGTATTTGGTAGCGTCGGCAATCTTGTCGAGAATCTCCACTCCGCTCAGGTTAAGGTTTTTGGTGCTGAGGCTTCCCTTGCCTTGCAGGGTGTTAAGCTTGGGCGACATCACACTGTCGAGTTGTGCTTCTATACTCATTTTTCCAGAGAAATTGCCCTTCAGATTCTCAAAGACCGGTGCCATCTGTTGTATCATGTCGAGCTCTTTGAACGTCTGTGCAAAGGAGAGGTCGTTCATGGCAAACGTGGCGTTGAAGTCGGGGTTGCTCTCGCTTTGGGCTGTCGAGTAGGCTCCATTGACCACCACACTTCCTCCCATGGTGTTGAGTGAAAGGTTTTTCATGTCTACGGTGCCTTCTTTGACGATGAGTCGTCCGTTGAGGTCATTGAGGGTCATCTTGTCAAAGAGGATTTCATTCATGTCTACATTCATGGTGAAATCGATGTTCTTGGGCACAACCAATACACCGGTAGCCTCGGTTGTGGTGGCTGTGGTGTCGGCAGCAGCAATGGTGCTGTCTCCCTCAGCTGTCATGAAGTCGTTGAGGTTGAAATGGTTGCTCACTACGTTGAGCTGTCCCTTCAAGGTTTTTCCTTTTAAGGCAAATGCCATGTAGTTTTCAAACCGGCAGTCGGCTGTAATGTCGTTGTTGCCGATGTGTACGGTCGTTTCGCTCAGGTTGAGGTATTGCGGAGAGAAGCTGAAGGTAGACTTGTCGATGGTGATGTCGGGCATATCGGTCATCTTCAGCAACATCTTCCGTAGGTTGATGTCTCCGTCGGCGGCAAATTTGTCGTACATCTCTTTGTCGAGGTACGAGAGCTTGCCTCCCAGGTTGAGGTTGGCTGTGACCACCCCGTTAAGTGTCATATCCTCCAGCGGGTATACGTTCTTGATTTGTCCCAAATCGAGGGTACCGTTTGCCGTGAGTCTGAAGTCGGGGTCGCTGATGGGTGTTTTCACGTTGGCAGTCAGTGCAAACGGGTTGTTCATCATGTTGAAGCTGAATTTCTCTACGTTCACTTCGGTGGCATCAAGGCTTCCTCCGGCATTCTTTACGGCAGCGTTGACTTGGATAGCTTCAACTCCGGCAGGGAGGGCGGGGTAGCGGAATGAACCATCTTTGACAGCCATGTCGAGTGCAAACTGCGGCATGATGCTGTCGCCTTGCATGACTCCCTTGGCAAAAGCGTTGAGGCTGACTGTTCCATCGGCTTTCAGGCTTTCAAAGTCTTTGGCATAGATGGCAGGTATCAGCGACAGGATTTCTTTGAAGTTTATTTCACCCGTGTTGAGTTTGAGGTCCATCTCCATAGAGGTGTCGGGGTTGAGGGCGAGCCAGCCATCGACGGCAGCATGGATGGCATTTAGGTCGAGGGTGTTCTCTTTCAAGGTAAACTTGTTGTTTTTCAAGTCGGCATCGATGTCAAGATTGGCTTTGACGGAAGCATTGCTCAAGAAGGGGATGCCATTCATCTTGAATGTCAGTGCCCGGATGGCAGCCTCGAGGTCGATTGTCGTGTTGTCGGCAGCCATGTCTCCGGCACAGGTTGCATTGAATCCGGCAATTTCGGCATACATGTGACTCTGGCGGTCATCGTAGATGATGTCGAGGTCTTCAACTGTGAGTCTCTTCAACTGAATGCGTATGGCGGTGTCGGTTGCGGTGGTGTCTTCCTCGACGGTGGTCGAGTCAGTCTTCATCACGTCCCAGTTGGCGTGCCCGTCTTCCAGTACGATGGCTTTCACGCGGGTGTCGGCAAGCAATACTTTAGAGATGTCGAAGCCCGAGTCGCCAAAGAGTGACATCAAGTTGACTGCCACTTGCAGTTCGCCGGCTTCAACCAAGGTGTCGTTTTGGAACTGGTTGACCCCTTTCAGCCAAAATCCTTCCAATCCTACGGAAGCTTGTGGAAATTCGCGGAAAAGGCTGATGTCGAGTTCTTCGAATCCGAATTCGGCGTTCAGCATCTTGTTTCCCTCTGTAATGACGAGGTCTTTAATCTTGCCGCGAAATGCGTACGGCAGGATGCACATCAGTGCCAGCAGTGTCACCAGCACAATACCTGTGGTTTTGAATACTTTTTTCATTCTCTTTTGGTTGTGTTATAGGTTATTGATTTTTTTTCTTTTTGTTTTCTCTCAAGAGATTGGCTATTTTAAGTTGGACGAGTGCTTCCTCTTCGAGACCTTGGGCATGCAGGGTCTTGCCTAAAAGTTCGTGTGCCTTTGCATGGTCGGGTTTTAGGGTCGTAGCCTTGTCGAAATCGGCTATAGCCCCGTCGTAATCCTGCAGGGCATAGTGTGTCTTTCCCCGGTTGTATACAGCTTTGAATAGTGCCGGACTCAGTTTGATGGCTTGGTTGAAGCAGGCGAGTGCTTCGTGATATCGTTTCAGGTCGTGCAGGGTCACTCCCTTGCGCACCAGGGCATCGGTGTGTCGCGGGTAGAGCTGTAACGCCTTGTCGTAGTTGGCGATGGCAGCCAGTTCGTCGCGGGCTTGGGTGATACATTCGTTGCCAAGCAGCAGGTATTCGTCGGCAAAGTGCCTGAGCCGTTCTTGCTGTTGGTGCAGTTCGTTTTGCAACTGCCTGTTCTCGGCTTTAAGCGAGTTGATGATGTTCAGTTTGCGACGAATCAGCCGTTGTGCGGCAGGCTTTTCGATATCGTATCGGGCATGTATGGCTTTGAAAAATTCGTCGAGAAACGGTGCAAACTCTCCTTGGTCGAAATGTTTGGCTGCAGCGGCATAGCGTATGTCTGCCTGTGCCTGTTTGAAGGCGCGGTCTATCGCCTGTTGGTTGTTGAAGCGTGCGGCAAAGTTGACAATCTCAGGTTTTACAAAGATGTCGGCTTGTGTGATTTCGCGTTTCAGCGTCAGCCCCTCGAGCGAGGTGCACCGGCTCAGCGCCACATAGGTCTGACCGCCTGCAAAGACTCCTCCGGTGAGGTCTATGATGGCATGTGTGAAGGTCAGTCCCTGGCTTTTGTGTACTGTGATTGCCCATGCCAGCCGGATGGGGAACTGGGTGAAACTTCCCAATACCTCTTCTTCTATCTTTTTCTCTTTCTCGTTGTAGCGGTAGCGTATGTTTTCCCACTGGGTGCGCTCCACCTCGTATTCGTTTCCCTCTTCCGTGACGATGTATATGTGGCTGCCGTCTTCGTCAATGGCAGATACGGTGCCGATGGTGCCGTTTACCCACCGCTTCTCCATGTCGTTTTTCACAAAAATGATTTGTGCACCGGGTTTCAGCTCCAGCTGTATGGAGGTGGGCAGGCTGCTTTCGGGAAATTCCCCCTTTATGCTTCCCCGCAGGGTCAGGGGTTCGCCGGGCAGTTCGTTCAGGTGCTGCTCGTTGATGTAGTCGACGGTGTCACGACGGGTGGCGAGGGTGATGCTCAACGGTTCGTTTCCGGTGGGGCGGCTGTTTTTCTCAAGGCGGGTGTTGAGCAGTTGCAGGTCAGCGGCATTGACGGTGTTGGTGCGGATGTGGTCGAGTACACTGATGAAGGCACGGTCGCTTTGGCGATAGACCTTTTTCAGTTCGACGGATACAAGTTCCATCTCTTGGAATACCCGTGCCGAAAAAAAGTAAGGGTTGGGGTAGAAGCGTTGCAGAATCTCGCGTTCGTCACTTTTTACCACCGGCTCCAGCTGATAGATGTCACCCACAAGCAGTACCTGCTTCCCTCCGAAGGGCTCGCGCAGGTTACGTGAATAGATGCGGAGGACCTTGTCTATGAAATCGATAATGTCAGCACGCACCATCGATATCTCGTCTATGATGATGAGTTCTACCTCTTGCAACAATTTGCGGTGCGACGAACTGTAGCGCAGGGTATCTTTGATGCGGCGGTTGGAGTATTGAGGGTCATCGGGCAATAGCGGATGAAACGGCAACTTGAAAAAACTGTGTAGGGTGCTGCCTCCCGCGTTGATGGCTGCTATACCTGTAGGAGCAAGCACTACATGCTTTTTCTTGGTGTTGGCACACACATACCGCAAGAATGTAGACTTGCCCGTACCTGCCTTTCCGGTGAGGAAAAGCGAGTTACGGGTATATTTGATGAGCTTCAGTGCCGATTGGAACTCCGCATTCTGATTGTCAATGGTTGATTCTTGTTTCATGTATGCAACATTAGGGTGCAAAGGTAGAAAATTAATCGCGAACCGACGAAGTTTTTTTAGTAGGAATGGAAAAACTAAAGGATTATTAACTATGGTTCGCGCGCGAGGAGGGAGTGTTTCTTTTCGTTGCAAGGAGATGATGAATGACCGGACAGCGCCTGTGAAGGGGGAAAATTGTCGGACTTTATCGTTTCTTGCAGCCGAAAAGTTGTATTCTCTTTTCGCTGTCATTCTTTGGATTTGAAACGTCTTCTCTGCTGGTTTGAGGGGTGTTCGGGTATTCCGGCACTGTAGAAAATGCCTCTACGGGGCTGAAAAGGGGCTGTTTTTTGCAGCCTGGTTGTGATTTCTGTTGCAGAAATTCAATTTTGACCTGTTTTTTCCGATTCAGCGTCGGCAGTTAGACAAAAAAGTGGTTGGGGAGGCGAAAACAGCCGTTTCTGTTCCGGTTCCCGGAGTTAGTGCCTTTTGTTGCAGGACTCAGCGGTATGAGTCCTGCAACTCATAAGAAAATCTCCAGGACTTGTCGTCGGTTTGTCCTGGAGAAAAAGAGGTGAAAAGGGGGAATTTTCAGTGTAAACCGTCTCTTTGTCTTCTGTTTTGCTTCGCTTTTTTGCAACGGTAATTATTTCTTATCCGTTTTTCTCCTTGTATAAGATGGAGCCTTTGTCTCTCTTTTTTTATGAAATGAGATGGAGGTGCCGATTGCAGGCTTTCAGATGCCCGGGTTTGCGACTCTGGTATTAAAGAGAGCGGAATGTGTGGACTGATGCTTGGGATATTAATCGTGGGAATGGGGTAAAATCTTAAAATATGCAAAAAAACAGTACTGTTTTGTGGGACTTTATGGGTAATTGTCTACATTTGCAATGTGATATCAAAACGATATCAAAATTAATGCTTGTTTTATAGGAGGTATATCCTTGAATGGTAATGATATAGATATTGTATAACGATAAAAAGTAAGATTATGACAAACGAAAAAGAAATTGATTTTGGTGGTTTTCAGGCGAATGGATTTGCCATGTTGTTTTTAAACCTGTTGTTGACAGCGGGTGGTATCGGACTCTGCTTCACACCGGTATTCTGGTTGGGTATAATTTTAATAGTATTGACCTTCTTCTTGTGGGGAGGCTTTATCATGTTGGAACCGAATGAGGCAATGGTGATGCTGTTTTTCGGCAAATACCGTGGCACCTTCCGTAAGACCGGCTATTTTTGGGTGAACCCTTTCTTGAGCTGCAAGAAATTGTCGATGCGTGCCCGTAACTTGAATGCTGACCCCATTAAAGTGAACGACAAGGTGGGTAACCCGGTGTTGATCGGACTGGTGTTGGTGTGGAAACTGAAAGATGCCTACAAGGCGATGTTTGAAATAGACTCGCAGACTATGGCTGCCAATGCAACGGGTACGTCTATTGGAAACTCGGTGGCAAGCCGGATGAATGCTTTTGAGAACTTTGTGAAGGTACAGAGCGATGCCGCTCTTCGTCAGGTGGCAGGACTTTATGCCTATGACGACACCGACAGTCGCGACCATGAACTCACCTTGCGTTCGGGCGGTGACGAAATAAACGAGCAATTGGTGCAGAAGCTGAACGAACGCCTGGCAATGGCAGGCATGGAGGTGGTGGAAGCACGCATCAATTACCTGGCATATGCACCCGAGATTGCAGCCGTGATGTTGCGCCGTCAGCAAGCGACAGCCATCATCAGTGCGCGCGAGAAGATTGTAGAGGGGGCTGTGTCGATGGTGAAGATGGCACTGGACAAGCTTTCGGCTGAAGAGGTGTGTGAACTCGATGAGGAGAAGAAGGCTGCCATGGTGAGCAACCTGCTGGTAGTGCTTTGTGCCGACGAGGCTGCCCAACCTGTTGTAAACACCGGAACATTGAATCATTGATAATGAAGAAAGAGTCAACAACCAAAAGTTTTGTGCTTCGGGTGGATTCTGAAACCATGAATGCCATTGAGGCTTGGGCTGCCGATGAGTTTCGCTCAACCAATGGTCAGCTCCAATGGATAATAGCCGAAGCCTTGCGGAAAAGCGGGCGGTTGAAGAAGCGTAAAACCATTAGAGAAGAGGGACGGAAAAATGAAGAAATTGAAGAATCTAATGAATAAAAAGGGGGTGTCTCCCGTGCGGGTTGCTCCTACCCGATTTGACAGGGTGCTTGATTTGGTCGGACTCTGTTTGTTGCTGTTTGTGTGGATTGCCGCCATCCGTTTTTATACGGATGCTCCCGAACGGGTACCCCTGCAGTTCGATATGGAAGGAAATCCACGTAGCTGGGGCAGTCCCGGGGCTTATCTCTTTTTGGCCGGCTTGACTACTTTTATAATGGTGGTAATATGGGTTTCCACACTCTATCCCGCCCTGATTAACCTGCCTGTGATCTTAAAAAAGGAGACGGTAGTGGCGGGTTCGGCGCTGATGGCGCGTTGTGTGCGGTGGATGAACATTTTGTGTGGCATCCTGATGCTCATGGTATTGATGGTAATCGGCGGTTTCCAATATCCGGAACCGATACTAGCCGCAGGTACGATGGTGAGGCTGATTGTATCGTTTGTGGTGCTGGTCATGCCGGCACTTACCCTCTATTATAGAGTAAAGATAAACCGATTAGGCAAGAGTTGAGTAATCTCTGATTGGGATATCTCGTAATTGTAAAAGCGCGGACGTTTCACTTTCCAAATAATGAAACGTCCGCGCTGTATATGTCTATGCCTCGCTTAATTATTCTCCCAAATAGTAAGAAGGTACGGGAGGTTGCGGGTAACCCATTGAGCGGTGTGCCACATAGTTGCGGTAGATGGGGTCTTGCATCAGGGTGATGCGTCGGTCAGATGCCGGCAGGTTGGTTGTGTAGATGCGGATTTCACCACGTACAGCGGTGACAATCTCTTCGCGCCAGTCGCCATAGAGGTCGGCAACCATCAGGATGCTGCCTTCAATGCCGCTCCATACGTTGTCTCCTTTCCATTTGACAATGTCGGTACTACCGGGTTTCCCTGCCTTCCAACGTGCTATCATCTCTTCGCGACTGTAGGTTTGCCGGAAGCCTTCACGCAGCAGGTCGTCGTCCCACCATACCCAGTCGCCACAGGGAGGTACCCCTTCATTGCGAGCCAGGTATTTGCCGGCGGCGGTAAGCAGGTAATTGTCGGTGCTTCCTCCTTTTTTATCTTCAGAAGCGAAGCATTCCAATCCCGGATGGTGTGGGTCTATATCGGCAACCATACCATTGCCAATGTGGTATGTGTTGTGTCCGATGTTCCACACCTGCTCTCCTGTCTTGGCATCTACCATGCATACGCCGCGTCCGTCGGTATGGAAAGGCTCGAGGCAGAGGAAGACCTCCATGCCGGGGCGGTTAGGGTCGATGTCGGTCAGATAAATCTTGTCGGGGTGTCCGGTTCCGGCAGACCAGAGTAGGGTGCCGTTGTCGTCAACCATGCAGGAACCCAGCAATATTTCATCACGTCCGTCGTTGTCGACATCACCGCACACCATGCTGTGTGCGCCCATGCTTCGTACAATGGGATTCTCTTCGTCACCGTCCCATCGCCAGGCGCGTTTAAGTTTTTTTCCGTCCCACTCCCAAGCATCTACCACCATCAGTTTGTAGGTGCCCCGGCAGGCAAGGATATATGGTTTCTTTCCATCGAGAAAGGCCAAACCTATCTGATTGCGGTTCTGGCGGATGAGATTGCCATAGCGGTCGTTCCGTTCAGGCCAGTCGACACGGGCAATCTCTTTTCCGGTCATTCCATCCCAGATACTTAGATACTCTTCGCCTGAATCTACGCGCCCTTTCTCGTTACGGGTGGCATTCTTAGGGGCAGTCTTGAGGGCGACTTCGGCTTTCCCGTCGCCATTGAAGTCGTAGACAATGTAGGGTGAATACCAGATGCCCGGCTCGATGCCCAGTCCCAAATCTTTTGACCAAAGGAATGTGCCGTCACTGAGATAGGCTTCAAGCTGGTAAGTATCTCCGTTCAAGTTGCCGGGCATGCCGGGGTCGACATTGCTGGCGGGGGTGCGGATAATGTAGTCGTAGGTGCCGTCGCCATTGAGGTCAGCTACACCTACCTTTCCGGCTCTACCCTCTTTATCCTTCAAAGGGATGGAGCGATAATTCTTTAGACTTCCGGCTTCGATGCTTATTTTTTCGGAGATGCCGGTCTCTTCTCCTTTTCCGTCAAGGGTGGCTACGTAGTAGGTGGCTTGGGATTGCACCGGCAGGGTGTCGGTAAAATGGCATACGGTGCGGATGGGGGCAGAGGTCAGGCGCTCTTTCTCCCCGTTTGCCTCGCGATAGACATGGAACGACACGTCGGTGGGGTCGCTCTCAAGCAATCGCCAGCTGAGGAATACGCCGTTTCCGGTAGCCGGAGTGGCTGTGAGTCCGCGGTTTAACTTCTCTTTTATACGCGTGGTGGCAAAACTGTCCACTTTGGGCTTGGGCTCGTGTCGCGGCTCAAGGATTTCGTAGTAATAGTGTCTCTCGCGCGTGTCTTGGGCTTGTGTTGGTACCGTGAATGGTACTGTAAGCAGCAGGAAAAGGAATCTAATTTTCATAAGGCGTATTTTAAAGTGTTTTTTTAATTGTCAATAGTGAATTGCAAGCGACAGGGGCGTCCGTCGAATGTTACCCCTTCGATGACGGCATGGTAGTGGCCGGGCTGGTCGGAGGTGTAGAAGATGGCAGCTCCACGTCCTTCGGCATCGGTCTGGATAGACGGATTCCAATAAAGAGTTGTGCGTGCATCGTCTACGGTACGGGATTTTTGAGCAGGAGTCTCGTAAATAGGGTGGTAGAAATAGGCTTCTGCACTGTATCCGAAGGGGAAGAAGTTCTTGACCCGTGGGTCGGGTGCTTCGTTGGTATATCCTGTTCCGGGTTTGGTGTAGACTATCATGGTCATCTCATGGCTGTGGTCGGCTTCGGTCCGTTGTACGAACTCGATTCGGTCGACATGTACGGCACGTATGCGGGTCAGGGCAGTCTCGATGCTGGCGTTGCCGGTCGCTTGGTTGCTGTTGTATTCGTCGCCGTTGATGTAGAGGCGGGTCAATGGTCCCCAAATAGGTTTCCACCCACGTTCCAGGTCATTTCCCTCGCCCGCTTCGGCATAGGTCAGAAACTCGGGGCTGAAAAAGTGTCCGGGATACACCTCGGTGGCTATGACATCAAAGAGGTCGAGTGCGGTGGTCACCCGGTTAGGGTCAATCAAATCGCGTACCTGCAGGTTGTTGATACGCTCTTTCACGAAGAAATTCCTAAGGAGAGGGTGGGAACTCTTTTTGGAGGTGACCTGTACATCGGGGAGCATATACATTTTCATTCCGTCAGAGAGATAATTCTTCTCTTTCTCTTGCCGGAACATGAGCAGGTCTGTCACAAAAGGTTCCTTGTGGTTGGGGGTGGGGAAGGTGGGCTCGTCGATGGTGAATTTTACTCCCATTTTCTTTCGGGTAAGTAACTTCAGTCCGAAATATCGTCCTTCGGGTATGTCGAGTCCGTCGATGTAGAACGTTCCATCCTCGAGAATGGTGGTCGAGGCAAACTCTTTCTCTTCGGGATTGATGGCACTGACCATATTTCCGCTCTCTTTTGAGGAGATGCCGGTAACCTTTCCGCTGATGTATTGTCCGACCTCTAATGCTTCGGTAAGGGGATAGTCAGGAAGGGTATGCACATTGTCGGTGTTGAAACGGCTCCAACCGTGGGTGAGCATCACCAAATCGAGAGCCTGGGCACGTAAGGCTTTCTCTTGGGGGGTAACGCCATTCCAATACCATGCCGGGTTTTTGATGTACCCTTTCAGGTCGGAGGTGAGCAGGAGATTTGATATGATGTTGTCGCTGAGAGTGTCGGGGGTGATGGTCTTGGCATCAGTTATGCTCAGCGAGAAATCGCCACGCAGGGGTCTTCCGCTGATATCTTGCAGCATGAAGTCGAGGCGTACCCGTTCTCGTTTGCCATAGGTGGGCTTGTCGGTGGAAAATAACCACCGGTTTCGTTCGTGCCGGTTGTTTATGAATATAAGGCGTCGGGTGAGTGCCTTGCCATCGGCGGTGGTAACAAGCAGATGCAAGATGCCATCGGGAAAGTTTCCGGTGGGGAGTGTGCCATTGGTCTCTCCATCTTTCAAAGGGACTTCAGCCATAAGGAGGCTGCGGGTGTGTGCAAGCAGGCGCAGACCGGGTGGCAGAGTGTGACCTGCCGACGTAAGGATTTGATAAGAAAGATTGCCGTCAGTCGTGAGATTGGCTTGCAGGGATATACCCTCGGTTACGGCCTCTGGAAATGGGAAAACTTTGCGGAGCCCGTCTTTTTTGGAGGTGGCTGCAACTTTCAACTTACCTGCTTGGGGTACAGCTACAAGGGTCGCTCCCATGCCATCGTGTAGGGTGTTGAAGCGGGCTATGGTATCGCCCTGTTCGGTGAATACAGCCCCATAGATGTCTTCTCCCAATCCGTTGTTGGCTTGTGCCTTGAAAGCAATCCGTTGGGAAACACCGGCAAGAAGAGGACCTCCCTCGGGCATGACGGTGAGGTGGAAATCGTGTTTGACTGCAGCGGGAGCTTTCTGTGGCTTCAGGGTGTTGCCGATGTGCAAGCGCTTGGAATAGAAAAAATCTTCATCGAAATTGCGCATGTAGTTGGTGTAGGCGCGTATGGAGTAGTCTCCTTCCGGAATCTCGTTTGAGAGAGGGAGATTGTTGTGGAAACACAATCCGTCCCGCTTTAATTTTCGTCGGCTGACCACGGAATCGTTGGCATTAATCAGCTCGACGTAGATGAAATTGCTTTTCACCAAGTAAGAGTGGGTGTCGGCATTAACCAGCGTACCACGCAGCCAGATGGTGTCTCCTGCTGCATAATAGGGTTTGTCGAGGTGAAGGTAAAGTTTCTCGCGCAACATGTTACGCTCTGTGGCGAAAAATTGGGCGGCAGGCGTGTAGTCGCCTGTTGCTTGTTCGGACTGTGCAGGCAGCATGTAGGGGAGTATTGATAGGAGGGCGGATAATATGAACTTGCCTGTCCTATTCTTGTCTGTTGTTTCTTTTGTTTTGTGTGACATAAGTTCGTTTCCTTTTTGTTATTGTAGCTGTTGGTTGTTGATGAATTCCATGATTTCTTTCTCTTGGTCGGGATGAAACCAGGTTATGTCCTTGTCTCGTTTAAACCAGGTCATCTGTTTCCGGGAATAGATGCGTGAATTTTGCTTGATTTTGTCGATTGCAAATTCCAAGTCCCATTCGCCACTGAAATGCTTGAATAGCTCTTTGTAACCAACCGTGTTCAGAGAGTTTAGCTGGCGGTATTCATAAACATTACGTGCCTCTTCGAGTAATCCCTGTTGCATCATGATGTCCACCCGCTGGTTTATACGCTCGTAAAGTTCTTCACGTTCGCGCTGCAGACCTATTTTTATGATGCGGAAAGGGCGCTCTTTGCGAGTTTGGGTACGAAATGAAGTATAAGTCTTGCCGGTCATGTGGCAAATTTCTAATGCATGGATGATGCGTTTTGGGTTTTTCAGGTCGACGATACGATAATACTCAGGGTCGAGCAGGCGTAGTTCGTTGCATAATACTTCGAGTCCTTCATTATGGTATCTTTCTATCATAAAGGTACGTGTCTCTTCGTCGACTGTCGGGATGTCATCGATTCCGTTGCACACGGCATCAATATACATCATAGAGCCTCCCGTAAGAAGGGCATTATCATAAGACAGGAAGAGTGTGGAAAGGCATTTTATGGCATCTTCTTCATACCGGGCAGCACTATAGTAGTCTGTCAGTTGCAAGTGTCCTACAAAATGATGGGGGACTTGTCCTAATTGTTTTAGGGTAGGAGCAGCTGTTCCGATTTTTAAATCGGCATACATCTGGCGGGAATCTGCTGAGATGATTTCTGCCGGTAGAGATTGGGCTATATGTATGCTTAGGTCGGTTTTACCTACTCCGGTAGGTCCTAAAAGGACAAAAAGTGTTTTCATTGGAATGTGTCGATAAAGGGATTGCTTTTTTATCAAATCCCCTCGCGGTACAGATTGTGTGGAATATGGCTGATTCTTTTGTAGGATGAGCCAATGTAATCTGTACCCCGAGGGGATAGAGGGTTATTCGTAGGGGATATTCTCGTCGAGAGAGACTGAATCGCCCATGCTGAATCCGTCAGGATCAAATTCGTCCATGTCGAAATCTTCGTCTCCGTAAAAGTTCTCGCCTAAATCCATACTCGTGTCTTTGCTCATCAACTCATCAAAGTCGAGTAGTTGCTCAGGAGCCTCGCCACGTTTCTTTGAGCAGATGGCTTTTTCGAGATCTTGTCCGGTGATTATCTCAGAAAGTTCGATAAAGAAAACACGGTCTGCCAATGGGTCAAAAACATAAAGCAAATGTTGTTTCTCGTCTTCCAATAATTCATTCAGCTCTGTCTCGCGCATGATATAGTTGTCTTCATCCGAACTGCCACCCATGTCTTCCAGAGTTATCTCCTGCTCTTTTTCCCAGTTTTCATCGCAGATAAAGAACGATGTCATCTGGTCATCCGAATAGTTGCACGATTGAAGAATGGTTTGATGAAGCTCATAGAAAGTAGCTTCAGAATCTATTTTAACTTCGCGTAGGAAGTCGTCATTTTCGTCAGATATAATGGTGAATCTATATACCATATTATAATATAATTATTTGATGATACCTCGTTTGGATTCTCCGATGAATGAGATGATGTACTCAATTTCAGGACTCATGGGGACCTCTTTTCTTACTTGTTCCAATGCTTCGCTTACATTCAACCCGTTATTATAGATAATGCGGTAGGCATTGTGAATGTTCTCGATAAGTTCGTTTGTGAATCCGCGACGGCGCAATCCGATGAGATTAAGCCCGCAATAAGCTACGGGTTCGCGTCCGGCTATGACGTAAGGAGGAATATCTTTGCTGAATCGGGTGCCACCTTGAATCATTGTATATCCTCCTACCCGGCAGAATTGGTGCATTAATACGCTTGCGCTGATGATGGCATTGTCGTCAATCACGATTTCGCCTGCAAATTTTGTGGAATTACCAATGATGCATCCGTTGCCGACAATAGCGTCATGTGCTACATGGACACCTTCCATCAGAAGGTTGTTGCTGCCTACTACAGTTTTGCCTTTGGCAGCTGTACCGCGATTGATGGTTACATTTTCACGGATGGTATTGTTGTCGCCCACTTCTGCGGTTGTCTCTTCGCCACGGAATTTCAAATCTTGAGGGATGGCTCCGATGACGGCACCAGGGAAAATGCGGTTGCCATTTCCAATACGTGAACCATAGAGGATGTTTACATTTGCCATGATGACATTGTTGTCACCTATGACTACATTCTTGTCGATGAAGCAGAAAGGACCAATCTCAACGTTGTTGCCAATCTTGGCTTCGGGATCGATATAAGCTAATGGACTTATCATGTTTTTTAGTTTTTAGTACAAGTTTTGAAATGTAATTGTGGTTCTAAACTTGTGACTTGATTGTTCTTATTATTCTTGTAGCTCG
The DNA here is from genome assembly GCA_017472635.1 of Bacteroidaceae bacterium. Taxonomy (GTDB): domain Bacteria; phylum Bacteroidota; class Bacteroidia; order Bacteroidales; family Bacteroidaceae; genus Phocaeicola_A. The sequence goes on from JAFUPU010000066.1 coordinate 17,581, forward strand.
TAGCTCTTGTTATTCGTAACTTTATTTGTTCTTTACTATCTGCGCCATAAATTCGGCTTCGCATACAATCTTCTCACCAACGAATACATATCCTTTCATTGTTGAGATGCCACGGCGTAGAGGGGCGGTCATTTCAACCTTGAAGATGAGTGTGTCTCCAGGGACTACCTTCTGTCGGAATTTTACTCCATCTATTTTCATGAAATAGGTGCTCCAGCGGGCTGGGTCATCTACTGAATTCAGGACCAACAAGCCGCCTACTTGTGCCATAGCTTCAACTTGTAACACTCCAGGCATTACGGGTTCTTCAGGGAAGTGTCCTTGGAAGAAAGGTTCGTTAGCTGTTATATTCTTTACTCCCACAATGTAGTTTGGACCTATCTCTATGACTTTATCAACCAATTGGAATGGATATCTGTGTGGCAACAATTCTCTGATGCGGTTTACATCCATTACAGGTTCTTCATTCGGATTGTAAGCAGGAGCTTGTATTTCATGTTGTTTTATCTCTTTCCTTATCAGTCTTGCAAACTTATTGTTGATGGTATGTCCCGGTCTGGTTGCAATGATACGACCTTTTATAGGTTTACCAATGAGAGCCAAGTCACCGATTATGTCTAACAACTTGTGTCTGGCAGGTTCATTGTTGTGTACCAAAGGAATGTGGTTGATGTATCCTAATTGTGTAGCGTCCATGTGTGGTACTCCCATTACATCAGCCAATTTGTCAAATCGTTCTTGATCCATTTGTCGTTCATAAATGACGATGGCATTGTCAAGGTCTCCACCTTTTACCAACCCTGCATTTAGTAATGGTTCGATTTCTCTTACAAATACAAAGGTACGGCTTGAAGCAATCTCTTCGGAAAAATTGTCCATGTCGTCCAATGTGGCAAATTGGTTGTATAATACCTCTGAATCGTATGAGATAAGTACATTGACACTGAACTTTTCATCGGGCAAAATCATAATAGACGACCCGGTCTCCTCGTCCTTGTATTCTATTTTCGACTTTATGATGTAATAGTCTTTTAAAGCCGTTTGTTCTTCTATTCCCACACGTTTGATGTTTTCGACATAGTGTTTGGCACTTCCATCCAATATGGGGAACTCAGGACCGTTTACTTCAATAAGGCAGTTGTCTATTCCGGCTGCATACAATGCCGCCATGGCGTGTTCGATTGTGCTTATTTTTATATCTCCTTTGCATAGCACTGTTCCTCGAGTTGTGTTTCCTACATTCTCGGCTACGGCATCAATGATGGGTGCCCCCTCCAAGTCAATACGTTTGATCTTGTATCCGTGGTTCTCGGGTGCAGGATAGAATGTTACCGTCAGATTCAGTCCTGTGTGCAGTCCCTTTCCACATAGTGAAAAGCTGCCTTTGAGCGTCTTTTGTTTTAACATGTGTCAATACTATTTGGGTTACAAGCTGCAAGTTCTTACAAGTTTATTCTCGTAACTTACCACTGCTTTGCTTGTCTCTTTGTTTATTGTTCTGTCTTATGTGCCTCGTTCAATTGTCCTTTCAAATTTTCTATCTCTTTTTGCAAGGCATTGAGTGTTGTATACATTTCAGGCAATTTCTTGAAAACAGCCGATGAGCGTGCGAATACACGTGCGTCAATAGCGGGCGAGCCAATGATGGTTTGTCCTCCTTTTGCGTTTCCTGCAATTCCGGCTTGTGCTCCTACGTAGAGCTTGTCTCCTAGTTTTGCGTGACCAGCTACTCCAACTTGTCCGCCAAACATCGACCATTCGCCTACTTTGGTACTTCCTGCAACACCACATTGCGATGCCATTACCGTGTGACAGCCTATTTCTACGTTGTGTCCAATCTGTATCAGGTTGTCCAATTTCACACCTTTGTGAATGATGGTAGCTCCCATTGTTGCTCGGTCTATACATGTGTTAGCTCCCACTTCCACATTGTCTTCAATGATAACAATTCCTATTTGGGGTATTTTTTCATATCCATCAGCCGCTGGTGCATGTCCGAAACCATCAGCTCCAATAACACATCCGGCATGGAGAATAACATTATTCCCAACCTTGCAACCTTCGTATACGGTTACATTGGGATAGATGACGCAATTTGCACCCACCTTGGCATGGTCACCTATGACGCTATTTGCATAGATTTGGCTCCCGGCTCCCACTTCTGCTCCTTCGCCAATTACCACGTAAGGGGCAATGTATACGTTCTCTCCGATTTTTGCAGTAGGGGCAATGACTGCTTTTGCATCAATGCCTGTTTTTCGTGGTTTGCTTGATTCGTAGAGTGTAAGTAGTTTTGCCATACTTTCGTATGCGTTGTCTACTTTTATAAGTGTAGCTTTAATCTCTTTTTCGGGTTCGAAATCTTTGTTTACCAATACAATGCTTGATTGGGTTTCATAGATGTAAGGGATGTATTTCGGGTTTGCCAAAAATGAAATGGCACCTGGCATTCCTTCTTCTATTTTGGCGAATGTACTCACTTTGGCATTTTCGTCGCCTACAACACATCCTTGGATGTATGTTGCAATCTGCTTTGCTGAAAACTCCATAATTTTTCTGTCTAATGTATATAATCTAGACCTGTTTCGGCTTTGTTTTCACTTCCGATAAAGGTCGCTTCACTTGTATTTGACTGCAAATTACGCATTTTTTTTTCAATTCTCATTATAAATGAGCAACTTTTTCTTCCTTATTTTATATGTTTTTTAGGGAAAAAGTGTAATATTTCTCAACCTTTTTAGATAAAAGTGAGATATTTAGCATGTCTGATGCTTCTGCAATATCTTTGGTCGTACCATCTTTATAAATGATGTTGATACTATCATCCTCGATACTATACATGTCCTTTCGGATTGTGGTGGAGAAGAAAAAGTATTTTGCTTCTTTTGTGCTTATATTCAATTTGTTGCTTATTTCTTGCAGTGCTTTGCTTTCTTCTTCTTCGCTTGGTTTTGTGTCGCTTATTTCTACTTTGAAGAGTTCTCTGTTTATCAATCCATTGCTTAAAATAGACAATACTTTATCGGGATGCTCACACCAGACTTTTAGAGATGTCCAAATGTCATTGTCGTCTAATTTGGTGTAATTATCTAAACAAATTGGTTGCTCGTGAAAATCTGCAGCTTTTATGTCATTGTAGAGGAAATAGCGTAATGCAGGTGATGCAAATAGTTCTATTCCTTGGTGAGCCAGCTCTTTTGCACGTGTCAAAGTATTGACTAACATTTTCTCACAAGCTACAGATGTTTTGTGTAGGTATACTTGCCAATACATGAGCCGGCGGTTCATGAGGAAGTTCTCTATGGAATAGATTCCCTTTGATTCTACTACTAGGCTATCATCTTTTACGTTCAGCATTTTGATGATGCGGGCAGAACCGATGTTCCCTTCTGTTACCCCTGTGTAAAAGCTGTCTCGCCTGAGGTAGTCGAGGCGGTCCATGTCTAATTGGCTACTGATAAGCTGATGTAGAAATTTTTTATGATATTCATCTTTGAATATTTGGATGGCAAGATTGAGCTGACCTTTCAAATCGTTGTTGATGCGTTCCATTAGCATCAATGAAATGCTTTCATGATCTACTCCGTTGACTAACGTGTGTTCTAATACGTGTGAGAATGGTCCATGACCAATGTCATGCATCAAGATTGCAGCTTGTACGGCTTCGGCTTCGCTATCAAATATGAAGTTCCCTTTTAATCTCAGTGAGGTGATGGCTTCACTCATCAGGTAGAAAGCACCTAATGAATGTTGGAAACGGGTGTGTTGGGCTCCAGGATATACAACGGATGACATCCCTAATTGTTTGATGCGTGTCAGACGTTGCAGGATGGGGTGGGTGACGATGTCATAGAGCAACCCTTTGGGTATGTTGATGAATCCGAAGACGGGGTCGTTAATGATTTTGCGATCTTGCATAATTCCTTGAATTAGGCACGGATTACGCGGATTACACGGATTGTATCTTTACAAAAGAATCCGTGTCAATCTGTGGAGTTCCCTTGAGCAGAGCGAAAAATCCGTGCCTAAAATAAAAGTACGTTTTACAATGTTCCTTTCAATTGCTCAGCCATCTGCTCCTGCACCTTCTTGGCTTCTTTACCTGCCACTTCGGCAAAGCGTTCGCTCTTGTCGGCATAGATGATGGCGCGGCTTGAGTTGACGATGAGGCCGCAATCCTTGGTCATGCCATACTTGCACACCTCTTCGAGGCTTCCGCCCTGTGCGCCTACGCCGGGTACCAGCAGGAAGTGGTTGGGCACAATCTTTCGGATGTCCTCGAACATGCGTCCTTGGGTGGCGCCCACCACGTACATCATGTTCTCATTGTTGGCCCACTCCTGGCTTTTGCGGAGCACTTTCTCAAAGAGACGCTCCCCCTTGGTATCGGTGGTCAGCTGGAAGTCGTGTGAACCTTTGTTGGAGGTCAGTGCCAGCAGGATGACCCACTTGCCTTCGTAGGTGAGGAAGGGGGTCACCGAGTCTTCACCCATGTAAGGGGCTACGGTCACCGAGTCAATGTCCATCTCCTCGAAGAAGGTGCGGGCATACATTTGCGACGTGTTACCGATGTCGCCGCGTTTGGCATCGGCGATGATGAATTGTTCGGGATAGTTCTTCTTGATGTACTCCACTGTCTTTTCGAAGGCGATCCATCCCTTCACACCCATGCTCTCATAGAAAGCCAAGTTTGGTTTGTAGGCAATGCAATAGGGTGCGGTGGCATCGATGATGGCCTTGTTGAAGGCAAAGATAGGGTCTTCCTCTTTCAAGAGGTGCTCGGGAATCTTCTTTATGTCCGTGTCGAGTCCCACGCAGAGGAAGGACTTCTTCAGTTTGATTTGTTCAATCAGTTGTTGTTTGTTCATGATGATAATGTTTTATGTTAACGGACCCTCCCCTGCCCTCCGGACCCTCCCCCCTGCCCCTCCCAGGGGAGGGGAGTAGAATGTCCGGCTTTTCATAGCAAGAGTATCTACTCCTTCCCCTTGGGGAAGGTTGGGATGGGGTCCGGGAAGGCTGGGATGGGGTCTTACAATTCACTCTCCTTCATTCTCTCCGCATTCTCCGCCACGGTCAGCTGGTCGATGCACTCTTGGATGTCGCCATCCATGAAGGCTGCCAGGTTGTAGATGGTGTAGTTGAGGCGGTGGGCGGTGATGCGTCCTTGCGGATAGTTGTCGGTGCGTATCTTTGCCGAGCGGTCGCCCGTAGAAACCATTGTCTTGCGCTTGGCGGCAATGTCGTCGATGTACTTCTGATGCTCCTTGTCATATATAAAGGTACGCAGGCGCGAGAGGGCACGCTCTTTGTTCTTCGGTTGGTCGCGTGTCTCAGTACACTCGATGAGGATTTCCTGCACCTCGCCCGTGTTGGGGTTTCGCCAGTTGTAGCGAAGGCGTACGCCCGATTCTACCTTGTTCACATTCTGTCCGCCGGCACCGCTTGAGCGGAAGGTGTCCCACTTGATTTCACCCTC
>JAFUPU010000067.1 GCA_017472635.1 Bacteroidaceae bacterium
CATAGACCGCCATCGCTTTCTGCTCGGTGTAGATGGTGTCTTGCGGTTGCTGAGCTTGCGCTGCACCACCATGCCCCGTGCAGCCTGTCAAAAATATCACGACGGCGGCAACGAGGTGGAAAAGGATTAACTGGATGCGGGACATGGGAATTACTCTGCTGTTAGCGGACGAAGGTGGTTATACGCTTAAACTTCTCATACGTTTCCCTTGCCTTGGTGACTTCTTCGGCTGACACTGGTGTAGGGTGCTCAAGATTGTACTTGAAGCGCTCCACGTCATCGCCCTTCAGTACGGGTATTTCTTTGATGGGTCTTGCCATAATAATTACGCATTTAATGTTATAATGGGTGACAAAACTGCGACCGAGCAGGATCAGTTTAGCAGCCTTTTGGCTGCAAAGGTACAGATTTTATACGAAAAACGGAGACGTTTGCGCGTTAAAAGTGACGAACGGCGGGCGTTTTCCGTTACTTTTGTATTATTTTTGATGGGAATAGTCCTAAATAACCATAAAAAAACGACGATGAATAAAACGATTTGGTTCTGGCCGTTGGCGGCGGTGATGCTGACGGCGTGAGAGAATACGCTCGTGGGTGACATCGAGGATGTTGGAAGTGGGCAAGTGGTGAACTCCTTGCTGCAAGTGCGGACGAAGTCTGGAGGCACTGCCGTTGACGAGACACGATGAGTTATTCCGTGACGGTGTATGTGTTTCGGGGCGGCTCGTCCGACGGCACCTTCCGCCTCACCGCCGATCCCGATTGGGACAGCGTGAACGGCTACACGTTCTGATTCTTAGAGAAAGGGGGCTGGGGAATGTTCTTCTCAGTCTCCTTTTTCGAACAGCTCTCTTTGATTGCCCCATTTCCTACGTAAACATTACATTTTGCACATTTACTTCAAAATTGCCAAAATGCTAATAATCAAGCCTTTTGAGTTTTTAAAATTTTTGTTACTTGTGTGTTACTCCGACGATTCATCCGTTTTTACTTATATGTAATACAGTGTGTTGCAAAAATAACAAACGTACTACTTCTTTTTAGTAAGTTCGATACCGAAAAACAAAATGGGATATGAACAAAGGTAGAGGGGGAAGGTGGCGAGGTGGCTGTAGGTGTCGTTGTCGTAACGGAGTTCCATTCCTGCATAGTAGGAGAAGCAGTCAAGGTATGGTCCCATCGTGCGCTTCAGTCCTATCACCTCACATTGTCCCTTGCCGTTGATGTAGTAGCGGCATATCTCTCGGCAGGTGGTCTTGGAGGGTTCGCCCTTGCGGTGCTCGGTCTTAACCAATGTCACCCTTTCTGTAAATCTACAGACACAAAAAAAGACCGTCACGACGAACGGCTTATAATATGTAATAAGAAAAGATATTCGGGAGGCTGGGGCTGGTGGATTACCAGCGTCGGCCTCCCGAAGTCTTATTTGTCGTATAGCGCTCGTTCCAGATACTTCGTGCAACGGTCGAAGTCCTCGTTCCAGTCTCTCGACGACGGATGGAAACAGCAGAAGAGCGTGACAAGATGGTCGATGCCGGGCACGTCAAGGTGGCAGATGTACCATTCGGAATCGGGCAGTTTGTCCTTGTCGATAACGTATCGGTTATTCATCCTTACATCGCCAATCGTGACCATCCCCCACGAGATAACCACGTCGGGCTTCAGTTCGACAAGCGTCTCGATTAACGCCTCGAAGTCGCGGTTGCTCAGATAGTTCTTGTATGTGTTTATGGTCGGCACGAAGAACTGCACGTAGTTCGTGAAAGCCATCCGTTCCCATACCCTTTCCACGTTGCCGCCTACGAATTTGCTCATCATCTGAGAGAACCGTTGATAGGCGGGGTAGTTCTCTTCAATGGCGTATGTCGGCTCGTTCCTCAATTCAGCCCCATGCTTGGCATACTCGGGACAGGTCGAGTTGTAGGGGCTGGAGTCCTTCTTGTCGCGGCTGGTGCAGTCTGAGAAATGAGGGCAATCGTACTTGTTGCAGTAGAAACTCGCCCCGACGACAAGCACTTTCTTTCCGTTGATGCCTGTCTCATAGTGCTTGCCCTTAAATGGTACGAAGAAGCGGCTCGATTGGCTTGCCATGACACCAGATGCGTTATGATTTCATGTGGACTCGTTTACAAATCAAAGCCCACGTTGAGAATATGCAACTAAATATCCGTTATCATCAAATGAGAATTCAATCTTAAATTTGTCGTTGTATATTGAGGACTCATATATGTAGGTGAATTTACTTGCAGAATTATTTGCAATCTCCTGAACGTACTGGAGTTCATTGAGCATTTGGTCAAATGCAACGTCATAATGCATCTTCACCCTCTCCTTCACAAAGTTATTGGCATCTTCGTTTCGGAATACGAGATAATATAGGTACTGGCTAATGTCAATGTCTTGATTGTGCTTTCTCACCATCGGGTCGCCTTGTAATGATTTCTTGGTTAAGATGAAAACGACCTCATTCAATATAAACGAATAAAGGTATTCGGTTGTAAACCTTGGGGTATAAGTTATTTGTTTACCATCATAATAAACGTATTTGGAAATTTCAAGTGCAAATGGGAAGAGATTGAAGTCACCGCTATTAAAAATCCATTTCACATCCATAAAACCATCTTTATTCACATAGGTTTTTATCTCTTTGGTGTTGTATTTAGGTTGAATCGTGTATGAAATTCTTTCCAACTCAGCGATAACATCTTCTTTTGTATTCCCGTTCTCGCTCTTTACAGGTTCCGCAGCCTGCTGCTCTGTCGCATTGTTGCCGTTGTCGCCGTTGCCAGCGTTCCCTTTCAAGTTCCCACCGCATGAGCTAAGCAAAAAAGATGCCACAAACAGCGTGGCAGCACTAATGAGAAAGAAACGGATGCGCCTGGCGTTCGCAAAAGCCGACTTAATGCTGAAATTAGTAATTGAATTCATAATCATATGCTTTAAGTTTTAATAGTTGCATTCAAAAAGCGCAGACTTTCGCCATACGACTTCTTGGTCACCACAACCATCATACTTATATGGGAATGCCTGCGCCCTATGGGCTGGCACCCAATAAAGTATGATTGCTCTATTTCTATGTGGTGATTAGAAGTCTATTGAGCAATATGTCCTTGCGCTCCTTTCGGATTGCGACGGCAAAATTACACAAAAATCTTCGATTTCAATGCTCCAAAATGCAAAAATCATATAAAATATGATGGATTTGTGTAGATTTCTCTGTTTGAATGCTCAAAATGAAAGAAAAAGTAGTAATTTTGCGAATGAAAAACGGCTGTACCGAGACGGGATGGCTCCAACGAAAAATGAAAACGGCTGAAATGAGAGATTTGAAGCCCGATGAAAAATAAAAACGGGCAAAATGAACGATTTTAGCCCCAATGAAAAATAAAAACGGCAAAAATGAGCCATTTCGGGCGTTTTGAAAATTAAATGGCGGTAAAATGAATCATTTTGGGCGTTTTCAAAACTGAATGGTGGTAAAATGAATCATTTTGGGCATTTTCAAAATTGAATGGAGCAAAAACTGACGGTTTCAGACGGAGTGAAAAATTAAATGAAGGTTTAACGATTAAAAATAGTAGGGATTATGACGAAGTTTACAGAAAAGGCAATGACGGGATTCCCGATGGCATTCTACTACGCTGCCATGAAAGCGATGGACGACCGCACGGCGGCGGTGGAGACGGAGTTGGCAAGGTTCATCACGATGGAGACCGAGTTTCACAGGCTGTTCACGGCCTTTGACGTGGCTTACAAGAACTCGCTGAAGAGCCAGTTGACAGACACCATTAAGGCGAAGGACGACGAACGCGACCACATTGCCTACGTGATGGAGCGCGTGGCAAAGCTGTGGGGCGAGAAACTGGACGACCAGTCGCTGGCCATCCACGGCAAGCGCGTGGCGCAGGTGTTCAAAGACTTCGACTTCCGCACGACGGAGGCGCTGGTGGCCGAGAACGCGAAGATTACGAACATGGAGCAGCGGTTCGCCGAAGATACGCTGGCGGCAGACTTGGCTGCAATGGGCTTGACGGAACTGAACACGCGGCTGAAACAACTGAGTGCCGAGATTCAGTCGCTCATCAACCAGCGCAGCGAGGAGCAATCGACCGTCATCGTGGGCGAACTGAAGCAGGCTCGCGAGGCTCTGGATGCTCACTACCGTGCATTCATCACTTACATCAATGCCGTGCAGGAGATTCAGCCCGAGGAGCAGATTTCGCAAGCTGCGCAGTTCTACAATCAGGACATCAAGAAGATTGAGGAGCAGATTGCGCAGAGCCGTAAGAAAAAGAAGGGCGAGGACGTGGAGCCGGAACCTGCGCCCGATGAAAGCGGCGACGGCGGGTCGGACGTTACGCCTGTGAAGCCGGAGTAAGATTTTTCGATTAGCATTATAACGCTGCCCGAATGTCGGTAAAACGATGTTCGGGCAGTGGTTTGTTTGTTTGATTTTCCAACCCAATGCGAGCCTGCGAGTATTGCAAGAAGTCAATAAGCCGGGCAAGTAGCGAAGCGGATTGTCGGACATTGACACTTCTTGTTTAGAGAGTACGAAAATTCAGGCTCCCTTCGGGTCGTCCCAAGCCTTTGATGGAGTTAAACGGCATCGTCGGAAATCGTTTCGGCTGGTGCCGTGGCGGTAGCATCCGTATTGTCCTTGTCGGGCAGTCCAGAGGAAGGCTGCGCCTCGTTCTCGGGGCTGTCGCTGCCAGAGGTTGCATCTGTCAAGGTGATGGATGGGGAAAGGTTTTCTTCAATCCGGGTGGTCGGTTCGACACCATCATTGAATAGTTCCTTTTCCCTGCCGTTACCCTCATTAGAATTGTCATGGCTGACAGGCTCGGATTGCATAGAAGTGTACCCATCCCTTTGTTCGATGGCTGGGACATCTGATTGATGTGCGGTTGTTCCCATATCAATCTGGTTTGAAGAAAGGGATAAGGAAGAGTTTGCATTGTCATCATTGACTTCATTTCCAGAGACAGCATCCGTTCTCTTGTGGTTCGCCTTGATGCGCTGCTCGACCTGAGGATGGCGTGAGTAATGCGTGTTGCGGATAACATCATTGCCGATATACCAGCTGGCAACACAATGGACTGTGAAGACTGTGGTACGGCAATTCGGCACAGATGATACCAGTCCCACCTCATGGAACATGTCAACAATCTTGGAGGCAGTCTTGCGGTTACACTTCCAGAGCTTGGCAAGTGCCACTTCCGAAACGGCAAACTGCCCTGGGGTTAGGTCAACTGAATACTCCTTCTTCTCATAGTGCGTCGGCTCCTTCACTGCCAGATGGAGGAAGGTTGCAAAACACTTCATGCGGTCAAATCCCTGCGGATAGTTAGACAGGAAATCCAACTGCCGGTCTGATAGAAACAGACCATAATACAAGTCTTTATCGTTCATGGCTCGTTGTTTTAATTGTTATGGGTGCGGACACCCTTCATGTTTACGTCTCATTCTTGGGTTTACTCATCTGCGGAAACCACGGCTACGAGTCTGTGGCAAGTCGTTGGCGATACTGATAAGAGCTTCGTTCAACTTCTGTTCCTCGGTTTTGTTCAGCAGATGGATGGCATCAATGTTGATGGCGAGTGCAGCGGCTTCACGTCCGTATCTGATAGCCTCTTGGTCATTATCAATGGCCTTGTTCGCTCCCGTAGCGTCAATGTAGGCATTCACCTTGTCACGCATGGTGAAGTAGCCGAAGCCCGTCTTGGACCAATGTGCAGCTGAGTAAACGGCACTCTCTTTGAGTGCGGATAGTTCCTGTTCCTTCATCACTGTTTCTTGCTAAGGGTTTGCATGTGAAGACGGGCAGCATCGTCAATCTCATTTTGGGTATAAACACGGTTCCTCCGAATCCACGAAAGAATGTCTGCTTTCTCGAAGTAGATCATCTTTCCGTTCGGGCGATAGAAGGGGATGCTCTGTTCACAGGTCATCTTGTAGAGAGAGCTGCGAGCCATACCCATGAACTTGGCGGCTTCCTCAACGGTTAATACTTCCTTGCTTGAATCAAGGATGTCTTCCAGAACGTCAACTCGCTTCTGGAGTTCTGCAACTTGCTTGTGCAGTTGGGTGTCCCTGGGGACGGAATTCTGTTGTGTCATTTTCAACTTACATTTTTTGTTTTACCTATATATACTATACACAATATTGTCTTTCAATCGGGCGGCAAAGTAAATACAACATTTTCAAACAAAGGAAAATCAGAAAACCAAACTCTTGATTTAACACTTTTACGACTGAACTGGTTCTAAATCATGTCCTGATTAGGACCAACATCGTAGCATCACCTTCATTTGAATTGCCTCTGCAATGTCCCCTTCTTCACAACCTCCAATGACCAGATAAGTCAGAGCTTTTTTCTGTCA
>JAFUPU010000068.1 GCA_017472635.1 Bacteroidaceae bacterium
ATCAGCTTAAAGTCTTATTTGTGCAGCCAAAATTACAAATAATAATTGGAAGTTTCTGATTTTATGGTAAAAATTTCCATAAGAAATACCCAAATTAGTGATATACAAACAAAAAAGGTGTGTACCCCATTGGACTGCACACCTTTTTGTTGTTGAATATGTTCGTTTGTTACTTCACTTCCTCGAAGTCAGCATCTTGAACATCCTCCTTGCCATTGTTGTCAGCTTGCTGTGCACCGGGACCTGCCTGCTGACCAGCTTGTCCGCTCTGTGCGTACATTTCGGCACTGGCTGCCTGGAAGGCTGTGTTCAGTTCGTTCATAGCGGCATCGATAGCAGCGAGATCCTGAGCCTTATGAGCATCTTTCAATTTACCGAGGGCAGCTTCGATAGGAGCCTTCTTGTCAGCGGGGAGTTTGTCACCCAATTCCTTCAACTGATTCTCTGTCTGGAAAATCATAGAGTCGGCCTGGTTGAGCTTGTCAACCTTCTCGCGCTCCTTCTTGTCGGCATCGGCGTTGGCTTCTGCCTCGGCCTTCATGCGGTCAATCTCTTCCTTGCTGAGGCCTGAAGAGGCTTCGATGCGGATGGCTTGTTCCTTACCTGTTGCTTTGTCCTTGGCAGATACCTTGAGGATACCGTTGGCATCGATATCGAAAGTTACTTCAATTTGAGGTACACCACGACGAGCGGGAGCGATACCTGTCAAGTTGAACTGACCGATGCTCTTGTTTTGAGCAGCCATAGGACGTTCGCCCTGAAGCACATGACTGGTCACTTCGGTCTGGTTGTCGGCAGCTGTAGAGAAGGTTTCTACCTTGCGGGCAGGGATGGTGGTGTTGGCATCAATCATCTTGGTCATCACACCACCCATGGTCTCGATACCCATTGACAGAGGAGTAACGTCGAGCAATACGATGTCGCCTACGCCCTCTTCCTTATTGAGGATAGCACCCTGAATTGAAGCACCGATAGCTACTACTTCGTCAGGGTTTACACCCTTTGAGGGAGCTTTTCCGAAGAAGTCTTCCACCAACTTTTGTACAGCAGGGATACGGGTTGAACCACCTACGAGGATTACTTCATCAATGTCTGCATTGTTGAGTCCGGCATCACTCATAGCTTTCTTGCAAGGCTCTAAACAAGCCTGGATAAGGTTGTGAGCCAATGCTTCGAACTTAGCGCGAGTCAAAGTTACAACCAAGTGCTTGGGACCGCTGGCTGTTGCTGTGATGTAGGGCAAGTTGATTTCAGTTGTTGTAGCTGATGAAAGTTCAATCTTTGCCTTTTCGGCAGCTTCTTTCAAGCGTTGCAGAGCCATGGGGTCTTGAGTGAGGTCAACTCCATGTTCGTTCTTGAACTCTTGTACCAACCAGTCGATGATAACTTGGTCGAAATCATCACCACCGAGGTGTGTATCACCATTTGTTGAGAGTACTTCAAATACACCGCCACCGAACTCGAGGATAGAGATATCGAATGTACCACCACCGAGGTCGAACACGGCAATCTTCATGTCTTTGTTGGCTTTGTCAACACCATAAGCTAATGCGGCAGCTGTAGGTTCGTTTACGATACGTTTCACTTCAAGACCTGCAATCTGTCCGGCTTCTTTAGTTGCTTGACGTTGTGAGTCGCTGAAGTAAGCAGGAACGGTGATAACGGCTTCTGTCACTTCTTGTCCCAGATAATCTTCGGCAGTCTTTTTCATCTTTTGCAGAATCATAGCACTGATTTCTTGTGGAGTGTAAAGACGTCCGTCGATATCTACGCGCGGAGTATTATTGTCTCCCTTTACTACCTTATAAGGTACGCGTGAGATTTCTTTAGCCACCTGGTCATACGTCTCACCCATAAAACGCTTGATTGAGAATATGGTGCGTTGGGGGTTTGTGACAGCCTGGCGTTTTGCAGGGTCTCCCACAATGCGTTCTCCATCTTTGAATGCAACGATTGAAGGTGTAGTACGTTTGCCTTCGCTGTTAGTGATTACTGAAGGTTCGTTTCCTTCAAACACAGCAACACATGAGTTCGTTGTTCCTAAGTCAATTCCAATGATTTTTCCCATAATTGTATTTTCTTTTATTTGTTATTATTCAAAATGTATTTGGTGGCGTTTTGTTCACTCTATTGTGATTCGCTCACACTTTTGAATATACAAATCCCGTGCCAAACTTCATTTGCTCCTTGGTAGGATGGGTTGAAGTATGACACGGGAAGCGTAGGAAATAAATCTTTGAGTCAAAAATGGCAGTTTTCCTGCCTTATTGTCAGTTTTCTGCTATTTTTAGTCTTGGGATTGCAAGGTAATCAACTCTTCTCCTTTGGCATTTTGCAGTGTTAACACGCCATCGTTCCCGATTTGATATTGCTTTACCTCATGAAGTGCTGCTTTTATTTTGTCTTCTGTTTCTTGATTGGGTCCCATCATCATGGTGGCGGCTCCTTGTGCGAACTCAAGTTTATTGGCATCTGTTTGTATGTCGGCATTGAATTGGTTGTCTCCTATCTTGCCATTGACCCGTTGTTGCTGAAGGTCGAAAATGAGGTATGGTGTTGTGCCGTCAGTCAATTGGACATTTTCTCCTTTAACCGTTTTGATATTCCATTTACCATTCAGGTCTGGCTGGCTGCGTGTGATGGTCATGAGCTGTTGTCCGATGCTGTCGTTGAGTGTTAGCTCGTTTCCATTGATTTGGTAAGTCTTGGATTTTTCGAGAGCGTTGAGAATATCTTGTTCAGTTTGCATGTCCTTGCACATCATGCGTGTACAGCCTACTTGGCTGAACTGCAGGATAGATTTTTTGTTGTCGCTTGTGTAGGTGCCCATCATCCGGTTGCATCCACTGTATCCACTCATTTGGTTGTTGTCACTGAATAGGATGTATGCTCCCTTGTCGGTCAGTTGTTTGCCATTTACAGAGGTGATGTCCCATTTTCCATTTAATGAAAGGGTAGAGGTTTGCTTGGTTGAAGTGCATGAGGCAATGAGTGTGCCTACTCCGATAAGTGCCATTGTTTTAATGATTCTCATTTTCATTCTTGATTTAATTGATAGGTTGTTTAATTTAAAATGTAATAGCTTGATTTGCGGTTACAAAGTTAGTTTTTTCTTTTTGTATATACAACTATTTGTAGTGCCAGTTATTATTCCTGTCGATGGGTTGTTCCTGTCTAAAATGTGTAAAAAGTGACTTTTTTCTCTCTTTGTGTGGTTGTATTGTGTGGTTTTTGTTTCAAAATTCGATTAATTGATGGATTTTGCTTACTTTTGCGCAGAATTTTATAGAAGTTAAAAAGTTTGATTTGGTATGAAAAAGGTATTTTTATCTTTTGCCTTGTTGGCAGGAGTCCTTTGTGGTGTTGCACAAAATAGCTATTTAGTGAAAACCGCTGATGCCCGCGGAGAAAATCAGCAAAAGGGTGTAAGCCTCTCTCCGGAAGTCGAGTTTGTCTCTTCAAATTTCAAGTATTATAGCTTGTGTGATTGGTTTCCGGGTATGAAATTTATGGTTATGCCAGAAAGTATAGATTTGATTGTCTCAACTTTTAAATTGGCATCATCGGGAAAGAGTGTGGGAAGTGGAGAACTGAAGCATCGGATTATGGAGTATCAGGGAGTGGAAACTACAGAGCGTGGCGCTATTCATTTTAAGTTCCTATGTGATAGTGTAGAATATTATTGCGAAGTGAAAAATACTACGTTGGCAGATTATTGTTCGAATCCCAAGAAGGGAATAAAGACGCTTGCTTATTTGGGAGATGTGGATATAGCCAATGCTTTGTTGGTCGGTAGAGAGCTTTTTACACGAGGCGAACGTTATTATCAGGACGATGCAAATGCGGCTAATGGCTATCGTGAGGTGAAATTGCCTAAAAATACCAAGGTTACGGTTACGGCTGTGGGGGTAGGAAGCAAGCGGGCTTTTCCGGTTAAGATAGTTTTTGAGGATAGCAAGGGTGTTTCTTATTATAAGGAGGTGGCAATCTCGAAAACCAATAGCGGAATGCTGGACAATGAGTTTATTATGAACAAAGCTGATTGCACTTTTGGCAAAGCATTTGGATTTACTGACCCTAACAAAAGCAGACAAGAACAGCTCAATGCCCGTTATGCCAATTTGTTGGTGTACCTTAAGCATAACAGTAGCATGATGTCAGGGGGAAAAGAACAGCAGGTAAATCGTTATACCCAATATACCATTAAAGAGGTAAGCGTTGAAAACGGAAGCAATTATGTGACCATGACATTGGTTGACAAGAGGGGTCGTCTTTTTACAAAGAAAGTGACCTTCCTGCGTGAAAGTGTGACAGGAGATGTGCATGAGAGTGAAAACTACTTCAATGAAGTGTTTGGCGTTGGTGATTTACGCAAACTGTATCCGGCTATTTCAGAGTCTGTTTGGAGTCGGATTGAGAAAGGAGAGGCTACGATTGGCATGACGATGCAAGAATGTCGGTTGGCTTTGGGCGAGCCAATGCGTACATATAAAGATACTATGACCGGTGTACAAGACTGGATTTATGAGAATCGTGTAATCTTGTCGTTCAAGGAAGGTAAGGTTATTACCATAAAGTGATATCCTCTACTTTGCGGGGGTAATTGAAAAAGAAAAACGGATGATGCAAAAGAGGCGGTTGCCTTAAAACTTGCATCATCCGTTTTTTTTGTTCGATTGGAACGAGGAGTTATTTGAATAATCCGCCCAAAATGCTTCCTGCTGCATTTTTCAGCATGTCGGTAGCACTTGATTTGCCTACTTCTGACAAAATTTCATTGAGGTCGATGCCTTTGCCTGAAGTTATCATCTCAATGACTTTAGGAATCAGAGGAGTCACTGCATTGACGATGCCGGGTGAAAGTCCCAATTTTCCGGCAATGCTTGTGCTGAACTGTTTTATGGCAAGTGTGCTGATAGAACTTGTTGCAGCTTCGCTTTTACCTGTAAAAAGAGAGGTCAGTTTCTCGATTCCGCCTTCTTCGCCAGCAGTCTCTTTGATGCTGTCAAAAATAGAGTCAGATACACCACCTAAAACTTTCTCTTTTAAGTCTTCAGGAATAGATACGTTGCCAGCCAATACATCGCCGGCTTTTTCTTTGATCAAATCTGTTAAAAATGACATGTTTACTGTTTTTATGGTAACGTTGGCATTTGCTATTGTGTCTTGTAGTAGCATGACTGCACGTTACGGGGTTAATTGAATGATGTTTCTTTGTGTGCGAGTGAGTCCTCTTTTTCGTCTACTTTATCTTGCAGACCGGGAGCACATATATTGATGACTTGTACTTGACGGTCGCGTTCGAGATGCTCGTCGATTTTTTTGCTTCCATATTTCCACAGTTTATGGCAAAAGAAAAGGAATGCAATAATCAGCAGTGTACTGATTTCGGGGCTGACATTGCAGATGAACAGGATAGAATCATAAACTCCGTGGGCAAGTATGGGAGCAGCCAATGCCAATGTCCAATGAGATTGACGTTTGCAAGGATAGAATTTGGCAAGTGAGTAGTAATATCCCATCAGGATGCCGAAGCAGAAGTGTCCAGGTACAGCAAATAGGGCACGCGATATGCCTGTTACCAGCCATTCTTCGTAGTTGCTTGTCAGGTACATGATGTTTTCTAAAGCAGCAAATCCCAATGATACGCATACGGCATATACAATGCCATCCATCTTTTCATTGAAATGACGATTTTTTCTTAAGAATAGCCATAATATGAAAAACTTGGCAAGCTCTTCGGGGATGGCTGCACCAAAAAAAGCAACGCTGATGGCACCGGCTATAGAGGTGGCTTCAGCTGGGTAAAGTCCTATAGCACCCGAAGGTATGGAGATGAAGAGTGAGAGGATGACTGACGTTATTCCTAAAAAGAATGCTTTTAGCATTTGTCCGATAGGTTCGGGCTGCCATTTGTCACGCTTGTATATGTACCACAAGAGTAGAACTATGGGTAACAGGGCTGCTATATACACGATGATAGTCATAGGTCTTGATGTTTTATTTTCTGCAAAGGTATGAATTTTCTTTGTTTGGGCAAATGTTTTCTGAATTTTGATAGAGAGAGCTTTTAAAAATAAGAAGAATACCTCATTTTTTCATTTATCTTTCGTATCTTTGTCCTTGAAATAGACAAAAAACTATACCTTATTATATTATAGCATATGAATCAGATTGTGACCAAAAGAATTTTTCTGTATGTGTTGGTAGGATTTTTGACGGTTTGTGTTTCGCCTGCGATAGCCCAATCTTTGTTACGGGTGGGGGATGCTTGGGGAAGTACCTCGGTAAATGCTGCTATTTTTAGGAATAATTCGGTCGTTACGCATGGACGTTATCAATATGTTGCCTATTATGACGCGGATGGCTATCTGACTCTGGCAAAGCGCAGGTTAGGCAGAAATCGTTGGAAAGTAGAGCGTTCGAAATATAAGGGGAATTGCAAAGATGCCCACAATGTAATCAGTCTGATGGTTGATGGTTATGGATACTTGCATGTGGCATTTGACCATCACAATAATCCGTTGCGTTATGTAAAGAGCAGGGAACCTGAATCATTGGAATTGGGCGAATTGCAACCTATGGTGGGGAAAGGGGAAAAAGTTGTTACCTATCCTGAGTTTTATAGGTTGGCTGATGGAGATTTGTTGTTTGCTTACCGTCAGGGAGGTTCGGGTAATGGAAATTTAGTGATGAACCGATATGATGTGGAAAGCGGTCAATGGTTGCGTGTGCAGGATGTGCTTATTGATGGCGAGCGTAAACGCAATGCTTATTGGCAGTTGTATGTCGATGAGAAGGGGGTGATTCACCTCTCGTGGGTATGGCGTGAAACACCCGATGTGGCAACCAATCACGACCTTTGCTATGCACGCTCAACAGATGGCGGAATAACTTGGGAAAAGTCAACCGGTGAAGTCTATACGTTACCTATCACGGCAAAAAATGCAGAGTATGCCTGCTTGATTCCGCAAAAGAGTGAATTGATAAATCAAACCAGCATGACAGCCGATGCTGTCGGACGTCCTTATATCGCCACTTATTGGCGTGATGCTGACAGTGAAGTTCCCCAATACCGCTTGGTATGGCACGATGGCAAAAAGTGGCAAAGCCAACAGGTGGCAGACCGCAAAACTCCTTTTTCACTTAGTGGAGGCGGGACGAAGTGCATTCCCATTGCACGTCCGCGTCTGGTGGCTCGTGAGAAGAAAGGGAAGACTGAAGCTTATTATATCTTCCGCGATGTTGAGCGGGGAAGCCGTGTTTCTATGGCTTATACTAAAGACTTGACCTCGGGTGAGTGGAGTGTCAGGGATTTGACAGACTTCTCGGTTGAGGCTTGGGAACCTTCCTATGATACTGAATTGTGGAAGAACCGTGGTAAACTTGACATCTACGTACAATGTGTCCATCAAGGAGATGGAGAGAAAGTGGTATCTGTCAAAGCTCAACCTCTTTATGTCTTGCGGGTGAAAATGTAGTTCCCTTCCTTTATCTCTTTTTGGTTGTCAGTCGGAAATTCACAGGGACACTCTTTTTTACAGGGACTGCTTTCCCATTGTAGAGTCCGGGTTTCCATTTGGGCATAGCTTTTACCACTCTCAGTGCTTCGTTGTCAAGTAATGGATTCACTTTGCGCTCAACTTTCACATTCACGATGCTTCCATCGGGATTGACTGTAAATCCGATGCGTACAGAGCCTTGAATCTTTTTCTTTAGCGCTTCTTGTGGATATTTTACGCTTTGTGCCAAGTATTTTTTTGTAGGCTACATCTCCTCCAGGAAATTGTGGTTTGGGGTTGACTTCGTCTTCGCGGTAAAGAATCTTGCGTACATAGGTTCCTCCTGCAAGATTACCTTCTATAACCTCGGCGTTGTAGTCGACCACTTTACCCTCTTCTTTATTCTCTTTTGCAACGCTGCTTCCAGCGGTCGTGGTAGTTACATTTTCGGCTCTTCCTTGCACAATCTCTTGAGCGTCTTCAGAAGAAGTGCCTGTCTTGTCTGATGATTTTTGAACTGTGTTGAAAAGTGAACAGCTTGTCAACATTCCACAAGAGATGATGAGTAGCAGTTTGCTTGTATTTTTTCTGTTGTTTAGCATTGTTCTTTATCTTTTTTTCTTATTTATGTACGATGTTTTTTTCTCTCTATGATATAACTATCCTTGTATCTTGAATGTTTCCGTCAAAGATTAGGCGGTTACAGGTGCTTTCAGTGAATTGACAATCTCTTTAGCCGCTTTTTCAGAAGCTCCGGCTGGACCTAAAATGCGTATCATACGTTCGTATTCTTCAAGCATGTTTTGTCGTTCCTCAGAATGGTTGTTGAGCAATGGCTTCAGTTCGTGACAAATGTTGTCTGCTGTCATGGTATGTGCCACCAATTCTCGTACGACTTCTCGATTGGCAATGAGGTTTACTAAAGATATGAAACGTACTTTTAGTATGTGTCTGCGTAAAAATGAGATGACTTTACCAATGGGGGTATAGTAGCAAACGACCTGCGGAACCCTGAATAAGGCTGTCTCTAAAGTGGCAGTACCTGAAGTGACTAAAGCGGCCTGGGCATGTTGCAAGATTCGGTATGTTTCTCCGAATAGAATCTTAACAGGATGTTCGCCTATATATTGCGCATAGTATTCGGGTGGGATGCCTGGAGCTCCGGCAAGTATTATTTGGTGTTGTGGGAAGTTGGATAGGGCTTCCAACATTATGGGTAAGTTGTCTTTGATTTCTTGTTTGCGGCTTCCAGCCAATAAGGCAATAATAGGTCGTTCGTCCAACTCATGTTGCCGATTGAATTCTTCTCGGTTGGCGGGATGGTTACTGATGAAATGGGTGACCGAGTCAACGCTGGGATTTCCGACATAGTGGATGGGGTAGTCGTGGCTATTGAAAAAGTCAATCTCAAATGGCAGAATAGAGTACAATTGGTCAATATCTCGTTTGATGTTCTTTATTCGGTATTCTTTCCATGCCCATATCTTGGGTGAGATATAGTAATAGACAGGGATGGAGGTCTTTGCGTGAATGTATTTGGCAATGTCGAGGTTAAAGCCGGGATAGTCGATGAGAATGACCACATCGGGAGACCATTGGCAGATATCTTGTTTGCATAAACGCATGTTTGACAAGATGGTTGGCAGATGCATTAACACGGGGATGAATCCCATGTATGCTAACTCTCTGTAGTGTTTTACCAATGTGCCTCCGACTGATTTCATCAAGTCTCCACCAAAGAAACGGAAATCAGCTTGTGGATCTTGTTGCAGCAGTGCACGCATCAAATTGGAGGCATGCAGGTCGCCTGAAGCTTCACCGGCAATGAGGTAGTATTTCATAGGCTATAGTTTGCTCTTTTTATATCAGAAGGAAAGGTCCCAATTGTTGTTTATTTGTTCCATTAGTTCGTAGGCGGTCAAGTCAATTTGGGTGGGGGTGATTGCCACGAAACCATTGTCAAGAGCCCATTTGTCAGTGTCTATGCTTTGAGGCTCATGGTTTGTAAATTCACCGGTAATCCAATATAGCTTTTCGCCACTTCGCGGATGTAAGCAGTGGCACCATTCCCGTTCCCATCTGCCAATTGTTTGCCGACACACTTTTATCCCTTTGTATGGAGGGAGTTCAGGGAAGTTCACATTCAAACATGTACCATTGGGAAGTCCATGCTTCAAGGTCTGCTTGGTGATGTGGACGACATAAGGTATGGTAGGTGAGAAGTCGGCATTGGGATTGTGGTCGCAGAGTGAATATCCAATAGATGGAATACCTTTCATACACCCTTCAAGCACTACTCCCATGGTGCCGGAATAGTGGACATTTACGGCTGAATTGTCACCATGGTTAATTCCACCGATAACCAGGTCGGGGGTGCGTGGCACAATTGTTTCGAGTGCCAGTTTTATACAATCGGTAGGTGTGCCGGAACATTTATAAATGTGCAATCCCTCTTCTTGATGTACGATAGAGAATGATATGGCTATTTGTGAGGTTATGGCTGATGATGCACCTGAACGGGGCGAGTCGGGTGCCATTACAAAAATTTCACCTATAGAGCGTAGGGCTTGGATGAGTTCGTTGATTCCCTTTGCATCTACTCCGTCATCGTTTGATATGAGAATAAGAGGTTTTTCTTGCATATGTGTGATTTTATATGATGATTAGCAGTTTGATGGTACAAAATTAAGCAAAAAAAAGCAAATCTGTATGCTTGAAAGAAAAATAAATCTTAATGTATGGAAAGGCTTGCAAAAAAAGCATAGTTTATTGAACTGAAAATCGTATCTTTGCCGTGTTGATAGGCTCTCTTATTTGTGCTTGATGTTGGAGCTTTGGGTGAAGTTATTAACAAAACGGGCGACTTATCAACAAAACGGGCAACTCGTCGCTGTTTTTGTAGGTGCTTTGGTTTTTTATCACTTATTTCGCAGCCGATTAAAAGTGATTCTATGGGAAAAATAATAGCTTTAGCGAATCAGAAGGGTGGTGTGGGAAAGACTACAACCACAATCAATCTGGCAGCATCGTTGGCTACATTGGAAAAAAAGGTGCTGGTGATAGATGCCGATCCTCAGGCAAATGCTTCTTCGGGTTTGGGGGTGGATATTCAACAAATAGATGGGTCAGTCTATGAATGTCTGATAAAGAAGATGGATATCCGCGAAGCCATTTACACAACCGATGTGATTGATAATTTGGATATCGTACCGTCTCATATCGATTTGGTTGGAGCGGAAATAGAGATGCTCAACCTGAAAAATCGTGAGAAGGTGATGAAAGATATGTTGGCACCATTGAAAAAAGAGTATGACTACATCTTGATTGACTGTTCGCCTTCATTGGGGCTGATAACTGTGAATTCATTGACAGCTGCAGACTCGGTTATCATTCCGGTGCAGTGTGAATATTTTGCGTTGGAGGGAATCAGCAAGCTGTTGAATACAATCAAGATTATCAAGTCGAAATTGAATCCGACATTGGAGATAGAGGGATTCTTGCTAACAATGTACGATTCACGCCTCCGTTTGCATAACCAAGTGTATGATGAGGTAAAGCGCCATTTTCAGGAACTGGTGTTCCGTACTGTGATACAGCGTAATGTGAAGTTAAGTGAAGCTCCCAGTCATGGAATTCCGGTAATCCTATACGATGCAGATTCGACAGGCGCGCGTAATCATTTGGCATTGGCGCAAGAGATTGTCAAACGTAATGATAAAGAATGAAATAAGGAATAAATATGGCAGTACATAAAAAGTTTTCCGCATTGGGAAGAGGGTTGGATGCACTGATATCAACCGATGAGGTGAAGACTGAAGGTTCCTCATCGATTCATGAAATACCGATTGAGCAGATAGAGGTGAATCCCAACCAACCCCGTCGTGAATTTGACCAGACGGCTTTACAAGAATTGGCAGATTCAATCTCTGAAATAGGAATCATTCAGCCTATCACTTTGCGTAAAATGGATGAAGAGACCTATCAGATTATCGCTGGTGAACGCCGTTATCGTGCATCTCAATTAGCAGGTTTGCGTGCTATTCCAGCCTATATCCGCACAGCAGATGATGAGAATGTGATGGAGATGGCTTTGATTGAGAATATCCAGCGGGAAGATTTGAACTCATTGGAGATTGCGTTGGCATATCAAGGACTGATAGAACAATATGGATTGACGCAAGAACGATTGAGTGAACGGGTTGGTAAAAAGCGTACGACCATTGCCAATTATCTGCGTTTGTTAAAGTTGCCTGCTCCTATACAAGTCGCTTTGCAAAACAAAGAGATTGATATGGGGCATGCCCGTGCTTTGCTTACTCTTGATAATCCGACATTACAGATTCGCATGTTTGAAGAGATTGTGCGTGAAGGGTATTCGGTGAGAAAGGTAGAGCAGATGGTGAAAGCTCTGAATGAAGGAGAGAGTGTAGACAGTGGCTCAAAAAAGATAGTACCTCGTGGTGCCAAATTGCCGGAAGAATATAATTTGCTTAAGCAACAACTCTCTAATTTCTTCCATAGTAAAGTGCAACTCTCTTGCTCGTCGAAAGGGAAGGGTAAAATCAGCATTCCGTTCAATAGTGAGGAGGACTTGGAACGGATTGTCGGCATTCTTGATCAGTTGAAATAGAACAAACAAAGAAAACAAAGTTGGAAACAATCAAACGCATATATCGGATTCTGCTATTGGGGGTGTTCCTTTGCTTCGTCAGTAGTGAGTGGTATGAACTTTATGCGCAGTCGGAAGCAGACACCGTACAGCGTGAGTTGCCTCAGGCCATGCAACGACGATTGCGTATGAAACAACGGCATTTGAAAACTTCGGAAAGTTTGCGTAACGATTCGATAAAAGAAGAGAATCAACCTCAAGAGGTAGAGCCGGTTGTCGAACGAGACAGTATTGCAGAACAGAATGCAGAAGCAATGAGTGTGTTAGAACAACCGGTACATAGCGATACTTTATTGAAAGAAATGCCAGCAATGGAAGAGCCTTTGGCGGAAGAACCTTTTGAGAAAAAACGTTTTATTCCCGACCCGGCAAAAGCCACTTGGTTGGCTGTTGTTTTTCCAGGAGGTGGGCAAATTTATAACCGTAAATATTGGAAATTGCCGATTATTTATGGGGGATTTGTCGGATGTGCATATGCTTTGACATGGAATGGTCAGATGTATTCTGATTATTCACAAGCTTATCTGGATATCATGGATGATGGCCCTGAGACAGATAGTTATTTGGACTTATTGCCTCCCGGATATAATGTAGATGCCAATATGGAGTATCTGAAAAAGGTGATTAAACGAAAGAAGGATTCATATCGTCGGTATCGCGATTTGAGCATTTTTTGTTTCATAGGTGTTTACATCGTTTCTATCATAGATGCATATGTGGATGCAGAGTTGGCAAGCTTTGACATATCTAAAGATTTGACCCTGAAGATGGAACCGGCAATAATCAATAATGAGCGGAATTTGAAAGAGGGAAACTCTTATGGTTTGCAATGTAGTCTGCGGTTTTGATATACCTCTGTACCTACTTTATAATATTAAGGAGAAGGAAAATGAAGAAATTAATTGTTATATGTTCAATAATGGGATGCGTCCAAATGGCAGCTGCCGCGATAAGCGACAGTGTTATGGTTCATGATGAACAGACAGGGTCAAGCCAGTTTGTTGAACTTCCTCAAGGAATGACGGATGATGTGGATAGCTTATTGAATCTTTGGTATTCGAAAAACTATCTCAGCTATGTTGATGATTGTAATTCTACCGGAGTA
Source organism: Bacteroidaceae bacterium (assembly GCA_017472635.1). Taxonomy (GTDB): domain Bacteria; phylum Bacteroidota; class Bacteroidia; order Bacteroidales; family Bacteroidaceae; genus Phocaeicola_A. Next base: position 13,277 of record JAFUPU010000068.1, read on the forward strand.
AATCCTGTATTCAGCGATTCGGTGTATGTTGACCGTCTGTCTCGCATTTCAGCTATTATGGAGATGCCTTACAACGATGTCGTACGTAAGATGATAGACCTCTATGCTGAAAAACTCCGTTATAAAGTCTCCTATATGTTAGGAGCTATGAATTTTTATATGCCAATATTTGAAGAGGCTTTAGACTTATATGATATCCCCAATGAACTGAAATATCTGCCCGTTATAGAGTCTGCCTTAAATCCTTCGGCAGTATCTCGTGCCGGAGCCTCTGGATTGTGGCAGTTTATTGTAAGTACAGGCAAACTTTATGGCCTTCATTCTGACAGTTGGATTGATGAGCGCAGAGACCCAATTAAGGCTTCTTATGCGGCAGCCCGTTATTTAAAAGATTTGCATGATATATATGGTGATTGGAATCTGGTTATAGCTGCTTACAATTGTGGACCGGGAAATGTGAACAAAGCGATGCATCGTGCCGGTGGAATAAAGGATTATTGGGCTATCTATAATTATCTGCCGCGTGAAACACGTGGATATGTGCCGGCTTTTATTGCTGCCAATTACATCATGAACTATTATTGTGAGCATAATATATGTCCGATGGATGCCCAACTTCCTGCAGCTACAGATACAATCGTGATATCTCGTGAACTCCATCTTCAGCAGGTGGCAGATTTGTGTGGAGTAGAATTGGAACAGTTGCGTGCCTTGAATCCACAATATAAGCGCGATGTAGTGCCAGGAAATTCACGTGAATGTATATTGCGCCTGCCTTGTGAGGCTATCGGTAACTTTATAGAGCTTGGTGATTCGGTATATAACCACAAAGCTAATGAGTTCTTCAAGAAACGTAAGCGGGTGGAGGTGAAAAGCTCAGTTGCTTCGGCTGGTAAGAAAGGTGCAGGTAAAGGCTCTTCCATTTTCTATCACCGAATAAAGAAGGGGGAAACACTTTCTACCATTGCACGTAAGTATGGAGTGACTGTTTCGCAATTGAAAAAGTGGAATAAGTTGAAAAATACGAAGATTACGGCGGGTAAGCGCTTGATTATCTATCGTTAGTAGCAACAGAAAAAAGAGTTGCAGTGTTGAAAAAATGAAGAAGGTTCATCTCTTGACAATAAAAAGATGAACCTTTTTTGTTTTTTTTACATCTAACACGAAGGAGTTTCGTAGAATTTGGTTATTTTTGCATTTTCGCATAAAAAGCAAGGATTATGGTAGATCAGACGAAAAAAGAATTGCAAGAAGAGGCTTTGATAAACGAAGCTTTTCAAAAGTTGTTGGATTGTTATTTGGCATCGAAGCATCGTAAGAAGGTTGAACTAATAACCAAGGCCTTTAATTTTGCAAAACAAGCTCATAAAGGAGTACGTCGGCGTTCAGGAGAACCTTATATTATGCATCCTATTGCTGTGGCACAAATTGTGTGTGAAGAGATAGGTTTGGGGTCGACCTCTATTTGTTCTGCTCTGTTGCATGATGTGGTTGAAGACACTGATTATACAGTTGAAGATATCGAAAATATCTTCGGTTCGAAGATTGCCCAAATTGTGGATGGACTAACCAAGATATCGGGAGGTATCTTTGGCGATCATGCCTCGAGTCAGGCGGAAAACTTCAAGAAGTTGCTGCTTACCATGTCAGAGGATATACGGGTTATCTTGATTAAGATAGCTGACCGTCTGCATAATATGCGTACATTAGGCTCAATGCTTCCGAGCAAGCAATATAAGATTGCAGGTGAAACTCTCTATATCTATGCTCCTTTGGCAAACCGTTTGGGGTTGAATAAAATAAAAACTGAGTTAGAAGACCTTAGTTTTAAGTATGAACACCCCGAAAAATATAAAGAGATTTCTGATAAACTGCAGGCAACCCAGTTAGAACGGAGCAATGTCTTTGAAGATTTTATAGCTCCTATTAAGCAACAATTGGATGCAATGGGATTTACTTACCGGATAGAAGATCGCATAAAGACTCCCTATTCGATTTGGAACAAGATGCAAAACAAGCATGTTGCATTTGAAGAAATTTATGATATTCTGGCTGTACGTATCATATTTACTCCTTTGATACCCGAGGAGGAGATGAACGAATGTTTTGATATTTATGTTTCGATGTGTAAGATTTACAAGTCGCATCCCGACCGCCTTCGCGATTGGGTGAGTCGGCCCAAATCTAATGGGTATCAAGCATTGCATGTGACATTGATGAGTGCGGGGGGAGAGTGGATTGAGGTACAGATTCGTAGTGACCGCATGAATGATGTTGCCGAACATGGGTTTGCAGCTCATTGGAAGTATAAAGAAGGGGGAGGAAGTGAAGATGAAGGTGAACTCGACAAGTGGTTGCATACTATCAAAGAAATATTAGACGATCCGCAGCCTGATGCGATGGATTTCCTTGATACTATCAAGCTCAATCTTTTTGCTTCCGAGATTTTTGTATTTACTCCCAAAGGTGAACTTCGTACTATGCCTCAAAATAGTACAGCACTCGATTTCGCATTCTCAATTCACACCTTCTTGGGTAGCCATTGTATAGGTGCCAAAGTAAACCACAAGTTGGTGCCTTTGAGCCATCCTTTGCAAAGTGGAGACCAGGTGGAAATCATTACCTCCAAGAGTCAGCATGTTACCTCTGCCTGGTTGAATTATGCCACAACAGCCAAAGCCCGTACAAAGATAATGGCTATATTGCGTAAAGAGCAGCGAACAGCTCAAAAGGTTGGAGAAGAGATGTGCAATGAATTTTTCGCGAAGGCAGATTTAGAGCCCAATACAATTGATTTAGAGAAACTTTGTCAGGCACATGAAGTAGCAAATAAAGAGGAATTCTATGTAGCTATAGGGCTGAAAAAAATTGTATTAGGACAATCTGATTTAGATTTGCTTAAAGAAAAACAGCCCGGAGGTGTCAATGCTTGGAAAAAGTATTTGACGTTTAACTTCGTAGGAACTCGTGGAGGAAAAAACCGTAAGTCTGAAGAGAAGGGTGAGAAACTGCTGAATATAAAGGAGCTTGATCGCAAGAAACCACTGCTGCTTACTGAAGAAACCATCCAGAATAATGGGTATATAATGGCAGAGTGTTGTAATCCGATTCCGGGAGATGACGTGCTTGGATTCATTGATGAAAAAGACCGGATAGTCATTCATAAGCGTAAGTGTAAAGTTGCCACTCGCTTGAAGAGTAGTTTCGGAAATAAGATTCTGGCTGCAGAATGGGATACGCACAAAACCTTGTTTTTCCCTGTGGAATTGTGTTTGAAAGGTATTGATGGAGTGGGGGTGTTGAACTCGATTACAGAAATCATATCCCGCCAGTTGAATGTGAATATTCATCGTCTCTCTTTTGAAACAAATGATGGAATTTTTGAAGGGTATATCCATCTTTATGTTCACGATGTAGAAGATGTGAAGATTATCTGTAAGAATCTGAAAAAGATAGAACAAATAAATAGTGTTACCCGTATAGAACGTTGACGTGCTCCGCTGGAAAAGGCTATTGGAAAGATAGATAGGTATTGAGCAATGAAGAATAAAATCTCTTATACATTTGTGCTGACTGTATTGGTCATAGGAATATTATGGTTGTTATCTTATTTGCCTGTGATTGAGTTTGGAGAGACGGCTTTGAGGCGGGTAGATTTATTGTCTGATATACGTCAGGATGAGTTTGAACAGAGCGAAGTTGTAGAAGATTCTCTACCCAATCTTCCTCTTGTCAAGCCGGAGTTTGTGGATTCTTGTAAGAGCGGACTTACTTGCATTGAAGATTTCTCTGATTCTCTGCAACGTGGAATGTTGCCTTTTTATGCAGCATTGTCGCAGATAGACTCGTTGGACCGTCCTGTGCGTATAGCCTATTTGGGTGATTCGTTTATCGAAGGAGATATTTTTACCGCCCATTTGCGTAGCTTGTTGCAGGAACGTTGGGGAGGAAAAGGTGTCGGATGGGTAGATATAACTTCTCAAGTGTATGGGTTCCGTCCCACTGTTACTCACTCTTTTCATGGTTGGGAAAGTCATATCAGTACAGACAGTGTCGGATTTGACCGAACCCTTCAAGGGTTGTCCGGGCGTTATTTTATACCTGCCGGTCAGGCTTATGTCGATTTGCGTGGAAAAAAATATTTGCCACATCTCGACACTTGCGATGTCTCGACTTTCTATTTCAAGGCAAAATCTCCAGTAGAGTTGACTTCACAGGTCAATGGTTCTTCTCACCAACGTTTTTATGCTGATACGATTGGGCGATTGCAACAATGCCGTGTCGAGGGTCGGATAGGGCGTGTGCGTTGGCAGGTGAGTCAGCCCGATGCAATGATTGCTTATGGGGTGGCAATGGAGGGAACATCCGGTATAACGGTAGACAATTTTAGTTTGCGTGGTAGCAGCGGATTGTCTTTGGCAGGAGTTCCCATGTCTCATTTGAGGCAATTTTCCTCTGTCCGTCCTTATGATTTGTTGGTGTTGCAATTCGGTTTGAATGTAGCCAACAAGCGTCAACGTAATTACGAGAGCTATTATACAGGTATGTTACATGTAGTTAAACAGTTGAAGCATGCATTCCCCGATGCCGGTATTTTGGTGGTAGGTGTAGGTGACCGTTCAGTAAAAGATGAATTTGGAGAATTGCATACGATGGATGGCATCAAACATCTCATTCGTTACCAGCGTCAGATAGCAGCTGACGGAGCAGTGGCGTTTTGGAATCTGTATGAAGCAATGGGAGGTGATGGAAGTATGCCTCAAATGGTAAAAGCCAATCCGCCGATGGCAAATCTGGATTATACACACATCAATTTCCGCGGAGGAGAGCATTTGGCGCATTTCTTGTATGAGACTATATGTTATGGATACGAACAATATGAAAAAAGGAAAGCGTATGAGGCGGCTTGGTAAGTGGTGGATATGGCTTGTTGTGTGCGGTCTCTTTCCGTATACTCTTTTTTCACAAGACCTGCAACCGCAGCGGTTGTCAGAGCAATCTCCCTTGAGTGTTGTTCCTGAATATGCTGTACGTCATCCATTTTATATCACTTTAGTAGAAGTGGGCAATTCCATGCCGCTTTCTTTTCGCGATACGCTGGAAAATACGTTGTTACGTCCTGAGAAACTCTATCCTTTTTTTGACCGGTTGGTAAACAATGAGTCACCGGTTCGTATTTTGCATTTGGGTGATTCTCATGTGAGGGGGCATGTATTTACGGTTACCACGCGCCATAGATTGGAGCAGGCTTGGGGAAGCTATGCTGTTGTGCCTGACTCTATAACTTATCGTACTTCTGCATTGGCAGTAGAGACCGGAGCTCCCGGACTCGTATACCATACTCTGGGTATCAATGGAGCTACTACGGTGAATTTTCGTACTCCAGAAAAACTGGCTGCTTTAGACAGTTTGCGTCCCGATTTGGTGATTTTGTCTTTTGGAACAAACGAGAGTCATGGTTCGCGTTATAGTGAAAAGATGCACCGGATGGAGCTTGATAGCATGCTTCATGCAGTAAATACCTATTGTCCCAAAGCTGAAGTACTGCTTACCACACCCCCTGGTTCTTATTTGCGTCGTCGGCGTCGTCAGCGGGTGATAAATCCTACAACTCCCCGTGTTGCTGATGCTATTTTGGCATTTGCCAATCAGAAGGAATTGCCCGTATGGGATTTGTATCATATAGCCGGTGGAAGCCGTCGGGCTTGTGCCAATTGGGTGAATAACAAATATATGCAACGCGATAGGGTGCATTACACCCACGATGGTTATCGTTTGCAGGGAGCCTTGTTGGCTGAGGCTATTTTAAAAGCTTATAATGGATATGTGGAAAATCGATTTGACTAAACTTGTTGATGAACTGACTTACCATGTTGAAAGTCCGATGATTTTCAGTACCGGTTTGTTTCTTTTTCTTTTCTTGGCTTTTAGTGCCATTTATCTGTTGTTGCGTCATCGCACATCGGCACGCCTATTCTTTGTTGTACTCTTCTCTTATTACTTCTATTATAAGAGTAGTGGTACCTATTTCTTTTTATTAGGGGTAGTCACTTGTGCCGATTTCTTTTTGGCAGCCCGGATGCATCGTGCCGTTAAGGATGTGCATCGTCGGTTGTTGTTGGCTTGCAGCTTGTTGGTCAATTTAGGATTGCTATGTTATTTTAAGTATACCAACTTCTTTTACGAAATGTTGGCTCCTCTATGGGGAGGTGAATTTCATCCGTTGGATATATTCTTGCCAGTGGGCATTTCATTCTTTACGTTTCAATCGCTCAGCTATACCATTGATGTCTATCGCCGACAGATAGAACCTCTGCACAGTTTGTTGGATTATGCTTTCTACGTTTCGTTCTTTCCCCAGTTGGTCGCAGGTCCCATTGTGCGTGCTCGCGATTTTATTCCCCAGATTCGTCGTCCTTTGCTGGTCACCTCTGAAATGTTTGGGCGTGGAGTCTTTCTGATTGTCAGTGGTCTGTTCAAGAAAGCTGTGATTTCAGACTATATCAGTGTGAACTTCGTTGAACGCATTTTTGAAAATCCTTCGTTGTATAGTGGTGTTGAGAATCTGTTTGGAGTCTATGGGTATGCATTGCAAATCTATTGCGATTTTTCAGGCTATAGCGATATGGCTATTGGTTTGGCTTTGCTGTTAGGATTTCATTTCCCAGTCAACTTCAATTCTCCTTATAAATCTCTGTCTGTCACTGAATTCTGGCGGAGGTGGCACATCAGCCTCTCTTCATGGTTGCGCGATTATCTTTATATCTCGTTGGGAGGAAACCGCAAAGGCACATGGCGCACGTATGTAAACCTCTTCCTTACTATGTTGTTGGGTGGATTGTGGCATGGTGCCTCATGGAACTTTGTAGTTTGGGGAGCCTTGCATGGTATGGTGTTGGCAGTACACAAGTTTTGGAGTCGTACATTCTTGCCGGCTATGGGATTCGAAGCCGAAGATGTGCGTAAGTTCTTCTCGCGTTTCCCTTTGATGGTCTGTCGGATTGTGCCTTGGTTGTTGACGTTTCACTTTGTGTGCTTCTGTTGGATATTCTTCCGCAATGCAACGTTCGACGCATCGTTGACCATGCTTGAGCAGATATTCACCCATTTCCAGCCTGAGTTGTTGCCCCAGTTGGTAGGTGGGTATACCGAAGTGTTTGCTCTGATGGGAATTGGTTACCTGCTTCACTTCCTTCCCGACTCATGGGAACGGTGGTGCGAGCGTGGTGTCATCCGGTTGCCTTTGTGGCTACAGGCAGTGCTGATAGCTGCGGTGGTATATCTTGTCATCCAAGTGAAGAGTAGTGACATACAACCCTTTATTTATTTCCAATTCTGAAAATAATCTTCTTACTTGTTGCGTATTAATAGTTTCTGCATTATCTTTGCACGTACAAATGAATAGTGGAAAAATGAAAAAAATATCTCTTCTGTTAATCTTTATGGCTTGTGTAATGCTCGGGTATGCACAGCCCTCTCCGAAAAGAGAGTTTCGTGGAGCGTGGATTCAGTGTGTAAATGGGCAATTTATTGGGATGTCTCCTGCCGAACTCCGGCAGACATTAGTTGCTCAATTGAATACACTACAGCAAGCAGGTATCAATGCCATTATTTATCAAGTTCGTCCCGAGGCGGATGCATTATACAAATCGTCATACGAACCTTGGAGCCGTTTTCTCACAGGCGAGCAGGGGCTTGCTCCCAGTCCTATGTGGGATCCTCTCCAATTTATGATTGACGAATGCCACAAGCGGGGGATGGAACTTCATGCCTGGATAAATCCTTATCGGGCAAAAACCAAAGGGACTAAAAAGCTGGCCGGTCACCATCCGTCCAAGTTTTATCCCGACCGTTTTATAGCTTATGAGGGACAACTCTATTTCGACCCCGGATTACCTGAAAACCGCAAGTATATTTGCAAAATCATTACTGAGATAGTCACTAACTACGACGTGGATGCCATCCACATGGATGACTATTTCTATCCCTATCCTGTCAAAGGAGTCCATTTCAATGATGATGCCAGTTTTGCACAATACGGACGCGGATTTACCGACCGTGGCGATTGGCGGCGCAACAATGTCAACCTGCTTATCAAGGAGGTACATGAAACAGTGCGTGCACTCAAGCCGTGGGTGAAGTTTGGCGTCTCTCCCTTTGGCATTTGGCGTAATGCGAAGAGTTCGCCCGAGGGAAGTCAGACAAACGGTCTGCAAAACTATGATGACCTCTATGCCGATGTTCTCTTATGGGTAAACAAAGGGTGGGTCGACTATAACATTCCTCAAATCTATTGGGAAATCGGACATCCGGCAGCCGATTATGCCCAATTGCTTCCCTGGTGGGCTGAAAAAGCAGCCAATCGTCCGCTCTTCATTGGGCAGGATGTTATGCGTACGGTCAAAGCAGCCGACTTGCAAAATCCTGCTACTCATCAACAGCATACCAAGATGCAGATGCAGCGTAACTATCAATCGGTCAAGGGAAGTTGTCAATGGCCGGCAAGTGCTGTGGTAGAGAATGCCGGAAATTATCGTGAGGTGTTGAAGTCTGTTTACCACCGCTATCCGGCTTTGCAGCCTGAGTTCCCTTTCATCGACGACAAAGCACCGGGTAAGGTGCGTAAACTGAAAGACGTGTGGACGAAAGACGGATTGATACTTTTCTGGACAGCACCAAAAGCCAAAACCGAGATGGACCGGGCACACCAATACGTTGTCTATCGTTTCGATGCTAAAGAGAAAGTCAATTTGAACGATGCAAGCAAGATTGTTGCCATTACGCGCAACACATTCTATAAGCTTCCTTATGCTGATGGCTCAACCAAATACCGCTATGTCGTTACTGCCCTCGACCGTTTGCACAATGAGTCAAAGGCTGCCAAGAAGAAAGTGAAATTGTAGTTTCATAATTGTATGTTTTTGGTCGCAAAGGTACTGAAATGTTTCGGAATTCAGTTGTAATGGTGTAACTTCTTATTTCATTTATGTATCATCGTTCCTTAAAATAGGTAGGACTCGCGTGAAAATCTCCAGGACTCACAGCATTTTATCCTAGGACTGATGATATTCTGTTCCAGGACTCAGGCGGATAAGTCCTGGGACTCAGCGACCTCAGTCCTGGGAAGTAGGCGGATGATTTTAACATTGATTTAAAATTGCCGGTATTCTCCCTCTATATACTTCAATATCCCAACCCTGTTCCGCTCGTTTCATTTCACCTGCATCTTGCTGTCATTTAGTGTGTTATAGGTGAAAGGAGGTAGCTTCATCTCTCATTCACCACTTCCAACCTGTTTCGTGCTGAGTTGGACTTACAGGTTGAATCAGTCCATTCAGCCATGCACTACATCCGATAGAACTTGAAGGGTGACAGCATATGAAGATGTTGGAAGGGCTGGTGAAACCACGTTGAAAGCATCTCCTTTCACCCATAAGTGTTTGTAGGAAAGATGTTTGTGGGTGAAATGAATAAGTGAATAAGGGATGAATCTATGGGGAGATGGGGGGTGAAAGCAAAAGGTAAAACTATACCTTATTATATATAAGGAGGCACGTATGTCTGAAAAGCAGGTGCATGAGGTTAGCGCATGGTTTCTTTTGATATACAGCCTCGCGGAATTTTGTAACTTTGCCGTAAAATGATTATCTTTGCCACTCTTTTCAGAACCGAAGGTGATAAAATACAGCCTCCTTTCACCCGCAACTGACTGGAAACGAAAGAGATGTATGATGACTTCGTAGGGGGAGAATATGTGGAATGTAGCTTCTTTCCGGTAGAAGTCCGGCATAAATGTTAGATAAGAAATGATAGTTTGTATAGCAGAGAAACCCAGTGTGGCAAAAGATATAGCCGATGTGTTGGGCGCCCGTAACCGACACGATGGTTATTACGAAGGAAACGGATATCAGGTGACCTGGACCTTCGGACACCTCTGTACACTGAAGGAACCGCATGAATATACCCCCTCGTGGAAGAGTTGGAGTTTGGGGAGTTTGCCTATGATTCCTCCCCGTTTTGGTATAAAGTTGATAGCAGACACCGGCATTGAAAAACAGTTTGGCATCATCCAACGGCTGATGCAACAAGCTGATGGCATCGTAAACTGTGGAGATGCCGGACAAGAGGGAGAACTGATTCAACGTTGGGTGATGCAGAAAGCCGGTGCGAAATGTCCGGTAAAGCGATTGTGGATATCTTCGTTGACCGAAGAGGCTATCCGCGATGGCTTTGCCAACCTGATGGACCAGTCAGAAAAACAGTCGCTCTATGAAGCCGGGTTGAGCCGGGCGATAGGCGATTGGCTGTTGGGTATGAATGCCACGCGTCTGTACACATTGAAATATGGACAAAACAGACAGGTGCTCTCTATCGGGCGTGTGCAGACGCCTACGTTGGCATTGATTGTCAAGCGGCAAAAAGAGATTGAAGAGTTCAAGCCCGAACCCTATTGGGAGTTGAAGACCATCTATCGAGGTACCACATTCTCGGCAACAAAGGGTAAGTTCACTTCGCAAGAAGAGGGACTCGAGTTTTTAGAAAAAGTGAAAGAGGCACCTTTCACCGTCACCGATGTATCTTCAAAGAAAGGAACTGAAGCTCCTCCTCATCTTTTCGATCTTACCTCATTGCAGGTCGAGTGCAACAAGAAGTTTGCCTATTCAGCTGATGATACCTTGCGCATCATCCAGTCGCTCTATGAAAAGAAAATCACCACCTATCCGCGTGTTGACACCACTTACTTGAGTGATGACATCTATTCCAAGTGTCCCGGCATACTCAAAGGTTTGCGGGTATACGAGGCATTGACGACTCCGTTGTTAGGAAAAAAGTTAGCAAAGAGCAAGAAGGTGTTTGACTCGTCTAAGGTGACCGACCACCATGCCATAATCCCTACAGGAGTGGCTCCGCAAAATCTCACGGATATGGAGAAACGGGTGTTCGACCTGGTGGCACGTCGTTTTATTGCTGTCTTCTATCCCGATTGTCGTTTCTCTACCACTACGGTGTTGGGCGAAGTCGATAAAATAGGCTTTAAAGTAACAGGCAAGCAGATAGTTGACCCGGGATGGCGGGTTGTTTTTGCGCAACCGAATGCAACGATAAAGAGTGAACAAGACGAGAAACCGGAAGAAGACGAACGGGTGTTGCCCCTTTTCACCGTAGGCGAAAGCGGACCTCATGAACCCGGTTTGAATGAGAAGTGGACGCAACCCCCCAAACCTTATACCGAGGCAACCCTCTTGCGTGCTATGGAGACGGCAGGAAAGTTGGTCGACAATGACGAACTGCGTGAGGCAATGAAGGAGAACGGCATCGGGCGTCCGTCAACGCGGGCTGCCATTATCGAGACTCTGTTCAAACGCAGGTATATCCGTCGCGAACGTAAGAATCTGATTGCTACCCCTACCGGTGTTGAATTGATTCAGGTTATTCACGAAGAGTTGTTGAAATCAGCAGAGTTGACCGGCATCTGGGAAAAGAAATTGCGCGAGATAGAACGGCGTAACTATGACCCGAAGACCTTTTTGGAAGAGTTGAAGCAGATGGTGCAAGAGATTGTATACAAGGTGTTGAGTGACAATTCAAACCGTCGGATAGCCATTGAAGAGGCAGAACCCGAGAAACCCAAGAAGAGCACTGCAAAGAAACCGGCAGCTTCCCGTAAACCCCGCAAGAAGAGCGAAGCGAAGACTGAAGAAAAAACTGTCGCACCGGTAGCCGATGCCATTGTGGGGACTCCCTGTCCGCTTTGTGGAAAAGGGGTTGTAATAAAAGGAAAAACAGCCTACGGATGCTCGGAGTGGAAAAACGGATGTGGTTTCAGAAAACCTTTTGCAGAATAAAATCAAGAAGAGACAGGCAATAAAAAGGGGGCTTTTGAGTTATATAGGAAGGTTCTATAAGTTGTTCTGATGAAACGCATTACTACTTTACATATCGTGTTGTGGACGCTTGCATGCTTGATTCTGTTTGCATGCGGAGCCGAGAAAGCTTTGAAAAAAGCGGAGCAGTTTGAGGCATTGGGCGAATATGCCGAAGCTGCCAAATACTACAAGAAAGCCTATTCAAAGACTCCCATCAAACAGCGCGACAAACGGGGCGAACGTGCATTCAAGATGGCTGAATGTTACCGCCATATCAACCAGGCTTTGCGTGCCTCAGGCGGATATGCCAATGCCGTCCGTTACCGTTATCCTGACAGCATAGCATACCTGCATCTGGCAGACATGTTGCGGGCGAAAGGCGATTATAAGGCGGCTGCAAAAAACTACCAGATTTATCTGCAATACAGACCAGAAGACAAGCAAGGATTGAATGGCTTGAAGTCGTGTGAATTGGCACAGCATTGGAAGAAAAATCACAACCGTTATATCGTTAAACGCTTTCCCCTCTTCAACTCACGTAGGGCTGAGTATTCACCGATGTATGGAGGTGAAGAACTTGACCAAATCTACTTGACTTCGACCCGCGATGATGCTCAAGGTGAAGACCTGAGCGGCATTACGGGTATGAAAGCCCCTGATATCTTTGTCTCAAAGAAAGATGAAAAGGGAAAATGGATGCGTCCCGAGGTGGTGGCATCAGAGATAAACAGTGAGTTTGAAGAAGGAGCCTGTGCTTTCTCGCCCGATGGCAAGACCATGTATTTTACCCGTTGCCAAATGGATGAAGAGTCTCCCCGCTATGCTGAAATCTTTTCTTCAGCCCGTTCGGATGCCTCGTGGGGAGCACCCCGTAAGTGTGAAATCGTGAATGATACCCTTTCGTCGTTGGCTCATCCGGCAGTCTCGCCTGATGGTGAATGGCTCTATTTTGTTTCTGATATGCCCGGAGGATTGGGAGGGACCGATTTGTGGCGTGTGCGCATTACCTCCGATGGATATGGAGGGGTGGAGAATCTGGGCGAACCCATTAATTCAAAGGGGAATGAGATGTTCCCGACTTTCCGTCGGAATGGAGAACTCTACTTCTCGTCTAACGGACATCCGGGTATGGGAGGATTGGACCTTTTCATGGCTGTGTTGGATGAAGATACAGAGAAATGGAGCATCACCAACTTGCAGGCACCGATGAACTCGTCGGGCGATGATTTCGGTATGACTTTTGAAGAACCCTTCAACCGGGGATTTTTCTCTTCCAACCGGGGAGATGCCCGCGGGTGGGACCACATCTTTACTTTTGAATTGCCGGAAATAACCAAGACCATTACCGGCTGGGTCTATGAAAAAGAAGGCTATGAGCTGCCTGAAGCTGTTGTGCATTTGGTGGGTAATGACGGTACAAACAAAAAAATCAGCGTGCGCATGGACGGGTCGTTCACCGAGAAGGTGGAACCGGCAGTACACTATGTGCTGTTGGGAACCTGCAAAGGATTTTTGAATTACAAGCAAGAGGTGCAGATTGATACCCTCAGCGAGTCGCGCGACTATGTGCTGCAATTCCCACTCTCTTCCATGACCCATCCCGTGTTGTTGGAGAATATCTTCTATGAGTTTGACAAAGCCACTTTGACCGAGGCTTCGACAGCATCACTTGATTCTTTGATTATCCTATTGAACGACAACCCCAATGTCACTATCGAACTGAGTGCCCATTGCGACTACAAGGGTAGTGACGCTTATAACCAGCGCTTGTCGCAAAAGCGTGCCGAGTCGGTGGTTGATTACCTGATAAAGGGCGGGATTGTGGCAGAACGTCTGGTTGCAAAAGGATATGGCGAAGCAAGTCCCAAAGTCCTCAGAAAAAAGCTGGCAAACCAACTGGGATTTGTTCAAGAGGGTGACACTCTGACTGAAAAGTTTATTTTGGAACTCCCCGAAGAGCAACAGGAGATTTGTAATGCCTTGAACCGGCGTACTGAATTTAAAGTCTTGCGCACGACTTATGGCTTATATGAGTAGAAATTTAGGTAAAGTTCGTTAATTTGAAGAATAAAGAAGATAGAAAAAACTAAATTTTTGCTATTTACCCGAAAAACATTGCAGAGTTATGACAAATTTTGCGTTACTTTGCACTCAAAATAAGCTCACTTGCGTGAATTTAATTATAGATATAGGAAATACCATGGCTAAAATAGCCGTGTTTGATGCCGGAAATCCGGTGGAAGTGTGCTATGATTCCAATCAGAATCTGGAGCACTTGCGGCAATTGACAGCCAACTATCCGGTGAAAAGAGGGATAACCTCTTCGGTGGTTGAACTGACTGATGGACTGCGTGAGCAGATTGAAAGTTGCGGTGTGCCTATGCTCTATTTTGATTCACAAGTGCCGGTGCCTGTTACCAATCGGTATGCAACCCCTCAAAGTTTGGGGGCTGACAGGCTGGCGGCAGTAGTGGCTGCCCATTCGTTGATGCCTGATCGTGAGGTATTGGTGATTGATGCCGGGACGTGCATCACCTATGAGTTGGTTGATGCTGATGGTAACTATTGGGGCGGAAACATCTCTCCGGGAATGAACATGCGCTTCAAAGCATTGCATGCCTTTACGGGGAAATTACCTTTGGTGGAGCAGGAGGGAGGATGTCCGGAATTGGGGTGTTCAACCGAAACAGCCATCCGTGCCGGGGTAAAACAGGGAATCATTTGGGAGATAGAGGGATATATAACCCATTGGCAGAACAAATATCCGCGTTTGGGCGTTTGTCTGACAGGAGGTGATGACTTCCCTTTGAATTGTGATGATAAGATAGCTGTGGTAACAGACAAAATGTTGGTGCTGAAAGGCTTGGATAGAATATTAGAATTTAATAATGATACAATACAGTAAGAGATTTGGTGCGATATTATTCATGTTGTTGACCGTCTTAGGGGTGGTTGTTGCACAAAATGGAATGAACTCTCCGTTGACCCGATACGGGTTCGGACAGTTTTCTGACCAAAACTTGGGAGGCAATAAGGCAATGGGTGGTATCGGCATCGGTTTACGTGACGGAAGCCAGATTAATGTAAGTAACCCGGCTTCCTATTCTGACGTGGATTCACTAACCTTCTTGTTTGAAGTAGGTATGTCGTTACAGAACGCCAACTTCAGCGATGGAACAAATAAGTTGAATGCCAAGAACTCAAGTTTCGATTATTTGGCAATGCAATTCCGTCTGGCTAAAAGGTTTGGTATGACACTTGGCGTGTTGCCTTATTCTTCAGTAGGGTATAAATTCACCTCTACAGAAACGTTGCCGGCTGGAAGTGAATGGAGTGACGAGGTGACAGCTACCCGTTCGTATGCGGGAGAAGGTGGATTGCATCAGGTCTTTGCCGGGGTGGGATATGGCATCACTCCCCGTCTGTCTGTCGGATTGAATGCTGCCTATCTCTTTGGTAATTTCCAACATCAGGTATCAGCAAGTTTCAGCGATGCTAACATGTATTCATTGGCACGCACCTATTATGCTGAAATCAGCGATTTTACACTTGACTTCGGAGCCCAATATACCATGAACTTTGGTAAAAAACATAAGGCAACATTGGGTGCAACCTATTCATGGGGACATGACTTGAATGCAACCGAAGCCTATATCTCAGAAAAAAGCAGCATTGATTCTGTCAGAAACATCAGCAATGCGTTTCAACTGCCTCATGCATTTGGGGTAGGTGCTACGTATGTTTACGATGAGAAGCTGACTGTAGGAGCAGATGTGAAATTGCAGAAGTTCGGTGATGTACGCTATTTCGGTGAAGAGGGCAAGTTGGCAGACCGAGTGAAATATTCATTGGGTGTACAGTATTTGCCTGACCCTATGGGAGCTTCGTTCCTGAAAAGTTTGAAATATCGGTTCGGAGCCTATTATTCAAAACCCTATGTGAAGGTAAACGGGCAAGAGGCTGCTCGTGAATATGGAGTAAGTTTGGGTGTGGCATGTCCTATATTTACCCGTTGGAATACGTTGGGAGGCAGACAATTCTCTATTGTCAGTGTCAGCGGTGAATGGGTGAAGGTTGACCCGAAAGTAGAAGGGGTGCTGACAGAAAATTACCTGCGGCTGAGCATAGGATTGACGTTCAACCAAGGCTGGTTCTACAAACAGAAAGTGAGATAAAAAAGCAATAATTTAATAAAAATAAAAAATTGACCAATGAAATCGAAGATGACAACCCTCTTGTTTGCACTGACAATGGGTGCAACAAGCTCTTTTGCGCAAATCGCAAAAGAAGACAGATTCGGACACGGCCAAGACAGTATCAACTGTCTGCAAAACATCAGTCTTTATAACGAACATGTGAAGACCAACAACTTTGCTGAGGCTTACGGTCCGTGGAAAGAAGTGTATACCAAGCATCCTGCTGCCCGTAATGACTTGTATGACAATGGTGCAAAAATCCTTCGCTGGATGATTGGACAAGAGAAAGATGCTGCCAAACGTGCAGCTTTGGTTGAAGAGTTGTTAGCTACTTATGACCAACGTATCCAATACCTGGAAACGTTGAACTCGCTGATACGTAAGCCTTATACAAAGGCAAGTATCCTTGAGAAGAAGGCACACGACTATATCGTATATGTAAAGCCGTTGGATGCTGTAAAGGCACATACCATGTTGCGCGAAGTGTTGAATATGGATCCCGAGAATGCCGGTCACCAGATTATGCTTGACCTGATGAACATCTCAGCACAGATTGCCAAGCAGAAAGAAGCTCATAAGACAGAAGTTATCAAAGACTACATGCAAACCAGCGACTTGGCAACCAAAAATATAGAGAAAGCGCAAGCCAACGCGGCAAAGGGTGGAGCCAATGAGGCAACCTACAAGCAGATTGCCGGCATGTGGGAACAAGTGAAAAACAATATCGATGCCTATTTCATCAACAGTGGTGCCGCTGATTGTGAAAGTTTGCAAGCCATTTATGCTCCGCAAATTGAAGCAAACAAAGATAACTTGGACTTCTTGAAACAAGCTGTCACTATCATGGCTATGTTGAAGTGTACTGACCAAGAGGCTTATTTGGCTGCTTCTGAATACGCTCACAACATCGAACCTACCTCAAAGTCTGCTGCCGGATGTGCCAGCCGCTATTTGAAGACAGGCGACAATGCCAAGGCTATGGAGTTTATGGATCAGGCTATAGAGTTGGAGGCAGACCCGAAGGAAAAAGCTACTTATGCGTACAAGGCAGCTGCCGTTCTCTATTCTATGAAGCAGTTGAGCAAAGCCAAAACTTATGCCAAGAAAGCCATCGAGTTGAATGGAGAGTATGGTGCTCCCTATATCTTGATAGCCCAGATGTATGCTTCAAGCCCGAAGTGGAGTGACGAGCCTGCAATGAACAAGTGTACCTATTTTGCAGCCATTGACAAGTTGCAACGTGCAAAAGCTGTAGACCCCAGTGTGGCTGAAGAAGCAAACAAGCTGATAGCAAACTTCTCGGCATATACTCCGAAGGTTGAAGACTTGTTCTTTATCGGTTTGAAGACCGGTGACAATGTAACTATCGGTGGATGGATTGGTGAAACAACAACCATCAGATAACCTTTTACACCCTGATATGTCGCGAAAAGCAAAACATACTTTTTTTAAAACCTATTTAAACATAACAGTAGCCATGTGGGCTGCTGTTATGTTTCTTTTAATTCCCGGATGTTCGGGAGGAGATAAAAAGTTGGCGGGAGCAGTCGTTAGCCGAGACTCAATGGCTGTAATGCAAACGTTGGGAGTAGAGACTCTCATTTCAGATTCGGGTATCATCCGTTATAAGGTGATAGCCGAAGAGTGGTCAATATTTGACCGGATGACCCCTTCGTTCTGGGCATTTGAAAAGGGCATTTATCTCGAACAGTTTGATCGGGAATTGAACCCTGAAGCAGTTATACAAGCCGATACTGCCTACTATTACGACAGCAATAAACTTTGGGAATTGCGAAGTAATGTACATATTGAAAACAAAAAGCATGAGAAGTTTGACACCGAACTGCTTTTTTGGAATGAAAAGACCAAAGAGGTCTATTCCGATGAGCGAATCCGTATAGAACAGGCGGACAAGATTATCGAAGGAAAAGGTTTCAAGTCAAATCAGCAATTGACAGATTATGTCATTTATGAAACGGAAGGAATCTTCTATATCGATGAAGAAGAACCGGTTGCTGCTGATTCGCTTGCTCAATAACATTTAAAAAAGAAATCAACTAATCCTTATGGAAGGAGATATCATCATACAAATACTTATAACACTTGCGTTTTCTGCTTTTTTTTCGGGGATGGAGATTGCTTTTGTCTCTTCCAACAAGTTGAGATTTGAGTTGGAAAAGATGAATGACAACCTGACAACCAGAATCCTTTCGGTGTTTTATGCACATCCGAATGACTTTATCTCTACACAACTCGTAGGTAACAATATAGCGTTGGTCATCTATGGTATCTTGATGGCGAATCTGATAGAACCCGGTTTGGCTGGATTTGTCGATAATGATTTTACAGTCGTGCTGATTCAAACGATTATTTCAACGTTAATCGTACTCTTTACCGGAGAGTTCATGCCAAAGACGTTGTTTAAAATAAACCCCAACACGATGTTGCAGTTTTGTGCGCTCCCGGCATTCATCTGCTATGTCGTGTTGTTCCCCATTTCCAAGTTTGCTTCTATGCTGTCAAATGGTATACTGTATCTGGTGGGAGTAAAAGTCAATAAAGATGCATCAGGAAAGGCTTTCACGAAAGTCGACCTTGATTATTTTATCCAGTCGAGCATAGGAGACAGCAAAAGTGAAGAGGAGATAGAGACCGAAGTGAAGATTTTCCAGAATGCGTTGGATTTCTCCAACATAAAGATTCGCGATTGCATTGTTCCTCGTACTGAAATTGTTGCAGTGGAGGAACATGCTGAATTGGATGAACTGAAATCGAGATTTATCGAGTCAGGCATATCCAAGGTGATAGTCTATCGGGAAAATATAGACAATATCATAGGATATATCCATTCTTCCGAGATGTTTCGTCATGCCGACAGTTGGCGTGAACATATCAGCAAAATACCATTTGTGCCGGAGACCATGTCGGCACAAAAATTGATGCAGATGTTCATGCAGCAGAAGAAGACGTTGGCTGTAGTTGTCGATGAATTTGGAGGAACATCCGGAATCGTGGCACTTGAAGACTTGGTGGAAGAGATTTTGGGAGATATCGAAGACGAACACGATACCTCTAACTATATAGCTAAAAAGACCGGAGATGACGAGTATGTATTGTCAGCCCGGTTGGAGATTGAACGCATCAACGAAATGTTTGGATTGGAACTGCCCGAGTTGGATGATTATTTGACATTGGGCGGACTGATTCTGCACGAATATCAGAGTTTCCCCAAATTGCATGAGGTGGTCAGCTTTGACCGTTTTCAGTGTAAAATAATCAAAATGTCGGCTACTAAAATAGAACTTGTAAAGCTAAAAGTGGTGGATTGATGCATTTTTCAGTCAAAAGTGTAGGTTAGGTAAAGAGATTTTTGTATCTTCGTGCGCTCATTTGAAAATAAAGAAAATAATAACAATAAAAACTGTTTAAACGAAAATGGCAACATTACAAAAGATTAGAAGTAAAGGCGTGTTGTTGGTCGCTGTAGTCGGTATTGCTCTTTTTGCTTTCGTGGCAGGAGATGCATGGAGAGTCTTGCAGCCCCACACAGGCGTGTTGGATGCAGGAGAAATCGATGGTGAAGCTGTATCAGCTCAGGATTTCTCAAAAATGATTGATGAATATACTGAGGTCTACAAGTTCACTCGTCAGGTATCATCAGTTACCGATGAAGAGATGAGCCAAATCAAAGACGAGGTTTGGAATTCATTGGTTTCAAACAAACTCATCGAAAAAGAGGCTGAAAAGTTGGGCTTGCAGGTTACTGATGCCGAGGTGAAGGCTGTGTTGAATGCGGGTGTACACCCCATGTTGCAACAGACTCCGTTCACCAACCCTCAGACTGGAAAGTTTGATGTGGATATGCTCAAGAAGTTCTTGAACGAATATGCAACAATCGACTTGAGCCAGATGCCTCAGCAATATGCAGAATATTATCAGTCGTTGAGCAACTATTGGAATTTCGTGGAGAAACAAATCCGTCAAGGATTGCTTTCAGAGAAATACCAGAATCTGATTGGAAAGTCTCTCATCTCAAATCCTGTTGCAGCAAAGGCTGCTTTCGATGGACGTGGCAATGAAATGAACCTGATGGTTGCTGCAATCCCTTATACAGCAGTGCCCGATTCAACCGTAAAGGTTACCGAGAGCGACTTGAAGGATATCTACAATAAGAGAAAAGAGGAGTTCAAGCAATATGCCGAGAGCCGTGATATCAAGTACATCGATGTAGTGGTTACTCCGAGCGCTGAAGACCGTAATGAGATTATGAATGAAGTGACTGAATACGCAGGTCAGTTGAAAGACATGGATACTGAGTTTGCTTCATTCGTTCGTTCAGCAGGTTCTACGGTGGCATACTCTGAGGTTCCCGTCAAATCAATGGTATACCCCAGCGATATCGCCGGCAAGTTGGATACAGCTAAGGTAGGTGTGGTTGTTGGTCCTTATCACAATCAGGCAGACGACACTTACAATGCATTCAAGGTTATTGCTAAGGTAAACGAACCCGATTCTGTTCAGTATCGTATGATTCAAGTGGCAAATGCCGATTTGGACAAGACTAGAACATTGGCTGATAGTATCTACACTGCTTTGCAGGGTGGTGCTGACTTCGTGGAGTTGGCTCAAAAGTATGGTCAAGAAGGAAAAGAGGTTTGGATGACAGCCCAACAATATGAAGGTGCTCCGCTTGAAGGTGACAATGCCAAGTACATCAATACATTGAACAATACAGCCGTTAAGCAACTCGTAAATCTGGAGTTGGGACAGGTGAACCTGATTATCCAGGTGCTCGACCGTCGTGCCAATGCCGATAAGTACAAAGTGGCTGTAATCAAGCGTCCGGCTGAGTTCAGCAAAGAGACTTATAATAAGAAGTATAACGAGTTCAGCCAATTTGTAGCCGCTAACAATACATTGGAGAAGATTGAACAGAACGCAGAAGAGAGCGGCTTCCGTTTGTTAGAGCGTCGCAACTTCTACAGCAACGAACACTATATCAGCAACATCCCTGGTACTCGCGAGGCACTGAAGTGGGTGTTTGAGGCTGAAGATGGTGAGGTTTCTCCGTTGTATGAGTGCGGAAACAACGACCACATGTTGGTAGTAGCTGTTACAGACATTAATGAAGAGGGATACATTCCTTTTGAAAAAGTGAAGAGCGAGCTGATGTCTGAAGCAATCCGCAATAAGAAAGCCGAGAAATTGATGGCTGACATGGCACAAATCACCAATATGGCAAGCGCTAAAGCTGTAGAGAACGTGGTAACCGATACATTGAAACACGTAACTTTCAATGCTCCGGCTTATATCTCTATCACACGCACCAGCGAACCTGTATTGGGAGCTTATGCTGCCAAGCTTGAAGCAGGAAAGGTAAGCCAACCGCTTAAGGGTAATGGAGGTGTTTACGTTGTTCAACTGTTGGATAAAGAAGCTCCTAAAGCTACATTCAATGCTGCAACCGAAGAGGCTGCTCTGAGCACTGCCAACGTAAGACGTGTCATCAGCAACGTGATGAACGACCTCTACTTGAAGGCAGATGTAAAAGACGATCGTTATCTCTTCTTCTAAGAGATTGACCGAATATATTTCTCTGAGGATGTACTACTCTCCATGTAGTACATCCTTTTTTTGTGCTTCAACCTTATCACCATGCAAATGCTATCCGAAGAGAATATAAACCCGCTTCTTTTGTCAGGTGCAACATGTTGCACCTGACAAAAGACAACTTTCTTGAGATTTCGTTTGGAATGTAAACCCATTTTGGATTATCTTTGCAAAGCGTAAACTC
>JAFUPU010000069.1 GCA_017472635.1 Bacteroidaceae bacterium
ATCCCAGGGCGTTCAAATTCTCCTCAAACTGAGGTAAAAAATCCCTTGTTGTGTCGTATGTCAAGTAGGCAATAATAAGAATTGCACTCCACAAAGGAGCTAGCCTTTCTGCCCCAACCTTCTCTTCGGAAAGTCGAATCAGTCTGCCGGTCCTGGTGATAAAGTTTGTCCAGAGGATGTGCGCTCTATCCTCAACCTCCAAATCAAAACCTTGCAGCCAATCCCTCACAGTATGAGTTTCACTCATATCCCCGCAGGCTACCGGCTGAAGCAAATAATGTACGCTTTGGCCGTCTTCTGCATCCATTTCGTCTGTAACTGGATCGTGCTTTGTATACCGCCCAAGCGGATAAATTGCGCACACGGAAGGCTTTGCTTCGTGAATTTCGCACTTGCAATTTTTCAAAAATGGGCACCGCTGGGTTTTCCCAATTGGCAGAAGCCTTATGATTGGCATCCGAGTACTCTTGCCAATGTAGGTCTCGCAGTATTTCTCAAGTACGTCCCGGGGCTCCATTTTTAAGTATTGTGCGATTTTGTACATATCCCTGGGATTCAGCAATATGTCCTCACGGTTAACACAGCACTCACCGCATTGGGTACAATGGAACAGGAAGCTCTCATCAAGACCGATTGCGTATTTATCAATATTATCCAACAATTCCTCTTTTGACATAATTTGCTCCTTTTTGCTTCAAAATATTACCCCCTTGCAGGTTGGTCGTGATATTCGCTCTACTTCGCATATAAGTCAAGTAGTATTTTACGAATTTCAGTTGCCCTGCAAGGGGGCGCTTTATATATCCGGTTCGCTTGCGTGACCTTCATTTTCGCCAACAATCTCCATCACATCGCCGATTCCACAGCCCAGGGCGGTACAAATTTTTTCAAGTACCTCCGTGGTTACATATCCGTTTCGACCCATCTTGGTAACCGAGGCAGGACTGATTCTTGCCATACGGCACAAATCCTTCTTTTTTAGATCTCGATCAATCAATAGTTTCCACAGGGGCTTATAGCAGACTTGCTTTGAAACTTTCATTTTTGCCTCCTGTTCCTACCCGTGAAAATAGCGTTCAAATCCAGATTGCCAACCTTGTACGTCACAATGCCACTGCCAATCTCGTAAGCACCATACGCAGTGACTAACAACATCGCAACCGCCATCTGCGGTATCTGTTGCCCGCATTACCCGCAACGACCGCTTGCACTCCGGACATTCTAGGCTCTCAACGAACAGCAAATCCACATCACAATCCCAGACATCTTTTCCAAACTCACTAGGATGCGCTTTTTGCAGCCACTCCTTCTTTTGCCGTACTTGCTCAATATAGGGACGGATGTCATAGCCGGAATACTTACGAGCGCCGCACAAAATGGTAATTATTTCATTTCCCCATATCATTTCGTCAAAGCCGGTATACCGATCTAACCGATATTTTTCTTCTGGCTTTTCCTCTACAATCTTGCCACCATAGGCTACCAACAAGCAATCGTCTTTCAGAAAGTGATTAAACACCAAATTGGGTAGATACAACATATCTGTGATGCCTTTGGCGGACATATATCCGAACCGCTTGTAATATCTTCCGTACAGATACCACTCCGGCAAATCTTCCGGTTTGATTTTCGTTTTGAATGGACCTGCGAACAATGTGCCATCCTCATTCTGCACTCGGTAAATCCGCCCATCAATTCTGCGATAGTTTTCTGTTGAGTAATGCCGTCGTTTGAATCTGCTAGCCACTATAGCACCTCATTCCAATGGGATAATCTCGTCATAAAGAAGCGAGAATTTCTGGCCAATTTGGCGGTCATCGTGATAATGGCCGAAATACCAATGTTTAAAATCCACTGTGGTTCTAACTTCCTCTAGGAAATCTGTAAGGGGATCTGTTTCATACATACCGCCACCTATAATATCGACAATATCATTAGGGGCGCAATGCGTGATAATATAGTCCACTTTGTAATTTGCTTTCCGTAGATTTTGCCTTGCCTCTTCGTACTCCTTTTCGGAGGGCATTTCCTCTTTCCACCAGGAATAGTGGTTCACCCGGAACAGCATTCTCATACGGCGCATCCGCCAAAACTTCTCATCAAAGCCGGGTTCATCCGGTTCCAAAATACCATCCTGTATGTCATGGCTTTTGGCACCGCCCATTGTAAAGAAGGTACTACCATCAATGGTGTACACTTGGCCTCTCATAAGGTGGATTACGTTGGGACGGATTTTTTGTACCTTTCCTCCGTGCCATTTGGTTACAGGGTATTTTTCCAGCAATTCAAAGTTCTCGTGATTTCCATCGACGAAAAGGATAGTAAAGGGGATTTCCGCAAGAGAATCCAGCAACAATTCCTGGTAAGCCTCGCCGTCCCAAACAGCGCCAAAATCGCCACAGATTATCACATAGTCATTCCGGCTTAACGCTTGCCCTTCGGGGAACTCGTTGGTCCAGAACTTGTGGAACTTCCCGTGGGTATCGCCCGTTATATGAATCATTGTGTTCACTCCTTTTTTGGTTCGGGGGTATACTCGACTATTTCGTCTAACCCTACGCCCAAAGTGTCACAGATCCTGCAGAGTACAGACATTGAGACGAGTTCCTCTTTCCGCATTTTTGTTAGTGTATTCGGGGCCAATGGCACCGCTGTGCGAAGGTGGCATTTGCCCATATTTCTGTCAATCAGTAGCTTCCATAACTTATTATATGAAATCGCCATTACTGTTCCTCCAAAGCCTCTCCCTTAATGGCATAGGCTGTATGTAGGTCGTATTTTACAATCCGCTGTGCTGCGTACACCTTTCCTTGGATACGATATGAGCAAGAGGTGTCCCACCCCAGGTGTTGCGCCATCAAACGGCAAAACGGCGCACATTTTATCTCCATCTGCGACCGCTTTACGCTCTTATCATATACGCCCTTGGGAACACGCATCGATGCAAATACCTTTCTGCTGTATGGCTCCATAATCATAGAGCAACCATCCTCGTTCATAAGAAAGCGGACAAATGATGGGCATCCTATCTTTCGGAGCGCATCCGACTGAATATGCAATCGTCCACCGGAGAGGTAAAAGGAAACGAATGTGTCATACACGCTTACCACCTGCCTCTACTCGCTTCCAGCTTTCGGGGTTAGAAAAGTCGAACAGTAGCATCACCTTGTTGTCGGCGGTAACCAGTTTGCCGACAGCACGATAATTCAGCTCAACGTTCATACCCCATGTTTCATACAATTGGCGGGCAAAATTACAGCACTCCATTTTGCGTATAGTTGGGTTCTTGATGCTCTTAATCCAACGGATGCAATCACGATCCTTTGTTGTTACCGGCACCACAAGCAACCCTTTTTTTGCGGCATTAACTTCGATGCGAATATGCTCACAGTTTCCCAGCAAAATGAGGGCTTGCTTACTGAAAGACATAGCTGTGGGCCAGAGTGTGCAGGTCGCCTCGCTCTTCCGAGGCAAGTGGGCAAACATCTCACCGCTTACAACCTGGAATCCGTCAAGGCTAATTTCTTTAATCATGGTATCGTGCCCCATAATATGACCTCCTATATTTATGCCTTGTCCGTGGTAATGTAACCATCAGCAAGGTCAATTTTATATGATTCTTCGTGTTCCTCTACCGGCGTACCAAAATAATCACGCCAGTCCTTGGGAAGGTATGCGCCTTTTCTCTTACCGCCTACAAAGAGTTCAAAGTCATTTAAGCGGAAAAGAAAAAGTACCTCGCCGTCGCAAGTGGCAGGCTTTCCCAAAATTTTGTACCGATATTGGCCGTCCCACTGCATTAAGTCAAATACTTTAGCTGCAAAGACTTTGCAAAGTAGGTCTCGGTTGGATAGTTCCTTTTCGCCACCACCCTTTGCCCAAATCAGGGAATCAGGGGTATCCGCTTCGCAGGGGCGAATGATAAGCCGTTTCTGTTCTGGATGAATCAGTACTTGAATGTGTGTTACCCCCGGGAACCTTCGCAAGCAAGCCATATTGAATTTGAGTTTGTTGTCCCAAATGGTGATCGCCGGCTCCCTGGAGTGAGCAAAAAGTTCGGCTTTGGTAACCTGGTAGCCAGCCAGGTCAACAACTTCCTCCTCTGGGAGTTCCTCCATAGGGTGGCTGTTGTTGAAGAGGTAATTCGCGCTATTCGTTTCCATCTGTCAATCCACCTTCTTTTAATGTGTCAATTCGTGCCAGTAGTTGGTCATCGTTGAGTACCTCAACCTGCGATGCGCCCGGAACAGGTACACTTGCTGCTTGGGAATTCCACTCCCTGCGAGGGGCAAGGAAATAGAAACTGTTTTCAAGGGCATAATCGTAGAACTCGTCGCCGAAGCTGTCTTGCCATTCATCCGGACAGAGTGTTGTGCGCCTACGCCGTTTTGCCTCGTCAGCATCCTCCAGATACGCAGCCGGTTCCGCATTTTGCAAAGAGAATACAATTATCTGGTCAACGCCCCGGCTAGCCCAACTGCCTCGTACCCTATAGGCAAAATCCGGATTCCATTCCATAATCTGATAAAGGGCACTTGCAAAATGGGGACAAGAAATACTCTTCGATAAAAGAGTCCTTCCTTCTTCGGGGTGCCAACTGATGCTGTGGACGTCCTTCTTCTTACAGGGGCGAATAGCCATCTTGCGTTCTGTCGGATGCAGGAGCAACTGTACATACTCCACATTTTCAAATTTGCGAAGGCAATAAACATTAAAATTGATTTTGCCATTTACAATCGAGATACAAGGACAGTCGGGGCGAGTGGTAAGAAATTGTCCACGGACAACTTGATAGCCATCGAGGTTAAAGGCGCTGAAGCTGCTTCTTCTTATTTTCCTCAGCCCCTCCTTCTGATCCACACTATTAGAAGCATCAAAGTATGTGTTAGGGTCGGAATTAACCCAATGATGGTTGATTGGCACATAGCCACGGAAAATACCATCGTCAATAACCTGCACAGTGGGCAATGCTCCACGGAGGTGATGGCGACGATTTTCCATCAATGCCTGTGCCGCCTCAAACTGCTCAATCGTAATA
>JAFUPU010000008.1 GCA_017472635.1 Bacteroidaceae bacterium
ACAGCGTACCGACTATATAAGTTTGACAGCAAGCTACGTAAGTTCATCGCTGCAGAATTGGAGAAAGTGGAGGTGTCTATACGCACACAAATGGCATATCAGCTGGCAAAGGATTATGGAACATTTTGGTTTTTGAACAAAAATAACTTTACCAATTCCGAGAAGCACACTAATCTTTTGGCAAGTATCAGTGCCGAGCTGGCACGAAGTGACGATGACCAAATCCTACATTTCAAGAGGGAGTATGATGACGAAATGCCACCAGCATGGATGACCATGGAGGTATCTTCATTTGGCACATTGTCAATGCTATACAACTATTTCAGGCCAGGGCACACAAAACGTGAGATAGCAAAGTTCTATGGTGTCAGTGATAGTGTGTTCGAATCGTGGCTTCATAGTATCGTGTATGTGCGTAATATCTGCGCACATCATAGCCGATTGTGGAATAGAGCATTGCGTATACGTCCACTGTTTCCACGCAAGACTTTAAAACCTTTCTTGTCTGTAGCAACCATCAACAATAGGTATATTACGTTTTGTCTGTCATTCAATATTTGTTGCAGACTATAAATCCGGCATCCACATTTCCGACTCGTCTAAAACAGTTGATTTCCGACTTTCCCGACGTGGACTTATCTGCCATGGGCTTCCCTAAGAATTGGGAGAGCGAGCCGCTGTGGAGATAATTGTGGGCAAATGAATAGCACTTATATCCGTCACGGCGGATATGCCCTATCCGCCGTAAACGAGTATCAGGGCC
Source organism: Bacteroidaceae bacterium (assembly GCA_017472635.1). Lineage (GTDB taxonomy): Bacteria > Bacteroidota > Bacteroidia > Bacteroidales > Bacteroidaceae > Phocaeicola_A. Next base: position 764 of record JAFUPU010000008.1, read on the forward strand.
GAGCAGCGCGACTGTACCTCCGCATTTTTACTGCGGAGGTCCCGCGCAGCGCGTTTGCAACGCGCATCATGGCACGTATGGAGCGCATCACAGATGCTCGTACATCTACTCAATATTCCATGTGGATGAACCCAATGTGAAGACTTCAGCCAACGTGATTTTCTCAGCTTCCTTCTTGGTCAGCTGACGACTCCAATCGACCCGTTGCTCAGGAGCAGCCCCCTCTCCCCTATTGTTGTACTCATGATAGCGGGTGGTTGTATGGTCTTCTTTGTTGGTCCATACGCGCCAACCACCGGGAACGATGTGACTACCCAGCTCGCAATTCATGAACAGCGTATGGGCATACTGACGCCAAGGACGCCCCAAATAGACCTTGGTAACACCGGGAGCAGCCGTAAGAGTACAGTTGTTGAAGATATACCCGTATCGGATGTACTGAGGAGTGGAAGCTGCGGTGACATAGCTGTCGCGCTTGCTATGGATGGTGCATGCCTCGAACCACGCTGTAGAGGGACCAAAAATAAAGTCGGTTGTTCCCTCGATATAGCTGTTCAAGAAATAGAGACGGGTATTCTCCACACCGGTATAGACCGTGTCTTGATTACCTAAAAGACGACAACCGATAATGCGGATGCGGTCGCCCTCGGTATGGAGTGCCACAGCCTGTCCCAATTGGGGTGCATTGTTTTCTATCGTAAGGTTTTTGATGACAACATTGTTTGCCTCAATCTTGAGCGTATAGGTACGGAAAGTGCCTATCTTAAGAGTGGTATTGGGAAACATCTTGTTGGCATGGTCATTGTTGGTAAGGATGGTACTCGCTGCATCTTCGCCACAAAGCTCGATGTTTTGCAACCATGAAGGGATAACCACCTTCTCGGTGTAAGTACCTTTTTTGATATAGATGACTTTGTGATAATCCATGAAAGCCCGACAGACTTCTATGGCTTGATTGATAGTTTCAAACTGTCCGCTTCCATCTTTTGCAACGACTATCGTGTCGGCATTGTCGAAGCTCTTTGCCTGCACCGGAACTAACGTAAAACATGCTAACAGCAGGATTGAGATTGTCTTTTTCATTTCTTTTTCTGTATGTAGGATTATCGAATATTTTCCCGAATTTTGGTAAGATAGCGTTTCATTCCATCAGCATCTTTTTCTTGAATGATTTCAAGCAGTTCTTTCAACTCGCGCCGTATGCCTTCAACCTGACCGGGAGTGCGTGGGTTGAAAAGGATTTCTTGCAAGAGAAAGTCATCTTCGCTCATCAATCCGCGCGCAATGTCAAGATGCCGCTTAAAGGTCGTACCGGGTGCATCCTGATGTTTCATGATGGCAGCAAAGACAAAAGAGGAGACGAAGGGGATAGAAAGCGAATACGCCATGGTCTCATCATGTTCGTCAAAACTATACTCAAAGATATTGAGCTTCAGGGTACTATACAGGTCTTTAAAAAATATCCGTCCCATATAATCTCCCTCGTTAATGACGATTGCATTCTCTTTGCTAAGGTTGTCGAGATGAGCAAAAGTAGGTCCGAACATCGGGTGGGTAGAGACATAGCGGAAACCGCTTTTTTCATAGAACTCCTTGAGTCCGGTCTTTACAGACGCAATGTCGCTGAGGATGCAATCTTTGGGCAGATAGGGTATCACCTGATTAAAAGCATCAATGGTATATTTCACCGTGGCTGCATTGATAACCAGTTCGGGTTTGAACTCAGCTATCTCTGCCAACTCTGTGAAGCGCAGCGTATGGTATACAAAGCGCAATCGTTGCGGGTCAACATCATATACTGCCGTATCATGCTCAAAACTGAGCACATCCGTGAGAAACGAGCCCATTTTTCCGGCTCCTAATATCAGTATCTTCATACGTTTGGTAATTGTAGCTACAAACTACGAGTTGCAAATATCCACGCAACGCCCTTTGAGTTGCGACTTACACTCGTAGCTTGCAGCTCATCACTTATCACTTATTTATTATCTCCATCTGTTGGCGTACACTCTCTTCATGGATAGCCTCAAACACTTTCTTGATGAAATCGGCATCCATACCACAAAGAGCACCTTGTGCACCGCGCTTATCCAAAATTTCATTGTAACGTCCGGTCTGCAAAATAGGCATATTGTGCTCTTTCTTATAAGTACCTATTTCGCGTGCCACACGCATACGCTTTGCCAGGATTTCAATAAGGTTGTTGTCGCACTCGTCAATCTGTCCGCGCAACTCATGAAGATTTTCAGTGGTGTGCTTTTCTTTACGCACAACCAACAGGTTGAGGATATAATCCAACACAGCGGGGGTCACTTGCTGCGAAGCATCGCTCCAAGCCTGGTCGGGGTTACAATGACTCTCTACAATAAGACCATCGAATCCCAAATCCATAGCCTGCTGACACAGAGGAGCAATCAATTCGCGCTTACCACCAATGTGACTGGGGTCGCAAATGATTGGCAAAGCAGGAATACGACGACGCAACTCAATGGGGATATGCCACTGAGGCAGGTTGCGATAGATTTTCTTGTCGTAAGAAGAGAAACCACGATGAATAGCTCCTAAGCGCTTGATACCTGCCTGATTGAGACGTTCTAATGCACCAATCCATAATTCAAGGTCAGGATTTACCGGATTTTTCACCAATACGGGTACATCTACCCCTTTCAATGAATCTGCAAGTTCTTGTACGGCAAAAGGATTAGCTGAGGTACGAGCACCAACCCACAAGAGGTCGACACCTGCCTCGAGAGCAGCCTCAACATGCTTGGCTGTAGCCACCTCGGTAGATACATACATGCCGGTTTCTTGCTTCACACGACGCATCCAAGCCAGACCTTCTACTCCTACCCCTTCAAAGCCACCGGGTTTAGTGCGGGGTTTCCATATACCGGCACGGAATATTTTTACACCTTTACTTGCCAATATGCTGGCTGTTTCCATCACTTGTTCTTCGGTCTCGGCACTACACGGACCGGCAATAATCATAGGTTTTGAGGGATCTATTCCCTGTAATGCTATAGGCTTTAATTCTAATTCCATATCTTATATAGTTGATAATTAACAATTCAAAAGTTGTCATCAGCTTTGCGGTGCCAATGCCTTAATCCGTTCAAGCGCCTCTGCCAGTTTCTCTTTTTTTGCACAGAGTGAAATGCGGATATACCGTTCTCCATTTGAACCAAAGATAAATCCGGGGGTGATAAACACCCGAGCCTCGTGTAAAACCCGTTCGGTGAGTTGCTCTACGTCAGTATAATGGTCGGGGATTTTTCCCCACAAGAACATACCTACCTGCGAGGGGTCGTAGGTGCAACCCAATGTCTTCATTATCTCTTCAGCCAAATCGCGACGTTCGCGATAGATGGTATAGTTTGCCTGATGATGCCACTCTTCGCTATTGTGGTATGCTTCAGCTGCTGCCAATTGCATGGGACGGAAGGTGCCTGAATCGATATTACTCTTTATCTTCAATATCCACGTAACAAACTGTGCATTACTTGCCAACATTCCGACACGCCAACCCGGCATGTTGTGACTCTTACTCATAGAGTTAAACTCAATGCAACACTCTTTAGCTCCATCCACTTGCAGAATGCTGAGTGGCTTTTCGTTGAGAATGAAACTGTAAGGATTATCATTGACAATTACGATGTTTTTCCTACGAGCAAAATCAACCAAGCGTTCATACAATGCGCGAGTGGCATTGGCTCCGGTAGGCATATTGGGATAGTTGGTCCACATCAGTTTCACCCGGCTGAGGTCCATCTGCTCAAGAGACTCAAAATCGGGTTGCCAGTTTTGCTCCTCCAACAGATTGTAGGTAACAATGTCGCTGCCCAATATCTTGTTCAACGATGTGTAAGTAGGGTAACCGGGATTAGGGACCAACACCTGGTCACCAGGATTTACAAAAGCTAAGGTCACATGCAGGATTCCCTCTTTTGACCCGATAAGTGGTTGGATTTCAGTAGCAGGATCCAGATTCACGCCATACCATTTCTGATAGAAATCACTCATAGCCTTACGCAACTCAGGAATTCCAACCGTGGGTTGGTATCCGTGTACATCAGAACGTTTTGCCTGTTCACACAACACACGTATCGCTGCATCTGAAGGAGGCATATCGGGACTTCCAATGCCCAAACTTATTACATCCTTTCCTTCTGCATTCATCTGTGCGACCTCCTTCAACTTACGGCTGAAGTAATATTCACTTACGCTCTGCAGGCGTTCTGCCGGTTGTATCTTCATATATGCTTCTTTTATATTCTGTTATCAATCAAACTGTAACTCGTCATTTTAAGGACGACCTCAATTCGTACTGTATTCACCTAAAATTTTCAATTCCTTAATAAGTGGAGTGATGGCATCTATAGACTGACGGTAACGCATGTAATCATCATAGGTAACATCGATATAAAACATGTATTCCCATTCGCGCCCAATGATGGGCAATGATTGTATCTTGGTAAGATTTATACGATAGAATGAGAAGATTGAAAGCACTTGGGAAAGACTGCCCTCGCTATGCGGAAGTGAAAACACGATATTAGCCTTATTACTCTGCTTACGGTCACGCAACTCATCCGCTTTCCAAGGGTCACTCACCACAAGGAACCGTGTGTAATTGTGTTTATTGGTTTCAATCCCCTCTTGCAACACTTTCATTCCATACAAAGGGGCTGCAAACTTCGAACAGATGGCTGCATGTCCCTTCAACTTGTTTTCACTGATATGTTTTGCACTGCCCGCCGTATCATCCGTTTCGACAATCTTGAAACCAGCATGCTTCATCAAAAATTCACGGCACTGTGCCAACGCTACAGGATGAGAATTGACTTCTATCAAATCATCCCAATCTTCGTCAGGCAAACACAACAGACTATGACTGATGCGCAACTTATGTTCACCCACAATGGTGGTGCCGCTATCACGCAACAATTCGTAGTTGTGCAACAAACTTCCGGCAATGGTATTCTCTATAGCTGTAAGACCTATCACATTGCTGTCTCTGCGTATCTCTTCAAACACCTCCTCAAATGTATTGCAACATATCAGTTCTATCTCTTCATCTTTGAAATATTGATGGGCTGCCATATCGTGGAATGACCCTATCATACCTTGGATTGCTACCTGTTTTTTCATTGATGTTTCTCCCTTAATGAAATGAAAAAATCCCGCCTCTTAGAAGCGGGATTCTGTCACTCAAGTATCTTTTATTTTTATTGTTCTAAATTTCGATTCAAGCACATACAAATTCCCGCTTCACTTCATTGCTAAAGTAAAAGTAATAAAAAAAGTAGAAAAATGTATTAAACAATGCCTTCATCTTTACTTCTATTTTTTAATCACGATGCAAATTTACGATATTTTTTTTGAAGTAAACAAGAAAAAACGAACTTTTTTACACGTTTTACCCAAAAAAACTTTCATTTTATATTCTATTGGATGCATTGATGGAAAATCAACAATGGTTATAACCGTTTACCTACTTTATAATTTCTGAAATTTACCCGAAATGTTCTTTTCTATCTCAGGGTCTATTTCCATAGCACGCTTGAGGTCGGCAACAGAAGCCTGCAGGTTACCCATGAGATGCTGTACACGCCCGCGTCCGTAGTATGCTTGAGCTAATTCCGGAAGTTGTTCTATAGCATCTGTGTAGACAGAAAGTGCCTTTTCATATGCTTGCTGACGGATATAGGTCTCTGCCAACATCAGATAAGCTTGATGGTTGAACGGATTGAGTTCTATCAAACGGATGAAATGAGTTTGTGCCTCTTCGGCATTTCCTTGTGCCAGCTGTATCTCTCCCTTGAGCATCATAGCTTCTTCAACACACCCTTCTTGGTGGGTCAATATTTCATCAATATCTTTTTCTGCATCGGCCAACTGTCCCATCTCATGCAGGATGGTCGCACGCAACAACAGAAGATTGGGTTGGGAAGACTCGATGGTCAGTGCTTGAGTCAGTTCTGCTATCGCCATCAATTGGTCTCCTTGCTGGTTATGAGCACGTGCGCTGTAATAAAAAGCGGAGATATTTTCAGGGTCAATGTTACGTACATGCTGGCATATCTCTATCACACGCCCGTATTCGCCACGCTGATAATAAGCAGCAGCTGCCAACAACTGGTATTTCGAATCATCAGGAAAGAGTGTTGCCAGCTCGTTCCATAAGTTCAACGCTTCATCCTCGTGTGAAGTTGCATCGTACAGACGAGCCAGATATTCCATTGCTTCGGCATCTTTTTTTATTGCAATAGCTGCAGACAAACATTGTTGGGCATAATCATACTGACGGAGATTGACTGCACGAATACCATCGTATTTCAAGGTATCGAAACTTCTCTCTTGCTCTTCTTGCTGTTTCTCTTCCGGGGTTTGAACTTCACCGGTAAGTACCGATTTGATGAACTTAAACATATCCTTCTTTTTTAAAATTTACAGACCCCACCTTACCTCCCAATAAGAGAGAATAAGGTGGGGCTTTTTACATATTGGTTTAAAAGTCATGTAATTTATGCTCCTTCCAAAGAGTATAATACAGGGGCTTCTATCGTCAGATACTCTCCTCTATGTTCCAAACAAAAGCACGGAGACCGAGCATCTCAGTCTCTTTGTCCATAGCATGAAGTGCATCCAACAGAGGTTTCACACGATGGTCTTCAACCATAGTGATGATAGCCGAGCACATGCTTGGCCATGCATGGCTACCCAAATGCGGCTCACCTGTTTTGCTTCCACGACCTTGTATTTGTTCAAAACGACTGAATCCACGACAATTTAAACGGTCAAGCGTAGTAATGATGCGCTCGTGGAAAGCTTGGTCATATGCAATAAATACTGATTTCATATTCTTTTAAAATTTTGGGACCCACCTAACCTCCATGTAAGGGAGGAATTATAAATGTCTATACAATCCCTATTCCCTCCCGCACAGGGAGGGGCTGGGTGAGTCTTCTATTAGTCCTTAATTAAATTATCTGTCTTGGCCTTCTTGGTCATCTTGTCCTTGTGGCTCTGGTAGTACTCGTTCAGTTCACGAGCCTTACGCATCTGACCGCGCTTACGCACAATGCCTACACCGGCA
>JAFUPU010000070.1 GCA_017472635.1 Bacteroidaceae bacterium
GTTTGGAGGAGAATAATGGGGGAAAGTTTTTTTCGCAAGGGAGAAAAAGGGGAAGGAAAGGGAAGAGGGGATACACCTTATTATATTATATAGGGGGGGGTAGGAGTTAGAGGAGTTAAAGGAGTTAGAGGAGTTAAAGCCGATAGCTCCGACTATGCCAAACGAACAAGACTATGCAAAGCAGAAGTATTGGCTCTAACTCCTAACGAGCGGAGCGAAGTGATAACTCCTTTAACTCCTTTCTCCAAACCTCCTCTAACTCCTAAAAGAAAAATCTCCTCTACTTCCTAAAGAAATTCTCCCAAAGAAAAATCCCCTTAAAAGTGACAGACTTTCACCCTCCTATCCCCTAAAAAAAGAAGCGCGTTTCTCTCTTTCGTTTCACCTGTAAAAGACTAAGGGAGTGTCGGTTACGGGTGAAGGAAGGGCGTTTCATCCTCCTTTCAACCCCTTCTAAATAGTTGATAGTTCATTGTTGATAGTCGATAGTTGACAGTTGATAGTTGCATATATTAAATAATCCGCGATCATCCGCTAAATCCGCGTCATCTGCGTGCCATTAAATTGGTTGAAGGGTTGAGGAGTTGATAGTTGCATATAATAAATGATCCGCGGTCATCCGCTGAATCTGCGTCATCCGCGTGCCATTAAATTGGTTGAAGAGTTGAAGAGTTGATGGAAGGTGTGAAAGATGGATGGAAGCACATCCTTTCACCCGTAACAGTTTGTGTCACATTGGGATATGGGTGAAATGAAACGAACGGAGGGGATGGAGGAATGACAGTTAGTGGTTGAGGGTTGATAGTGGAAATTGTCCGCTTTCTACTATCCTTTCTTCCACGTTCGATTATCGGCTAAAGAAAAGTCCCAGGACTGAGGGTGCCGGATGGCAGGACCCAGCCCCGCCAGTCCCAGGACAGAACCGCATGAGTCCCAGGATAAAACGGCGTGAGTCCTGGAGATTTTTCAAGAAAAGAAGGATATTTTCCAAGAAAGAGAGCGGAAACTTTCTGAAAAGAATGAAGAATCTTCCTACCCTACCTGAAAAAAAGTTTTTTCAGACGGGAGAGAAAAACTTTCCAGGTGAGGGAGGGAAATGGCGGAGGTGAAGGGGAAAAAACTTTCCAGACAAGGAAGAAAAATGGCGGAGGTAAAGGAAGGAGGTGAAAGGGGGGAGAAAACACATTTCTCATAAAAAGGGTGGATGAGGGATTTTCACTCCCCCTTCCACCCTTAGGGTTTCATGGTGATTCCTATCACTCGTTGTCAAACCACCAGTCGCTTGAACGGCTTGAGCGGAGTGAATAAATAGTAGATCCGTCATCTACATCTTCACCTATTTTACCAGTTGTTGCATATCCTTTCTCTACCTGACATTCTACAACAAGCACCTCCGGTGATACATAGTTCATCTCTTTTTCGTTTATCTTTTCCATAATTTTATTGTTTATCGGTATATATTCAGTTATAGTTTCTCTTTTCACCTATAGATTCTCTTTTCGCCACCTATGAGATAGATCTGACCTTTGACCGGATGGCTTATCACACGTCCCTGCAAGTCGTAAATCACTTCAGGACACAAGCCGTCTATCTCTGCTGCCGGTACCTCATGGATGCCGGTAGCATCGCCAATAAAGATGCGCATACGGGCAGTCTGCACATTGGCATTCTGCTTGAGGAAGGCGCGGTACGGTATCACCGTCAAACTCTTCAACACCCGGTTCCACACGTTGTCGGGTGCATAGTAGGCATAGTGGTAGACATTGTTGTTTGTAATCTCCGAAGCACAATCTATCACCTGATTGGTCAACGAGCCTACAAACGACCACCCGCCTGCCTGTGTCTCCACCAGTTCGGTTGTCGGAGCGGTAATGTCACCTGTGATAGCTCCCTCTACCTGTCCATCTCGTACACAATAGAGGTAGGGTGTGTTTGCCACCGGAGTCTCCACCTCATCGAAATAGATGCAGTCACCGTTTACCGAAGTGAGCGTATAGAAAGCATAGACGGCACAGCTGGCTGCATCCGGTGCAAACGGCAATGTCAGTGTGGCATACTTGGTTCCTTCTGCTATCTTCCGGTTATAGGTCATCTTGGCATAAGTCGTATATTCGGGTTGGAAATCAAGACGTTTTGTATCATCGATAACCAGTTCTACCGGTTCACTGCAAGAGGTGCAGATGCCATCCTCACCCGGAGTATGCTTATGGTATACGGTCACCTTACAGGTTGTACTCTCAGGACGGACGTAGGTGTAGCCGTCCTCATAAACCAGCTCCATATCCTGCAAGGTGATGGAGGTTTCGCCTAATGCCGCATCGGCAGCAGCCTTCACCTTAAAGGTAATCACCGGTCCTTCGGTTCCCGAGAAGGGGATGGCATCATCGGCATTCACCGTTATCATGTAACTGCCGTCTTCCCATTTGTTATAACCCAACGTCTTGGTGCATTGCACTGTCTCGCCGAACTCATCCTCATAGCTTCCTTCACGGTCAGGCACTACGGTCGGACGACTAGCCATGGTCACCCCTTCAGGGAAGACCACCTGCACCTGGAAGGCACGGATAGGCAACGAGTTGGTCATGTCTATCGTCACCGTCTTCGATTCGCCGGGCATAATCTCAAAATCGCTCATCGTCAGGGTTGCCTGTGCACAGACATACACCTGGCTTGCCACCAACAGCATCGCTGTTGCAAACATATTCTTCATGCTCATACTTTTATCTTTTAACTGATTATTCATTTGACATTCACTTTTTCAACACAAGGTTTGTCGTGATGGTTGCATCTACGATAGAGATACGCCCATCGGCATTCAGGTCAGCTGCCCCTGAAACAAAACCCACATTCTCTTTCCGCTGGATGCTGTTCGTTATCATGGTGATATCCACTATCGAGAAACGTCCGTCTCCATTCACATCCCCCGACAGGTAGTATTCCACCTCCAGTGCAGGACCTTCAGCTGACGAATAGTCCACTCCACCGGCATTGCTCAGGATGACATTCTTTATCTCCACCGTCGTTCCATCGCATGCCACATCCGTTTGAGGGGTATAGTCCAAGGTAAACAGCGTCCCTTCGTTACCCGCGATAGGTGTGTTGCTCATCGAATAGAGGATGACCCTGTATACACCATTCCCCATATCTGCCACACTGCACCCGTGTCCTTGCAGGCGGGTTGTAGCCTCCAATGCATCAAGCGAAGTGGTCATACCCTCCATCCAGTGGATATCCATCTGCACCGCCACAATGTCGGTGTAGTTGTCCATCCCTACGGTCAGCCGGTAATCCCCATCCTCCACACATTCGCCCGACAGGGTCAAGTTGTTCGGCTCATACGCTGCCACCTCCACCTTCACAGCCTTCATGCGGTTCGTCGGGTCGTTGGTATAAAGGTTCATCGTGGTAGTGAACTCCCCCTCTACAGTGGGGGTATATACCACATCCAGCGAAGCGTTCTGCCAAGGTTCGACCGTCAGGGGGAGCGATGTCTTCACCTCATACCCTTCAGCCAGAAAGGCGACTTTGTTCAGGGCCAAGGGGGCATCCCCGTTGTTAGTGAGCATATAGGTTGCCGTGACAGGCGTCGTCACCGGTGTACTTCCCATCTGCAACAGCTCTTCTCCATAGAGTGAAGGACTCTGTATGGTCACTCCTGCCCCTTCGGTTGCCGAGGTCATGTTTTCTACCGTAATGTTGCTGAGCACCACGCCTTCCGGCTCCAACGGATACCAGCCGCTGTTGCCGTCGAGCTTTACCTTGAAAGTGCCTATCACTCCATCATCGCCCGTAAAGGTGGCATTGCTTGAAGAGTAGAGGAAGAGCGTCAGTCTGCCGTTGGCAAAGGATGCCGTGGCGGTATGAGAAGAGCTTCTCTCCGTTACCGCGAAGCTCCCTTCAACATACTCCAATGCCTCGGGCAGGGCGAAGGTGCACTGCATCCCCACCAGCGGCTCCATGTTGTTGACGCGCAAGGCTATCTCCACTTCGCTATCCGAGGTGCCCGATGCGCCCTCGACATGCAACTCATTCACCGAGAAGGGGTCAGCCACCAGCGTGGCTTTCTGTTCACCGTTGACGGCATTGCTCTCAAAGATTACGGTCTCTTCCACCGCACCTCTCACCGTAGGTTTATAGACAATCTCCAACTGCTTCTGTTCGCCGGCGGCAATTGCAAACTCGGTTTCCGATGGGATAAACGCTCCGGCACTGCAGGTCACATCTGCTATCTGAAGCGGTTCGTTTCCGCTGTTCTGCAGGGTCAGATATTGGGTATACGTGCTCCGGATAGGAATGTGTCCGTAGTCGATGCTTGTAGTCACCACCGTCAGTTTGGGAGACAAGAGGGTGACGGTTCCCGTCTCTACCGAGGCAGTGAGCGATGTTCCTGCCGCATTGCTCATCATCACTTGAGGAGTCAGCTGATAGTCAGCAGGTTCTTTCTTCAGTTTCAGTTTGAAGGTAGCCAGGTTCCCTTCATTTCCTTTCAGGGTTGAGAGGGAAAGGCTATAGACATAGAGGCGCAAACTGCCGTCTACCACTGCCGCCGACAGTTCATGTCCGTCGGTACGTGCACTGTTCAACGCAGCACTTCCTGCCACATAGGTCAGCTGCTTGTCTAATGGGATGATGATTTCAGCGGCAGTCACCGCATCGGTCATGGTCAGTCCCACCTCCACCGTCACCTCGTCACCGGGATGTCCCGAGACGGATGACAGGCTTATCACATTTTCTGCCCTTGCTCCGATGATTGAGAGGAGCAGGAGGCAGCATATAGTCAGTCGTTTCATTGTTACGCTTATTCTTTGGGGCATGGATTACACGGATTTCACGGAATCTTTCTTAATCGCACCGATAAAAACCGTGGAAACCGTGAAATCCGTGCCTATAAACACTACTTCTTCACCGCCTTTGCCGTCTGCATCAACGTACCGTCCACATAGAGGCTCACCAAATAGAGTCCGTCAGCCAAGTTTCCGGCAGGATGCCAGGTGTGGCTGTGCTCGCCATAGCCGCATCCGGTGCGGTAGTTATATACAGTGCGTCCGGCAAGGTCGCTGACAACGATGGCTACCTGATGGCTTCCCTCCTTACCTATTATATAAGGTATATGCAGTTCGGTGCTGAAGGGGTTGGGATAAGGCAGGGTCATCTGCATACCCTCTACCACACCCACACCGGTGGCATCTCCGTTGATGGCCAACACATTCTTGCCGCGTGCATCGCTCAACACCACTTGGCTGATGGCAACCTCTTCACCGATGCGAAGCAAAGCCTGCTTGCCGGGAGCAATGGTACGACCTGCCATAGAGTAAGCCAGGAAGAGGTATTCATCCTCGCTCTGCCAGTTGCCGGTCTGTTCAAAGCCGTTCAAGCCTTCCATGGCGGCAAACTCGGTGCCCTTGGGAGCGGCTATGCGCACCTGCACACCACCCAGTGCCACGGGACTCTCCACATAGAGGATTCCCTCTTCGATGGTATAGGTAGCCGTGTTGTTTACCGAAGCGATGCTGGTTTCAGCGGGTGTAAGGATAAGGTTGAGCGTACCCACCACATCAAGGATGTTTACGGCGAGGTCGCTGTTCACATCGGCCGCTTCGAAGATGAAGGGTTGCGGGTCTTGGTTGGTCATGTAGGCAATCTCTGTCACCACGTCTGCCACATCTACCGCCATGCTTCCGTTGGCATCACCCTTCTGTGCGGTGAGCGGTGTGGCGGCTACGGCATTACTCAGGGCATGAGAACTTAACGAGGTGGTCAACTGCTTGATGAAGTAGTAATAAGTAGTGCCGGGCACTACATCGTAGTCGGTGTAAGCGGTCTCTTCGGAAGAGAGAACAGATTCATTTACAATGATACTATCACTATTCACGCCCTGTGCATCCACGGTATATCGATAGATATTGTACCCCAACAAATCTTCAAAGTCCTCTTCATCGGTTTCCCAAGTAAGAGCCACCTTACCCAATCCGGCTTCTGCCATCAAGCCTGTTGCCATAGAGCCGGCAGCGGCTACCTGTACGTTGAAACGCACATCTTCAATAGGAATATCGAAATATTCGTTGTCTCGGGCATCGGCTACGTAGATGCGGTTCAGTCCGTCTGCTCCGGTCTTACCGGTGATGGTCAGGTAAGCGGTGTAAATCAGGCTGTCGGCACTCCAGCTACCCTCTTCGGCAATGGCATGTTGCGTATAGGGAGGACGCACACCCATAGCTATGGTAGGTGCTACACTAACATCCATCGGACGATTGAAATAGACTTCAAACTTATGTTTGCCTACACCGAGCGGTGGCAATTGCTCAAACTCATCTTGGGCATCATAGCCGTTGACTACCACTTTCCATACAACACCATGGGCTTCGGCTGAGGGACGGGTAAGGGTATTAGAGAGATCATAAACACCAAAGCCTGTAGGTAAAGTTGGATGAAGCATATCAATTAACCCCTCTCTGATAAGATCTTCACGGGCTGAACCTAAATAATTCGGACTTTCAGGAGTATAGTTAATCGGTGTCTCTGAATAACATCCCAAGTTATAATAGTCTCCTGAGATTCCTCCAATATTTCCGAACACATTAGAAGAGGAATAATCAGAACATCCTAAATACTGAATTGTAGCGCTTTCGGTGTAAATATTCCCGATTACATTCGCATCGGAGAAGGCTATATCACCTGGAAAAAGCTGAACCGATCCTTCCGAATATACAATATTCGTTTTATGCATCATTTGATAATGATTAAACAAATATCCACTAGCATAACAATGCTCAACAACACAATTATTCATATTCACAGATCTCATACCATAGACATTAGTCGTTGCAATCATTCTCAAACCTGAAAATTTAACATATTCAACTGTATTTCCACAAAAATTAAAGTCATGAATATATCCTGTTTCATGATCTGCCATCTTAAACACAATCATACTATCAGGAGTTCCCACACAATGGAGAGACCCATTCGGAATGTTTAGACTGATACCACCCTTAAACTTCAACACCGTACCCGGTTTAATCGTCAACGTTACCCCTTCAGGCACTGCCAATGTCTTCGTTACAATATAATGTACTCCCGGATAAAGCGTAGTATTCTCCGTAATCATACCTCCTATCTCCACACCATTTTCTACGGTGATTGTAAACTCATGCTCCAACTCTTCGGCAATGTTGTCGCACGTTGCTTTCAATACCAACCGAATCTTTCTGCCATCCACGCAATCGTCTTTTACCTTGAAGCGAACGGGGTTGACACTGATGTTTTTGCCGTAGCTGCTGAGCGGCTTGCCGAAAGCTACACTTTCGTCGAGAATTTCCACGATGGTGGGGTCTTCGTTCTCTGCAACTTCCAAAGAGAAGGTGATATTTTTTGCCTGTCCCCACTCGTTGCGAAGTGTAGGATAGAGGGCAATGGTCTCTCCCGCATCGGGACGACCGTCGGCATCGCCCACGATGGTATCTTTCAACAGGTAGGTGACCAAGCCCAGTTCGGGGATGCAGTCGGCATCGGTCAGCCGGTAAGCCGCTTCGAAATCGACATCGCCATAACCGTTCTGCTTGCGCGTGTGGATAAGGTCGCCGAAGAGCACCTCCCAACTGCTGTACTCCTTGGTCTGGAGCAGGCGGGATACGCCACCTGCCACGAAAGGACACGCCATGGAGGTTCCGTTCAAAGCCTTGTACTTACCGCCGGGATAGGTACTCATGATGGCAGAACCCGGTGCACGAAGTTCGTAGTTGTAGAGCTTCTCTTCGCCAAAGGCTGAGAAGGTGGGACCGTCGTCATCGTAATTACTGAAGACGGAGCGTCCGCCACCATTGGGCGATGCCTCTACACCCAACACGAAGGTGAATGCGGCAGGAAACATGGGAGCACCCAGTTTCTTACATACTTCACACCGGATGGTGGGGTTTATCGGGGTACAGTCGTTACCCGCTGCAGCCACCAACACCGCCTTCTGATAAGCCTTTGCCAATGCCTGCTCTTCAGCCATGGAGTAGCTGTATCCGCCAAAGCTCATGCTCAGGACATCGGCTCCGTTGGCTACGGCATAGTCGATACCCTTGATGATGGTGGCTACGTCGCCCGTACCATCGCTCTGCATCACGGTGATGGGCATAATCAAAGCGTCGGGGTTGGCACCGGCAATACCGATACCGTTATTGCCTACGGCGGCAGCAATACCGGCACAGTGGGTACCGTGACCGTTCCAGTCGCCTATGCGACCCGTCTGATTCACAAAGTCCCATCCGTGAAGGTCGTCGGCAAAGCCGTTGTTGTCATCGTCAGCCTCCTCTTCACCTTCGGCTTCGAGGGTATTTGTCCAGATGTTGTCCGCCAGGTCAGGATGGGTGATGTCCACACCCGTATCGAGGATGGCAATCACCGGACGCTTGTCGGAAAGTTTGGATTGTTGCCAGAGGAAGGGAAGTTTCAGTTTGTCATGTCCCCATTGCTCACCATAGAGCGGTTCTTTTTTATAATGGTCGCAATCGGTTACTGTCGTTCCCTCGTCGGCAAGGGCATATACCAGGTAGTTAGGCTCGGCAAACTCCACTTCGCTGAGTGCCTCCATCTGTTCGATGGCAGCCTGCACCGAGGGGACACGCTGCTTGTCGAAAGTAACCCGGAAAAGCGTGGAGAGGTCAGCCGCATCGACCGGTTTGTGCATAATGGCGCGTGTGCCTGCAGGCTGCTGTGCCTCACCGGTAAGCGGCATCAATGGTTCTAACGCTGTCACTCCCAACGAGCCGAGCACATTGTTTACGCCTGCAGCAGTGGTACTGCGTGCACCATTGACCACAATGCCGCTCTGCGACTTGAACTTGACCAACATCTCTCCCTGCCTATAGGCGCGCTGGGCATGGTGGTCGATTTTCACTACTTCATCTTGATTGTAGTTGCTCTGGGCAACCAACGGGCTTGCCATGAGGGTTAACATGGCTGCCGAAAGGAATAGACGACTCTTTTTCATATCTATATAGATTTAATTGAATATTTCTATCGCAGAAATATATCTCCCATTAAAGGCTCATCGGAAACGGGAAGGTTTTCACTCTGTTACCTATTGTTTTCCCGGGTAGTACGACATAAAAAAAGCGTAGAGCCTGCACCTGTTGCCCGCTCCACGAAATAGAGGCTCTGGTAATCGCCCTGCAAGTCGAAACGAGCAACGCGAAAAACCCACGCCGAATGCATATACTGTCCACAGCCTCTCCACCAACCGACAGAGAGACTTGTGCTAATATACACCCAAGGGGCATCCACCGTTGCTTTGTTTTTGACTTGCATGTGAAATTTACCAGATTTCTATTTCGTCAAAACCAAAGCGTCAAGTAAACGCCTTTTCCATAATGTACACCCCCACCCCTGCTCCCTCCCGATAGAGGGCATTCGGCGTAGAGACGGGACAAAGATAGAAAAAGTTATGAAAACAGGCAAGAAAAAGCAACTATTTTATCAAATAGAGTCAAAAAACAAGAAAAAAACCATGCCATAGCCCCTATCCAAATGCCACAGCATCAGCCAAAAAGGGAGAAAAAAAAGAGGCAACTCCTCCCCCCATCCAGCCTCAGCGGTCCGACACCCGCCCCAACGGGTATCGCCTACAGAAACAGTTCTCCAACCAGTCGGGCAAGGCTCCGCAACTGCCTGAACAAGGTTTTCCAACCGTCCGTACAAAGATTACAACCCTGAAGAAGCCGGCTCCGCAAAGTGATTCACTCGGGTAAGTAGGTCTACTCACTCGTTATGATGCGACCAATTCATACAACATGAATCGCCCGACTCACTCAAGTGAATCGGGCAAGAAAGAAGATATCTCGAGGTGACAAGAGAAGGTCAGATAAGGCGGAAGAGTATCATCACCACTACCGCGACGCAATAGACAAACTTGAGTCCCGTAGTGAGGATGAATGCAAGGAAAGAGGAGGATGCCACCTTCAAAGCCTGTCCGAAAGGTACGTTGGTAGCAAGTTCACCTATCAACGCTCCGATGAATGGTCCGAGCACCAACCCTAACGGTCCACAAAAGAGTCCGATAACCAGTCCCCATGTGGCTCCGCGAATGCTCTGTTTGGAACCTCCACCCAGCTTCGCTAACCAGATGGGGGCTACATAATCGATAATGGTAACAGCCACCATCAACAGTCCCATGACCCACAGTTCTGATGAAGAGACACTCCCTTTATCGTGCAACCACATCATCCACAATGCGGCATAACTTACCGGCGGACCGGGTAACATAGGGAGAATGGCTCCCATCAGTCCGACCAATGCAGATACGATAGCCAACGCCAACCAAATATATTCCATACGCTTTTCTGTCTGAAACGGGTTTATTCATAATCTTCCAAACGCCACTCGTCTTTCCACTCGATACGGGGGACTCCCTCTTTAAAAACAACCGGAAGGAAGACATAGGTGGCATTATAGACATCGTGGGTGGGTCCGATTAAGACATATTGCCGGTTTTTCACCTGCGGTGTGCTGAAATCCTTGGGCAACGGATGATGATTCCGATAAGACTTTTCCTTTGAAGCAATCTCACGACGGGGAATATCGGTACCGGTCACATGAGGAAGCCAACGGTCTCCCAACGCCACATAGAGATCCTTCTTCCCGGGAATCTTGATAACCTGGCAGATTTGCGAATTGAACGAATGTCCGCAAGAGTCACCTACATGCGGGTCTCCCAACACATGATATTCGCCATGGGGGTGTGTGAAACATGCCGTCTCAGTGGGATTGGGGGTGTAACCGGTAGTGCCGGAGGTGAACATGTAGAACTTGCCCTCGCGTATGAAATGCGCCGGTGCCTCGCGAGTCAGGGGCGGACGTATCCCCACAAAATGAGAGGTATAATGGGGAGTGACATCGGTATAATCGTCGGTAAGGTCGGCACAAATCAGTTCCCAGTGCGGGCGTTCGAACCAGACATATGCCTTGCCGGTCTGTTCATCGACATAGAGGTCGAAGTCTCCTACTCCATATCCTTCAGGACGCAGGTTGCGTACAAACGTATAAGGTCCCTTTAAATCGTCGGCAACAAGAATGGCGAAATAGCCGGCTGTATCCTGACTCTTTGCCCAGCAGACATACTTGCCCGTCTTTTTATTGAAGATGATATGAGGTCTCTCCAACTTCTGACTGTAGTGGAGTGGAGAGAGCGGGTTGACGGTATCGGGTGCCACAATCAGCCCCTCATCTTTCCAGTTGTAGAAATCGCGGGAGGTGTAAAGCCGGAAGCCTCCGAACATGCGATTGGTACCCAACAAGGCATCTTCTTTGTTCTCACCATACCAATAATAGGTGCCATCTTTATAAAAGAGTTGGAAGGCATGGGCATGAATAGGCTTTCCCTCAGTATCGAGCCACACTTGTCCAGGACGGACAGAACGGTAAGTTTGTGGTTGCATAGGCACCTCCTGGACATTCAGGTAGCGACTCTCTTTCCCCTCTTGCCGGATGGTGACGGGCTTTCCATAGGTAAGGCTGTTCACCCCATAGAACGATGAGTAGTCGGCATGGTCTATAACCAGCACCGAATCGGCAGACTCGACCTCCACATCTTTCATGGAGAATCCATTGGTATCGCGCACACGTCCCAACTGCCGGCACTTGGCTTTGACATTTCCAAAGAAGAGATTCTTTAACGGACGTTCGGGCATGCCTTCGATATTCACCAGATTGCGGCAATCTTCAATCACCACATCGTGAATGGACAACGTATGGTAGGTTGGGGTATAGCGAGTAATGGGGGGAACAGGATAGCGGGCAGCCAACTCGCCCATCCACTTCACCGAGCCCAACTGATCGCAATAGAGGGCATCGTAAACCAGGCGGGCACGCACACGTTCGACATAGATGTTGGAGATGGTACCCCCCCGAGTGCGACGTGCCTTGAAACGGAAAGCACGGTCGGTCCCATCGAATGCACAATCATGCATATAGATATTTTTAATGCCTCCGGCTGTCTCGGTACCGCACACAATACCTCCGGCTCCACGCAATGCCAAACAGTGACGAATAACTACCCGCTCGGTAGGACGGTTTACACGCAAGCCATCCCATCCACGTCCCGACTTAAGGGTGTAGCAGTCGTCCTGGCAATCAAGCGAACAGTATTCTATCAACACATCGGATGAGGAGTCTATGTCGATACCATCGGTACGACCATGCCCAAAGCTGTTCACCGTGACACCACGAATGATGACACCCTGACAATATTGGGGAACAATATTCCAATAGAGTCCCTGCTCGAGGGTCACACCTTCAATCAGCACATTGGCACAATTAATGGGGGCAATGGTTTTGGGCAAGAATACTTGGGGATTGGTAACCCCGTCATAAATGCGTTCTTCCAACGGACGTTCGCCCACTACGGTTTCGATATTGAGTGCATGGGTCTGATTGACACGATATATCTCACAATCGGTAGACGGACCTACTATCTTTCCCTTTCCGGTAAGAGCGATATTGTCTGCCCCATTGGCATAGATAAAGGATCCCAACGAATAGATATCAATGCCTTCATCGCGCGTAAGACAGACAGGCAGATAATCTTTGATGTCTCCACTGAAATGGAGTTCTGCCCCTTCGGCAAGATGCAAGTTCACCCCACTCTTCAGTTCCAGACGACCGGTACGCCATTTTCCCTGCGGAACGACAACGGTTCCTCCTCCCTGAAGAGCCATCTGATCGATAGCCTGTTGCAACCGGGAGGTATGCAACGTACCCTCGGTATCATCCAAAGAGAGAACTACCCGACGGTCTTTAAACATCGGACGGACCGGTTGTGGCATCTCAAAAGGTGCCACAACGGGAGCTATCGTATCGGGCATCACGGAGGGTCCCACTTGGTTGTAAGCCGGAATAATGCCTTTGACTCCTATTGCCATTGCAGGCATAACTGAAAAGAGTAAAAGATTCCACAAAAGGAACAAATGTTTCTTGTTTTGCATCGTTTTGAAATTTTAATAGCGCAAAGGTAAGCATAAAAGAGCATACGCTAAATAGAGAAACAAAAAAAATAGATGGAAAATCTTATGATTACATATATAGCCACCTTTTCTACCACAAAGAAAGATTCCCTCTTATTATATAATATAAGGTATTAAAAGAGGCAAAGGAGGAAACGAAGTTGCCACAAACCGACATTATGAAAGGCTACAAGCACTTTTTAACCATGATTGTTTGTGTAGCTTGAATAAATTGCTTAAATTTGCACGCAATAAAAATTCAAAAGTACATACCATATGTCATTTATTGCCGATAAAATCGTAATGGATGGATTGACCTACGATGATGTATTGTTAATCCCCGCTTATTCAGAAGTGCTGCCCCGTACAGTAGCGCTGACTACAAAGTTTTCACGCAACATAGAGTTGAAAATTCCATTTGTGACTGCTGCCATGGACACGGTCACCGAAGCCAAGATGGCCATAGCCATTGCACGCGAAGGTGGAATAGGTGTTATACACAAGAACATGTCGATAGAGGAACAGGCACGCCAAGTGGCTATAGTCAAACGTGCTGAGAACGGAATGATTTATGACCCGGTGACCATAAAAAGAGGCTCGACCGTGAAAGATGCACTGGCACTGATGGGAGAATACCACATCGGAGGAATACCGGTTGTAGATGACGAGAACAATCTGGTGGGCATTGTGACTAACAGGGACTTGAGATTTGAAAAGAACCTGGACAGACACATTGACGAAGTGATGACAACAGAAAACATCATCACCACCCACTCGAGCACCGACATGGAAACGGCTACAAGAATCTTGCAGGAGAACAAAATAGAGAAACTGCCGGTAACCGACAAAGACGGAAAGCTGATAGGACTGATTACCTATAAAGATATCACCAAGGCAAAGGACAAGCCCATGGCATGCAAAGACTCGAAAGGACGACTGAGAGTGGCTGCCGGAGTGGGAGTGACAGCCGACACACTCGA
The DNA here is from genome assembly GCA_017472635.1 of Bacteroidaceae bacterium. Lineage (GTDB taxonomy): Bacteria > Bacteroidota > Bacteroidia > Bacteroidales > Bacteroidaceae > Phocaeicola_A. The sequence continues at coordinate 13,964 of JAFUPU010000070.1, forward strand.
ACGCATGAAGGCATTGGTAGATGCCGGAGCAGACGCAATTGTGATAGACACTGCACACGGACACTCAAAAGGTGTGATAGAGAAATTGCGCGAAGCCAAAAAATGTTTCCCCGAAATTGACATTGTAGTGGGAAATATCGCTACCGGAGAAGCAGCCAAGATGTTGGTAGAAGCCGGAGCTGATGGAGTGAAAGTGGGAATAGGACCCGGTTCGATATGTACCACCCGCGTAGTGGCAGGAGTAGGAGTACCCCAACTCTCAGCCGTATATGATGTAGCCAAAGCACTGGAAGGTACCGGAGTGCCTCTGATAGCTGATGGTGGACTGCGCTATTCAGGAGATGTGGTCAAAGCATTGGCAGCCGGAGGATACAGCGTAATGATAGGTTCGCTGGTAGCCGGTACAGAAGAGGCACCGGGAGACACCATCATCTTTAACGGAAGAAAGTTCAAGTCATACCGTGGCATGGGTTCACTGGAAGCTATGGAACACGGAAGTGCTGACCGCTATTTCCAAGGTGGGGTGAAAGAGACAAAGAAGCTGGTACCCGAAGGTATTGCTGCACGTGTACCTTATAAGGGAACATTGTATGAGGTGATATACCAACTGGTAGGCGGACTGCGTGCCGGTATGGGATATTGCGGAGCGGCAGACATCAAAGAGTTGCACAAAGCCAAATTTACCCGCATTACCGGAGCCGGAGTATTGGAGAGTCATCCGCATGATGTATCCATCACCTCTGAGGCACCTAACTACAGCAGACATGAATAACCCCCTCAAACTGACAACCCGACAAGTTGAAGGGTGTAAATAAACAGAATGAACCCCGAAAGTCTTTCAACTGACTTTCGGGGTTCACTCATTTATGAAGCGGCTACTCTTTTTAGAAGCGGATTAATATTTATTTCTACCGATAAACCAATAACCACTCAACCTCTTTTAGGCACGGATGACGCGGATTATTTATTATATGCAACTATGAACTATCAACTCCTCAACCGCGCGTAAGCGCAATCAACCAATCAACCGCGAAGCGCAATCGGATTAAAATGCGATAATGCCCTCTTCGGGTGTAGCTGCAGCAGAGGCAGCAGACGGTGACGACTGGTTGGCAGAAGAGAGAGAGGAGGTGCGGGTTTCAAGTTCCTCAAGTTCCTTGAACGTACGACGATAGGCTGGAGAAGACTCAATAGAAGCAATGAGATCGTCGTTGTCGAGATCAGTATCCTGGAATATGAAAGCACGCACAGAACGCTTGCGGACCTGACCCGGACCACCATAATATTTGGCTACGATAGCCTGCTCTTCTTCGGCACGTTGGATGCGTTCGCGCTCGCTGACAGCATCGCGTTCAGAGACGGCCTGCTGCATTCCCGGAATATGTCCCATGTTGAAACCGGTGGCTATGAGAGTAATCTTGACTTCGTCGCCCAACGACTCATCGCGAGCCATACCCCAGATAACTTCGATATCTGAGAGTTCAAAACGGTCCATAAACTTATTGAGTTCGTCAATCTCTTCGATGATAAGCGGATTGCTGGGACTCTGGTAAATGTTAAACAGTATCTTACGTGAAGAATAGATATCGTTGTTGTTGAGCAAAGGAGAGTAAAGTGCATTGTTGATAGCCTTCTCGAGCCGCTTCTCACCCACACCGGTACCGGTACTCATGATGGCAACACCTCCATCCTTGAGAATCTTGCTGACATCGCGGAAGTCGAGATTGATGATACCCTCAACAGTAATGATTTCGGCTATACTCTTGGTGGCAGTGGTCAACATCTCATCTGCAACCCGGAAACCTTCTTCGATAGGCAGGCTTGGATAGATTTCAAGCAGACGTTCGTTGTTGATGACAAGCAGGGCATCTACATTACCCGCAATTTGTTCGACCCCCTTGAGTGCCTGAACAATCTTGTTTTTCCGCTCGAACTGGAAAGGGATGGTGACAATACCAACGGTAAGCATACCCATCTCTTTGGCGATACGTGCAACGACAGGAGCCGCACCCGTACCCGTACCTCCACCCATACCGGCAGTAATGAAAACCATTTGGGTATCGTCGTTAAAAAGTGCACGCAACTCTTCAATGCTCTCTTCAGCAGCCTTACGCGCAACTTCAGGGTCGGCACCTGCTCCAAGCCCTTTGGTTGTTTGAGGTCCAAGCTGTATCTTCACCGGAATATCGGAACTGTCAAGAGCCTGACGATCGGTATTACACAAGACGAAGGTGACATCGTGGATGCCCTCTTTAAACATATTTTTGACAGCATTGCTACCGCCACCGCCGACTCCTATCACTTTTATGATGTTTGAACTCCGCGTCGGGAAGTCAAACGACAAGGTATCTGTATTCATTGAATTGAAAATTAAAAATTAAAAAATTAAAGTTATCAGGGTGTCACACACTCATCCGACTGTCCGGATATAGCAAGCGTCAATTCTCTCCATTAAGGATATCATTGCCGAAACGGGCTATACGCTCACTCATCTTACCCAAGAAACTGTTGCGGAACTTCTCGCGTTTTTCACGATCACGACGCTCCTTCTCTTGCAAACGTTGCTGCTCTAACAGCTCTTTTTCGCGACGCATATTCTCTTCGCGAATCTGACGCTCTTTTTCAGCATCAGCCGCTTCTTGAGCAAGGCGGGCAGCTTCAGCCTCTTTCTGTGCCTCGAGCAGTTGTTGTGCAATCAGTGCTTCAGCAAGTTTTTCGTCTTGTGGAGTAGACTGTGGAGAAGCACTCTCGCCATCGCCGGCAAAAAGTCCGCCTGAAATCTCTATCTCACGACAATTTTCACGCGCTGCAGACAAGAGTCCCAACACCGTACACAGACGACCATTGCGGGCAAGCATCTCGGGAGTAGTGCTTTCGACAGGCGTTACCACATAAGAGGCGAAACGATATTTCGAAAGCCCTGTCTTTTTAATAGCCAACTGCTCCAAACCACGCATAGCCGCACCTCCACCGGTGACAACCATACCTGAAAGCAACTTGTCGGCATACCCCGAAAGCTGTACCTGATGCCAAACGTTGGCTATAATCTCTTCTTGACGTCCCTCGATAATCTCACTCAGAAGACGGTCAGACACCTTTTTCCCACAAAGTGAAGTATATACGTAAGGTTGTGAATCAGAAGGGGTTTCTTCATCAATGTAGCAGGAACCATGCTCGACTTTAAGCTGCTCGGCAGAAGCATCTTCAAGTTGCAAGCTGCATATGTCACGATTGATACTATCGCCACCCAAAGGTATTACCGCCAAATGACGCAGAATGTGATCTTTCCACACCTGTACGGTAGTGGTGGCTGCACCAAAGTCAACCAACACACAACCGGCACGCAACTCAGCATCGGTAAGCACCACCTTGGCAAGAGCTATAGGACTGACCAAAAGATCGGCAATCTTGACATCGGCCTGTGCAAAGCTACGCTCAATCTTACTGCGTACCGAACCTCGTGCCACAACATTGACATAACGTGCCTCGATATGTGAAGCCATCACCCCCACCGGATCTGCCTGCAGACTGCTGCCTACCTTATATTCTTGAGGAATCACCTCGAGCAATTCAGTTTCTCCGGTAACCGAAGTCTGATTGGTACGGGCAAGCGAGTCGACAATCTCTTTTGTAATCAACGTCTCTTCACCCAATTGCTTTGAGACGACTCCACACACACTGTGCACCGACTGCCCACTGATGCCTACATAGACCTTGCCTATAGAAGCATCAAGCTGTGCCTCAAGCTTATTGACAATAGAAGTAATAGCCAACGCTGTCTTCTCGATGTTCAAGACCACCCCTTTGCGGATAGCAGCAGAGGCATCTTCACTTGCATAGGCAAGCACACGCAGACTCCCATCGGCATTCTTTTGTCCGGCAACTCCCGTAATCCGGCTGGAACCCAGTTCTACAGCCACCATAAAGTCTTTTATCATTCCCATATTTTATTGTCGTATATATTTTTATTTCAAGTTTTTCTTTCATCTTCGGGTACAGATAATCTGATTGTCAAACTCGACATTGATTGCTGCATATCGGTTCCACCCCACACGGTTCAACACCTTTTCATAGAACGTTTTTACCCGTTCAAGCTTATGCTCGACAGCACGCGGTTTTCCCAGATTTATCAGGTGATTGCCCACACGAGGCACTAACTCCAATTCCCCCTCTGCTGTTACATTCACTTGTTCTATCTGATTGCCCCAGAAATCATCTTTTTGCAGCAATAAGGCAAGTTCATATAGTACAGTGGTTGCCACCTCATGAGTGATGTGCCCTGTAGCAACAGGTAACTGGGCAGCCCCTCCACCACTGGGCATGATATGTCCGCCCTTGTCTATGAAATAGCTGCTGCCCAAGTGGTCAATCACACGCATGACCGGACATCGTCCGTGTATATCCACACACACATATCCCGACAAAGACTTATAACACTCGGCACGTTCGATGAAAGGATGCTTCTGAAGGGTTTGCTCAATCCGATAAAGCCGGATGCTGTCAAGCGGTTTTCCCAAGGGGCATTCGCCCAAGCGTTCTATCATCTCACGCACACCCTGTACTGACACAAAGCCACCTTCTGTACTATCAACAACTACCACCTGCACCCCCTTGCACAACCTGCCTTGAGGAGGGGTAGCCAACCAAATGACAGAAAAAGCCAAATAGGCAGTGACTACCAACAGAGCGAGTATGAGGAATATGCGTTTTATCATTGTCATTCCAATATTCGGGTTATATCTTGAGCCATATCTTCTATATCTCCGGCTCCCAATGTCACCAACACCTCCAGACCGTCATGAGCCTTTAGCAGGTCGAGGAGTTCATCTTTGCGACACATTGTCTTTATGACACCTGCATCCAGGTGGTCATAGATAAGCTGGCTGGTCACTCCCGGAATAGGGAGTTCGCGCGCCGGATAAATATCAAGCAATATCACTTCGTCAAAGAGCGAAAGGCTCTCGGCAAACTCTTGGTAAAAGTCACGTGTGCGGCTATAGAGATGAGGTTGGAATACTGCAGTAATCCGTTTCTCTGCATACAACTCTTTCAGCGAGAGGGCGCTTTGCCTGATTTCTGACGGGTGATGAGCATAGTCACTCAAATAGACCTTATCTGTTCTCTTGAGTTTAAAATCGAATCGGCGGTCAACCCCCCGGAATGTAGCCATTCCACGCTTGATATCCTCATCAGATACCCCTGCCAGTTGCGCCATAGCCATTGCAGCAATACCATTATCGATATTGATGCTCACCGGCACACCCAAGTTGACATCATAAATATCACCCAAGGGCGAGTGATAGTCAAACCATATTTCACCCCCCCCTATACGTATATTTCCGGCATGGAAATCTCCTTCTTCGCGACCATAGGTATATACCTTTACACCCGGTGCAGGTGAAGGAGTCAGGCTGACCTTGTGGTGCATTATCAGGTATCCGCCTTGCCTTACAAGTGTTGTATAATGAACAAAACTCTCGATATAAGCTTCGGGGGTATGGTAAATGTCAAGATGGTCCGGTTCGGCAGAAGTGATTACTGTCATAAAAGGCTGCAGGTGATGAAATGACCGGTCAAACTCGTCAGCCTCGACCACCACATAGTCACTATCTTTATCAAGCAGGCAGTTTGTTCCATAGTTTTTGGATATTCCCCCCAAGAAAGCATCACACTTACAACTCTCTGACTGGTGGATGAGATGAGCCAACATAGTCGATGTTGTAGTCTTTCCATGCGTTCCGGCTACACACAAGGCCTTCTCTGCACGGGTAATCAGCCCCAACACTTGGGCACGCTTCATAAGCTGGAACCCCTGATTAGTGAAATACACCAACTCGGCATGTGTCTCCGGTATAGCCGGTGTATAAATGACCAATACCGAATCATGGTCACCCCGACAATATGCCGGTATCTGCTCTACACTCTCGTGATAGTGTATTTCAGCTCCTTCTGTCTCAAGGCGAGCGGTGAGTTCGCTGGGCGAGCGATCATACCCGGCAACCCGCTTGCCTTTTGCCATGAAATAACGGGCAATAGCACTCATACCTATTCCCCCAATTCCAATAAAATATACGCTCTTTACCTGCTCCAAATCCATATACAATTCACAATCTTGACAATTTACTTTCCAAAAGGCTGATAAGAGCTATGCCTGAATAATCAGTTCGCTCCTGTCATCAGCTTTGCAGTCTTGTGTTACTTTAACTCTTCATTTCATTTTCAGCCAACGAATACACCAATGCGGCTATCTCATGAGCAGCCTCAGGCTTTGCCATCTGACGTATCTGTTCTGAAAGTTTCTTCAGCAACTCGTGATCTTTCACGGTCTCTATAGCCAATGGCAGCAGTTTGCCGACCGCCGCCTCTTTGTCTGCAAGGAAAAGAGCCGCTCCCCGGTCTGTAAGTGCCTGCGCATTTTTTGTCTGATGATCTTCAGCTACATTAGGAGAAGGTATCAATATCGCAGGCTTTTCCAAGAGACAGAGTTCAGAGATCGAACCGGCTCCGGCACGCGAGACGACCAAATCTGCCGCCGCATAGGCAAGCCCCATATCGGGGATAAAGTCTTTGACCTGTAACATCGGCATCGGGGTGTTTTCAGCAAGACGCTGCACTATTTGACCATGATAATACTTACCGGTCTGCCATATCACCTGCACGTCAGCCTGTGGGATAAGATGCATGCCTGCCATCATGCCCTCATTGATAGAGCGTGCCCCAAGACTTCCTCCCAAGACCAGGATTACCGGTTTGGTGGGATCAAGTCCCATAGCAGCAACAGCCTCATCCCTGACAAGACGGGCTTTTGCATGCACAAGTTCTTCGCGCACGGGGTTTCCGGTCAACACTATTTTGTCTTTACTAAAGAAACGTTGCATACCTTCATAGGCTACACAGATGCATTTGGCGCTACGCCCCAGTATGCGGTTGGTAACTCCTGCATATGAGTTTTGCTCTTGTATCAATGTGGGAATTCCCATCCAAGCCGCCATCTGCAGTGTAGGCGCACTGGCATATCCACCTACGCCTACCACTACCTGTGGTCTCCATCGTCTGATGATGCTGCGAGCTGCCCAAAAACTCTTCAGCAGTTTTGCAATCACGACCAGATTTTTAAGCGGATTTTTCCGGTCAATACCTGCTACCGGCAGTCCCTCAATGCTATATCCGGCTGCCGGCACACGCGTCATTTCCATTCTTCCCTGTGCTCCTACGAAATGTAGTTGGATGTCCGGACATCTTTTTTGCAATGCCTTTGCTATAGCCAATGCCGGGAAGATGTGTCCGCCTGTTCCACCTCCGCTCACCAACACCCTCATCGGAGTGTCCATATTTTGAGTATGTTTTTGTTCTGCCATCACGTATATCGAATTAAAAAACTACAATCTGTCCAATCTTGTCATCAATTTCTTGGTTCATCATTACTATCAACTACCAATCCGGTCGTATCCTCATCACTCACAACCGCTTCAATCTCTTGTTGAGCAGTCTGTTTCCTAAGCTGCTCCACATAGCGACTTACCCCCAATATCAAACCTATGTACACACAGTTTACCAGGGTAGACGTTCCTCCTTTACTGATCAAAGGCAAAGGTTGTCCGGTTACAGGGAAGAGCCCCACAGCCACCATCATGTTCAGCAATGCTTGCGCCACAAACAGCAACGCTATCCCCATTATCATGAACGACAGATATTTCTTGTCGCACTGTGCAGCAATACGCCCCACGCGTATAAGTAATATTATATAAAGGAATATGACCATTCCTCCTCCCAAGAGTCCCAACTCTTCAATGATGATGGCAAAAATAAAATCAGAAAAAGCTTGTGAAAGGAAGTCTCTTTCTACCGAGTTCCCTGGCATTTTGCCAAACAAGTTACTGCTGGCTATAGCTATATGCGCATGGGCTGTTTGTGCCTTTTCATTGATATCGTACTCCATAGGAGGCACTCGCTCTGGGGCTATAAACTCAGTCACACGTGCTTTCCACACCGGTACCCGATGTGCCATAGGTACCTTACGCCATGTATCATCGGGTACACTCCATGCCACTGTTGCTGCAGTTACGACCAACAACACCAATCCTGCAACCAGCCTTCCCCATTGTTTGAAAGGTACTCTGCCTACCACCATCATCAGGATGCATACGGCAAACAGCAACGCTCCGGTTGAGAAGTTTTCAGGTAAAATCAGTGCGCATACCCCCCCTCCGGTAAGCATGATATATTTGAAGGCTTTAGGATGTGCACTACCATCCGCCTGCTGCAACATTGATAATATCAGCGCCACCGATGTCACAACTGCCATTTTTCCAATCTCTGATGGTTGAAACTGAATGCCTGCAATCGTCATCCAACGAGCTGCAGAGTTAACCTTATCAGCAGTAAACATAGTCACCACCAGCAATACGACCGAAACCGGTAACGTTACGACCGGTATCAACCGATAAAGCTTGTGAGGCAACTTGTGTACAGCCACCACCACAGCACAACCTACCAACAGGAACAGACAATGCTGTGAGATAGGAGCCAAATGATCGCCACTCTTATAAGTAAGCGTACTGGCAGCACTGAAGACCTCCACGATTGATATCATACATAACAACATGAAGATTATCCATATCACCTTGTCACCACCGAATAAAGATTTTATCAGATCCATCTAAAAAACGACAATTAAAATTATAACTTATTCAGGTATTACCCTCATCTGTTCCGCAGTTCTTCGACACATGCCTTAAACTTCTGTCCCCTGTCTTCATAACTGGTAAACAGGTCAAAACTGGCACAACAAGGACTCAACAACACCACATCTCCTTCCACGGCTTCACCATAAGCGGCATTCACCGCATCCACCATTGAATGTACTTCATGTACGGGCAGACCCAACGGGTCAAACACACTATGCAGTTTCTCATTGTGCAATCCCATATACACCAACGCCTTGCATTTCTCTTTTACCAATGGAATTATTTCAGCATAATCATTTCCCTTGTCTTTTCCACCTAATATCAATATGGTAGGTTTCGTCATGCTATGCAACGCATACCATGCCGAATTCACATTCGTGGCTTTCGAGTCGTTGATAAACTCGACTCCTTTTACCATACCCACCTTTTCAAGGCGGTGTTCCACTCCTTTAAACGTACCCAAGGCTTCGCGAATAACATCACTGCGTACTCCCGACACCAATGCTGACAATCCGGCAGCCATCGAATTATAGTAGTTATGTACACCGGTGAGTGCCAAGTCTTCCAATTCCATATTAAAAGCCACGGGTCTGTCCCAATAAAGTTTTTCTCCATCCGTCCAAGCCGCAACATCTCTTTCACCAGTTTCAGCAGCGAACGGATAAAGTGCAGCTTCCACCTCTGAAGCCTTCTCCTTCAGACGTCCTCCAATAATCGGGTCGTCAGCCCAATATACCAATGCATCACCCGGCTGCTGGTTCTGCACGATACGCAATTTGGCATCCACATAACGCATCATTTCGCCTCCATAGCGATCAAGATGGTCAGGACTCACATTCAACAATACGGCTACATGTGCCCTAAAATCATACATCCCTTCAAGTTGAAAACTGCTTAACTCTACAACATAACATGCATGATCACCCGCTGCCACCTGACGTGCCAAACTACAACCTACATTACCGGCTAATGCGACATCTACACCCGCAGCCTTCAAAATATGATATACCAATGACACCGTAGTAGTCTTGCCATTGCTTCCTGTCACACATATCATCCGTGCCTGGGTATAACGACCTGCAAACTCTATTTCAGATATCACCGGTATTCCACAAGCCTTCACCTCCTTCATCACCGGTGTTTCATCTGCTATGCCCGGACTTTTTATTACCTCTACAGCTTGTTCAAGCCACCACTTGCTATGCCCCCCCTCTTCGTATGAGATTCCATGGGCTTCCAGTTCCTGCTTGTATCGCTCGGCTATGTTACCTGCATCAGACACGAATACATCCATCCCTTTAGCTACGGCTAACAACGCTGCTCCCACACCACTTTCACCGGCTCCGAGAATTACTATCAATTTCCTATTCTTTTCCATTTCCTGTTTTCTTAAACTTTAACCCTTTGGGGGATGAACCAGAAGATACACCTCCGGTTCCCTTTTTCTTTCACACTATCTTATTTTCAATGTTATAATTGTCAAAGCTGCCAACACGATGGTGACAATCCAAAATCTCACGGTTATTTTCGATTCATGAAATACAGCAGTCGGTTTGGTCACCAAATAGCGACATTCAGGGTCAAGCGACTGTATCGGAGTGCGAAAATGATCGTGAATAGGCGTGCGTTTGAATATCCGCCTTTTCACTCCTTTTTGCTTTCCTGTCTTAAAATATCTCACTTGCATTATCACCGATAAGTTTTCAACCAAAAATACACCACACAACAAAGGAATCAACAATTCCTTGTGTATGATGATGGCAAACACAGCTATCACTCCACCAATCGTCAAGCTACCTGTATCTCCCATAAACACTTGTGCCGGATAAGCATTGTACCACAAGAAACCTATCAACGCTCCTACAAAGGCACAGATAAACACCACTAGTTCCTCTGATCCGGGAATAAACATCAGATTCAGATATCGGGCATACACCACATGACTTGACACATATGCCAAAATACCTAATGTCGCCCCTATTATCACAGAATTGCCGGCTGCCATTCCGTCCATCCCATCATTCAGGTTGGCACCATTAGACACAGCAGTAACAACCAATACCGTCACTATCACAAATAATATCCATCCACCGGTCTGTGCCAACTCATCATCTAAGAACCACAACAAATCCGCATAGTCAAAATTATTGTTCTTCACAAAAGGTATCGTCGTTTTTGTCACTTTCTGCGCTTCACTCTGGTGTACCACTTCCACTTTTCCACTAATACTATCTGCTACTTCAATATTCTCTTTTATCACTACATCCGGACTCAAATAGAGTGTCAAGCCAACTATCAGCCCCAATCCGACCTGTCCCACAATCTTACACCAACCATGCAATCCTTCTTTGTTACGATGGAATATTTTTATATAATCATCTGCAAAACCCAATGCTCCTAACCATACCGTAGTTATCAGCATCAACTGCATATATATATTATCAAGTCTGCCCAAAAGCAGGCAAGGCAACAAAATTGAGACTATGATAATGACACCTCCCATCGATGGCACATGCTGTTTGGTTACGCCAAACGGGTCTATAGCCGCATCACGTTGTGTCTCGGTTATCTGTTTTTTACGCAAATAAGTAATAAAATGGCTACCAAACACCGTCGATACAAGCAACGATATAATTACAGCCATCAACGAACGAAAAGAGACATAAGCAAACATACCAGCTCCTGGCACATCCAACTCATGCAAATATTCAAATAGGTTATATAACATATATTTAAAATTGAGTAATTACAACTTGATTGTCAGGACATGTATTCCTGCAGCACTTCCTTGTCGTCAAAATGATGACGCACGCCCGCTACCTCCTGGTACTTCTCATGTCCTTTTCCTGCCACCAATATCACATCACCTTTTTTTGCCAATAAGCATGCTGTCTGTATGGCTGTACGTCTATCCACAATTTGCAGCACTTTGTTCCTTTCGCTTTCTTCCACCCCTGCCATCATATCAGCTATAATATCTGTGGGATTCTCATCACGCGGATTATCCGATGTGATTATCACTTTATCACTCCGCAATACAGCCTCATGAGCCATCAACGGACGTTTTCCTTTGTCACGATTTCCTCCTGCACCTACTACTGTGATGATCTCTCCCGACTTTCCGGCCTGCACACTTTTTATCGTATCTAACACATTAGCCAATGCATCGGGGGTATGAGCATAGTCCACAATAGCCGTAAAACCCTTATCAGAAAAAACCTGTTCAAATCGACCTTCTACCGGTGTCAACATACTCAACACCTCCAATACTTCCATCTTCGATTTTCCTAACAACCTGGCTCCGGCATATACAGCCAACAGATTAGAAGCATTAAAACGCCCTGTAAAATGCACTGCCACTTCTGTACCATCCACTTCCAACAACATCCCGTTCAAATGGTCCTCAAGTACACGCCCTTTAAACTCACAAACACGTTCTAATGAATATCCTGCTACCGAATGGACCATTGTGTTCTGCAACATCACTTTCCCATGCTTGTCATCATAGTTTGTCAATGCAAAAGCATCTTTAGGAAGATGATCGAAAAATTCCTTCTTCGCTCTCAAGTAATTATCAAATGTTTTATGATAATCCAAATGGTCACGGGTGAGGTTCGTAAAAATACCTCCGGCAAAACACAATCCGCCTATACGATGTTGGACTACAGAATGTGAGCTAACCTCCATAAAAACATATTCCAAACCTGCTGAAGCCATTTTATGCAACAGCTTGTTTAACGTTATAGCATCCGGAGTTGTATGAGTTGTCGGATAAGCCTCTTCATTCACATAATTGCAAACAGTAGAAATTAATCCCACCCGATGTCCTAACTTCAGGAACAGTTTATAGAGCAATGTCGCTATGGTTGTTTTTCCATTGGTTCCTGTCACTCCTACGAGTTTCATCTTTCCTGTCGGATCTCCATAAAAACGTGAAGCCAAAGGACCAACCAGTTTCTCGGTATCAAGAGCTTTCACATACACCACCTTCTCATTCAGTGTTGTTGGCATCTCTTCACACAAAACGGCTACAGCACCTGCTTTTATTGCTTTCTCTATATAAGCGTGTCCATCAGTCAAGGAACCTTTTACTGCAACAAACAGATGCCCAGGTGCAACTTTTCTTGAGTCTATCTCTATCCCAGTCACCTCTATATCGTCTCCACCACATACTTCAACAACGCTCACAGTTTTTATCAACTCACCAAGTTTCATAACTTTTATCTTTTATTATTTCAGAACCAATTTTACCACTTGACCTTTCACCGGTCTGCTACCAGCAGGAACACTCTGTTTCACGACCTTCCCCACTCCCGACAAAAGGACCTTCATGCCTCTACTTTCCAACAGGTATACAGCGTCTTTCGCTCCCATGCCTCTCACATCAGGTACTTTCTGGTCATTCAAATCCATTTCACATAGCAACAACCCATCTTCATGACTAACTGCTTTGCCAAAAATTTGCCGTCCACCATCAATGAGTTCCCACTCACTTTGTACATCTAACTCGTCCATAACCATACGAGCCTGATACAAATCTCCATATTTCACATCCGGTATCACTACTGACGTACTATCTATCGCTTCATCAATGCTACGCTTCAGACTTCCAGCCATCACTCTTTCCGCTATACGGCTAAATACAGGACCTGCCATTCCTCCTCCTGACGCGCCTGGTCCATACTTATGAATGGCTACCAAACAGGTATATTTCGGAGCTTCTGATGGGAAATATCCACAAAAACTCACTAAATACTGCAATCGACCTGCCTTATATCCACCGGGACCTGCAACTTGGGCTGTACCTGTTTTTCCTGAAACTTTAAATTGTTTACTTCCCGCCATCTTTCCTAATCCGACACTTACCACACTTTCCAACATTGCTTGCACTTTACCCAATGTCGTTTCCGAACAAATAGAGGGGATTATGACCTCCGTTGGTATCTCTTCAATTATCTGCCCGTCACGCATAATTGATTTTACGAATTTAGGTTTTACCATCACTCCATCGTTGGCAATAGCATTGTAAAAGGTCAACGTATTAATAGGAGGAATTTGTGTTTCATACCCTATCGACATCCAAGCGAGCGTTGTTTTATACCACCTTCCATCACGCGGATGACGTATTCGGGCATTTGCCGACCCTTTAAAAGGCAAATCCAAGTCTGCGTTTATACCTATTTTATATAAGCCGTCAACAAACTTGCCTGGATTTTGACCATAATTCTCATCGATAATCCGAGAAACCCCTATATTAGAGGATACCTGCAATACACGAGGAACGGAGATTGTCTGATAACCACCTTTATACCAATTGTGGTCTCTCATCTTACTGCCATGCATATTATACACTCCATTCCCTGTTTCTACCACATCTGTTGTATCTACCACTCCATCTTCCAAAGCAACCATGATAGAAGCGGTCTTAAAAGTAGAACCGGGCTCCATTAAAGCTGAAACGGCATGGTTCTGCATCTCATAATACTTCCCATCTCCGGCTCTCGTCATATTTACGATGGCTTTAATCTCCCCTGTCTTGACCTCCATCAACATAGCAACTCCTTTAATAGCTTTCAACTCTTCAAGCTTGTCAACCAACGCTTTCTCTGCTATGTCTTGCATGTTCACATCTATCGTACTCACGATGTCACAACCATCAACAGCCGGCTTGTCAACTATATTCAAAAATTGATTCATCACCTTCTGCCGGTGAGTAATTCCTGTCTCTCCCCGCAATATGGAATCATAAGCCATCTCCAATCCGTTCTTGGCTGAATCCGGATACCCTGCGAACATATCTCCCAAAGTACGCATAGCCAAAGAGCCAAAAGGTTTCTTCCTGCGCTGAAAACTTTTTCCTATGAACCCTCCGCGATATTGGCTCATCCGAAAGACTGGCAAACGTTTTACCTCTTTATACTGAATATAGGATATCCGACTCGGATAAAGAGGCCAATTGCGTTTCCTGAGTTCCTTCCCTTTTTTAATCACACTCTTAAACTCCGCCACACTCTTATCCGGAAAAATCCGGTGCAACCCTTCGCATATTTCATTCAAATTGTTTTCAATAAGAGTATCACGCCGATATTGATCACGAGCCGCTCTTTCAGGATCGCGTTCCGAGGTTTTAAAATCCATAAAGATCCTATACTCAGGCAAACTGCTCGCCATCAACTGCCCATCCGAAGACAATATATTCCCTCTGGCAGGCTTTATCACTACATTCTCTTTAACAAAGCGATTTGCCACCCGCTCCCAATAATCATGCTGTGCAAACATAATGAAAGCCGCCTTAGCTATAATGCTTATAGCCACGACCACCATCAAAGCAACGATTATCAGATAGCGATTAACTGAAGTATCTTTAAATCCCATAAAACAGCTTTCATTTTTAATGAGGCAACAAACAACTTTATTCTATCACATACGGAGGATTTGTTGATATCTGCAAATCACTTCCACTCACCGACACATACTCTTCGATGTGAGACTGACGTGTACGTTCAGTCAGCTCACTCGAGCGCGTCAACGCATCATACTTTATATCCACTAACTGCTTACGCAAACGGTCTATTTCAATCATCTCTTGCTGACAAGAATATCGGTTGCTTATATAAAACACCGTATAAACCACCACAAGAGCAATCAGCACTGCTTGTCGGAGCAAAAAGTCATTCAACAAGAAATCACCAAGGAAAATTCGCGCCAAGGTCATCTTCTTTCCATTAGACAAGCCATTCTCATCCCCCTCTTTTGCAGGTGATTGTTTCAATCCTTCCCGACCTTCATCTTTCAACGCTCTTTCATCCATAATTCTCCATTTTAACAGCAATTCTCATTTTTGCACTTCTCGAACGCGGATTCTCCAACAACTCCGTTTCATCAGGAACAATCACCCGATTATTCACACTACGGAAAGGAGCCTTAACTCTTCCGTAGAAATCCGTATCCTTCACGCCCTCAACATTACCGGTCTTTATCAAGTTCTTCACCATCCTATCTTCCAAGGAATGATAGGTAATCACAACCAGACGTCCACCGGGTCGCAACACCTCTATAGTAGACTGCAACATTTCACGCAATGCATCCATCTCATGATTCACCTCTATACGCAATGCCTGAAAGACCTTTGCCAACTCTTTTTTCTCGCGTTCCGCACCAAATATCGGGCGAACTACCCTCAACAAATCTTCAATTGTCACCAATGCCTTCAAGTTGCGTTCTTTCACCACCTCCGCAGCCAAACGACGACTGTTCTTCAATTCACCATATAAGTAAAAAATCTCAGCCAAACGCTCTTCACTATAGCTATTCAACACATCTGCCGCAGTCTCTCCGGCACGTTTGTTCATACGCATATCCAACAGACCATCAAAGCGAAACGAAAATCCCCGACTTGCATCATCAAAGTGATGTGAAGAGACTCCCAAATCTGCCAAGATACCATCTACACCATCCACACCATAATAGCGCAAGAAATTCTTCACATACCGGAAATTACTACGCACAAAGACAAATCGTCGGTCCAATGGTATATTCATTTCTGCATCCTCGTCCTGATCGAAGCCATACAGACGAGCACTCTCATCCATACGAGACAATATCTCACGCGAGTGCCCCGCACCGCCTAATGTCAAATCAACATACACCCCACCCGGATGAATATCCAACGCATCAACAGCTGGTGCCAACATCACCGGAACATGATACCCTTCAGCCTTCTTCATTTCACCCCACTTATTCGTTTTCACTCATCACATCTTCCACACGCATCAACTCTTCCAACTCTCTACCAAATTCTTCCAAAGGCAGGAATGGTTCTTCTACTTTCTCACGAGCCCACACCTCTATCGTGTCAGACATACCGATAAAACGGACATCCTGTTCTATAGATACCATTTCACGATAACGACGAGGCAATAAAATTCGTCCGTTACTATCCGGGAGCAGCACTTCAACATCAGACACAAACTGACGAAAAATCATCTGCTCTCTTTTGCTCCAACGGCTCAATTTACCACGAAGCATCGCTAACTGCTTTTTCCAAATAGACTCAGGATAAAGCACCAGGCAATCTTGAAAAACATCCTTGCGCATAACCATAGCTTCTTCCCCTTCTTCCTGCATTACTTTACGGAAAGAAGCTGGGAAAAATACCCGACCTTTCACATCAATTTTCGCGTCACTACTGCCTATAAATTGAACCATTTTCACCTTATTAATTTAAATTCGGGTGTAAAAATACACAATTCCCCACAATTCCCCACATTTTTTATCAAAAAAAACACTAAAAGTTTTCAACCGACTGTTGAAAACAATAAATATCTGACTACCAAGACTATTTTTCAGGTGGATAATAGTGGAGGATACAACTCGAAACAAGTCATGATTTCACTTCATAACAGAACTTTCTCCTCATAAGCAAACCAGCACAAAAACAACTACAAAAAATGCTGTGCAAAGAACAAACTTCTCAACACAGCACTTTCGCTATACAGATGATGAAGACACTATAGCCTACATATACTTGTTCCCGCTTTTCACATAAATATCATTCATATATTTACGCAGCAACCCCGCATCATCTTTCGGACAAATCAATAACACATCTTCCGTATCAACCACCAAAAAATTATCGAGCCCCTCCATGACCACCGTTTTATCGCTGTTTTTCGTCAACACCATACATGCCCGGCTATTATATATAAAATGCTCGTCAGCCAACACCACATTTCCTTCATCGTCCTCAACCAAAGCATCATAGTAGGTACTCCAAGTACCCAAATCACTCCAACCAAAATCGCACGGCATCACATATACATTATCCGATTTTTCCAAAATGCCATACTCTACCGATATATTGGGGCAGAACTGATATTGTTCCCTTATAAACTCTTCCTCTCTATCAGCGCCATACACACCTTCATTGTGCTCAAAGTCAAAACGAGCAGCCAATTCAGGAACACAACTCTTGAAGGCTTCTACAATCACCTCCACATTTCCCAAGAAAATACCCGCATTCCAATAAAACTCACCACTCTCTACAAACACTTCAGCCAATTCTCGTTCGGGCTTCTCTGTAAACGTTTTAACTTGATAAAAGCCATCGTTCCCATCATCTCCCACCTGTATATATCCATACCGGGTTTCCGGACGTACCGGACGCATGCCTACACACAACAAGCGGCGATAATCAGAAACAAAACGAAAACCTTTACACATTGCATCTACAAAATCTTTCTCCTTCAATATCAACTGATCTGAAGGTACTATAACGATATTCGCCTGAGACTCTATAGAATAAATATGGCAAGCCGCCCACGCCACACAAGGGGCTGTATTTCGTCGCGAAGGTTCTGACAACACACGACCCATATCAATCTCGGGAAGTTGCTCGTGCACCAAACCCGTATATGCGTTATTTGTCACTATAAAAATATGATCAGGCGAAACAATCCGACAACAACGGTCATAGGTCTGTTGCAACAATGTACGTCCCGTTCCGAAAAAATCTATAAATTGCTTAGGCAATCCTTTACGGCTTAAAGGCCACAAACGACTTCCTACACCTCCAGCCAATATTACACAATAATTCTTGTTTTTCATATATCGATTTATCTTCAACTCTTAAACGGGCGCTAAATTAATCTTTTTTTTTCAATAAACACACTTTATTTTATTAAAAAAGGTTAGAGCCTTCAATGCTCTTTCTTGTTCGCCAAAGCCGAGAAGACCTCATAAAGCTTTCAATCAAACAGTTCCCTCAATATACCTAACGATTTCAACAAAGGAAAGTTCGGAATATGCAAACTATAGAACTGATTCAACACCTCTAAACAGCGTACCCGCTGCACCCGGCTAAAAGCAAACAGATGCATCGTTTCATAATTCATCCGCATCAGAATCTTCACATAAGCAGCCTCAGCCGGTGCCAGATATGCAGTATGGGTCGGACACGTCTCTACAAATGCTGCATCCACCAAATCAAAATAACATCCGACACCATACCCATCCAGATTAGGATACACACCCAAGAAACGAGACAGACGCATCAAAAAGACAAGATGAAAATTCGACGCCTGCTCCTCCCTGCAGTCGTTCAACCAACGTATGGAATAGACCAAATAAGCAAACAAAGAAGCACTCTCACGCTCTTCACGCAACGCATAACAGAGGAATTCACTGAGAAACAACGCTATTGATGACTTCACAGGACTAAACTGAATCGCAGACAACGGATACAATTGTTTAGCCTCAGTCACCTTAGACAAACGCCCTTGTTTAACGCTACAAGATTCAAACTCCACCAACGACAATGGCATATACAGCGTCCCACCAGTACCCCGCTGCCTGCTATTACGCGCGTACCTTATTATATATGATGACCTACCGACCGTATCTGTATACATATCAACAATACGATTCGAGTCACCATATTTAACGACCCGCAAAACCACTGCACGAACCTTATCCAACATACTCTTTCTCCATTTCTACAGCAAAAATACGCTTTTTACCCCTAACACACAAAACTTCAATCACAAAATATAACTTTTCACATAAAAAAAGGGATTTCCAGGCAAAACAAATCAATTTCACAAAAAAAATGCAGCAAGCAAAAAAGCTGTAGATTTTACATATCTCATTGGACTACTTACACTTACACTCTAAAAGCAACAAATTCGATATTTAATCACTTAAAAAAAAAGCGCCAAATATTTTGCCAGTATAAAAATAATGTGTACCTTTGCACCGCAAATAAGGAAACACCCCTTGTAAAAGTCGCGGAAGCGATACAGGATGGCCCGTTCGTCTATCGGTTAGGACGAGAGATTTTCATTCTCTAAAGAGGAGTTCGACTCTCCTACGGGCTACAATAAGTAACAAGATTTTTA